>JALFCG010000078.1 GCA_022771265.1 Prevotella sp.
GGTAGGGATGAGGACCTACGGTAGAACCGATGATATAGAATGTGTCGGAAGGATGGCAGCACCAGTCGCGTATTGCCTCGTTGGTGGCGTCCTTGAGCGTCCAGTTGCCCGTCTTCACCGGTCTAACCTCCGCTCCAAGCATCTTCATTCTTTCAACGTTGGTGTGCTGACGCTCCACGTCGAGGGCACCCTGATACACCACGCAAGGCATGTCCATCAATGCGCACACCGTAGCCGTAGCCACACCATGCTGTCCGGCTCCCGTCTCGGCGATGATACGTTTCTTTCCCATCTTCTTTGCCAGTAGAATCTGACCGATTGTGTTGTTGATCTTGTGGGCACCCGTATGGTTGAGGTCCTCGCGCTTCAGATAGAGCTGGCATCCATAGCGCTCGCTCATCCTTCGTGCGAAATACAGTGGTGACGGACGTCCTACATAGTCGCGCAGCAGCGACATGTATTCATCCTGAAACTCCTTCGATTCGAGTATGGGCAGATACTGCTCCCTCAGTTTCTCTACTGTGGCATACAGGATTTCCGGAACATACGAACCTCCGAATTCCCCGTAAAAGCCTTTCTCATCTACTAAAAACGATTTTTTCATATTTGTTTTGTATTCAATTATTCTAAAAAAAGAGGCTCACCGCGTGTGCGATGAGCCTCTCATATATCTTTGATATGGGTATGACGACAAAGCCCGCGATTATTTGAATCTCGAGTTGCGCCACCACGAAGTATTGTTGTTCATTCTCTTCATTCTTACTGTTTTATTAGTTTACGGCTGCAAAGTTACACATTTTCTTTTAATCTGCAAACTTTTTGGCGGTTTTTTTTATGATTTGACAATAAAAATATCGTTTCGCTAATATTTGAATGCCTTGAACAAACAATTCTACGCTTACACCTTATTATATATTATTGCTTTGCTTTCAGTAAATCACGGATTTCCGCAAGCAGCAACTCCTCTTTGGAAGGAGCAGGAGGAGCGGCAGGCTTTTCTTCCTTCTTCTTCTTCTTTGCAAGTTTGTTAATGCCCTTGACAAGCATGAACACACAGAAGGCGATGATGGTGAAGTCGATGATAGTCTGGACGAACGCGCCATAGTTGATAGTTGCTGCAGCCAATTCCTCTGTGCCAATCTTAACTGTCGGCAGCTCGCATTTCAGGTCAGAGAAGTTTACTCCACCAATAAGCCAACCGATAGGAGGCATGATAATGTCGTTAACAATTGACGTTACGATTTTGCCAAAAGCCCCGCCAATGATAACACCAACAGCCATGTCCACAGCATTGCCTTTGACGGCAAATTCCTTGAACTCGTTAATAAATTTACCCATAGTTTGATTTTTTTTAAAATAATTATACTAGATTTTGATGCAAAATTAAAAAAAAAATTGTAACTTTGCAGCCAAATAGAGAAAAAAGTGATTTTCAGAGGGTCATTTTCCTTTCATAAAGTAAGAATTATGATGTTTTCTGGAAAAAAAATGGATATATATATATTAACCCTTTTAAAATAATAAAGAAGTAAAATGATTAAGATTGGTATTAACGGATTTGGCCGTATCGGCCGTTTCGTTTTCCGCGCAGCTCAGACTCGCGACGACATTCAGGTAGTAGGTATCAATGACCTTTGTCCAGTAGATTACTTGGCTTACATGCTGAAGTATGACACTATGCACGGTGCTTTCCAAGGAACAATTGAGGCTGATGTAGAGAACAGCCAGCTCATTGTCAACGGTAAGAAGATCCGTGTGACTGCAGAGCGCAACCCAGCTGACCTGAAGTGGAACGAGGTTGAGGCTGAGTACGTTGTTGAGTCAACAGGTCTCTTCCTGACCCAGGAGAAGGCTCAGGCTCACATCGAGGCTGGTGCAAAGTACGTTGTAATGTCAGCTCCTTCAAAGGACGCTACTCCAATGTTCGTATGCGGTGTAAACTTCGACAAGTACGAGAAGGGCACACAGTTCGTTTCTAACGCATCTTGTACAACAAACTGCTTGGCTCCTATCGCCAAGGTGCTGAACGACAAGTTCGGTATCACCGACGGTTTGATGACAACTGTTCACTCTACAACAGCTACACAGAAGACTGTTGACGGACCTTCAATGAAGGACTGGCGTGGTGGTCGTGCCGCTTCTGGCAACATCATCCCATCTTCTACTGGTGCTGCTAAGGCTGTAGGTAAGGTTATTCCTGAGCTCAACGGCAAGCTGACAGGTATGTCAATGCGTGTTCCTACTCTCGACGTATCTGTTGTTGACCTTACTGTAAACCTCGCTAAGCCTGCTACATATGCTGAGATTTGCGCAGCTATGAAGGAAGCTTCTGAGGGCGAACTGAAGGGTGTTCTGGGTTACACTGAGGATGCTGTCGTTTCTTCTGACTTCCTCGGCGACACTCGTACTTCTATCTTCGACGCTAAGGCTGGTATCGCTCTTACCGATACATTCGTAAAGGTTGTATCTTGGTATGACAACGAGATCGGTTACTCTAACAAGGTGCTCGAGCTCATCGCACACATGAAGAAGGTTAATGGATAATACCTTAATCTTTTGTTATTCAGTTAACGCCCGGAGTAGTTTCCGGGCGTTTTTTTCTGCAAATTATTTCACTGTTTCGTTTTTTTTTCGTAACTTTGCCCAAAATATTCGTTTATGGAGAAGAAGATGGTCACTATACTCGGTCCTACGGCAAGCGGGAAAACGGAACTTGCAGCAAGATTGGCCGCTGATATCGGAGCTGAAATAATCAGTGCCGACTCAAGACAGGTGTACAGGAGAATGGACATCGGTACCGGCAAGGACCTAGGCGACTATCACGTTGACGGACACATGGTTCCATATCACCTGATTGACATCGTTGAACCGGGCACGAAATATAACTTGTTTCAGTATCAACATGATTTTCTAAACGCTTACAATGACATAGTCGGACGTGGAAAGAATGTAGTGCTTTGCGGAGGAACAGGACTTTATCTCGAATCGGTACTGAAAAGGTATAGACTTTCGGCAGTGCCTGAAAACAAGGAACTTAGGACAAGCCTTGAAGGAAAAACGCTTGCCGAGCTTACATCCATATTAGAAGAACTGAAACGGAATAACGGCTCGACAATGCACAACACTACAGATGTCGATACAGCACAAAGAGCTATCAGGGCAATAGAGATAGAGATATTCAACGGCGAACATCCGCAGGAGAGCGCCGACGTACCGCAGATTGACTCTCTCGTAATTGGGGTGGCCATTGATCGAGAAACACGACGTGAGAAAATATCACGCCGATTGAAATCACGACTTCAGGAAGGCATGGTAGAAGAGATACGCGGACTTCTCGACAGCGGGATATCACCTGATGACCTTATATACTATGGACTGGAATATAAATATGTCACCGAGTACGTTATCGGTCGCATCAGTCTTGACGAAATGTTCCAACGCCTTGAAATAGCAATCCACCAATTTGCAAAGCGACAGATGACATGGTTTAGAGGTATGGAACGACGTGGGACGTTGATACATTGGATTGATTCATCACTCCCCATCGAAGATAAAATTAAACAGATAAAGAGCTTATGGAAGTAAAAAGCAACACCTGGGGCATCTTGTATTGTCCAAAACATTCGGCAAGACAGTCACGAAAGCACCGTGAGAACCTTGAAGCTACGCTAAAGAGCAAAAACGTCGCTTATGACCTTGTACAGAGTGAGTCGCCACAAGGGGTGGAACGGCTTGTAAAGATGTTCATAAACAATGGTTATAGCACGATAATCGTCGTTGGCGGAGACACTGCACTCAACGACACGGTGAACTGTTTGATGGAATATGACGAGGACATTCGGAAGAGAGTGGCTATCGGCATGATTCCCAATGGAGTGCTCAACGACTTCGCAAAGTTTTGGGGATTTAAGGAAAGCGACCTGGCATCGACCGTCAACAGTCTGGTAGCCCATCGAATCAGGACTATCGACTTAGGCTGCATGACATATAAAAACAAGGACGGGGAAGACCACCGACGCTATTTTATCAACTGCATCAACATCGGATTAATAGCAGACTTGATGAACCTGCGACGTCAGACACGAAGCCTGTTGGGTTCAAGGTCACTGTCGTTCCTTGTGTCTGCCATACTTCTTGTGTTCCATCGCATGGAATATAAGATGCGACTGAAAATTAATGATGAGATTGTTGAACGTAAGGTCATGAATGTTTGTATTGGCAGTGGACCAGGTTACGGTCAGACTCCCAATGCAGTGCCTTACAATGGCATGGTCGATGTGTCGGTAGTGGTGTCAACAGAACTTATGCAGCTTCTTGAAGGTTTTTGGCTGCTGTTTACGGGACGTTTCCTTAACCATCGTGGCGTTAGGCCTTTCCGTGCTCGCCGTGTGGAAATACATAAGGCTTCGCATGCCTTGGTCGGTGTTGACGGAAGGTTATTGGGGCGTATGTGCGGACAATGTAACGTAACGGTAGAGCAGGAGGTGGTCAATTTCCTCATCCCTCAATAGCCTCTATCCCCTTGAGGCGATTTCCTGCAGTTTCTCCTCGTCAAGAATCTTTATCTTTTTGCCGTTAAGTTTAATGATTCCTTCAGTAGCAAAGGCTGACAAGGTGCGTATGGCATTGTTGGTCGTCATTCCAGAAGTGTTGGCAAGGTCTTCCCTGCTGGTATTGATGCAAAGAGTGTTTCCATCGTCCTCAACACCATACTTTTCCTTGACCTTAATTAAAGAGTCGGCCATTCTTGCCCTAATGTGTTTCTGGGTAAGATTGACAGTAAGCAAATCAGCGTCGCCCAACATGTAGGCAAGCTGCTTGATAAATACAATTGCCACGTTGATATTTTGGCGAATGATATCCTTCATCACTTTTACGGGGATGGCACAAAGCGTGGATTCTTCTAAGGCAGACGCACTGGTCATATAGTTTTCACCCGCGAAAGCCGCCCTGAACCCAAACAGTCCTGCAGGACTGACAAGCCTCACAATTTGTGTTTTCCCCAAAGCGCCACTTTTGAACACCTTTACCTTCCCGCTGATAAGGGAGAATAAAAACTCCGGTGATTCATCTTCCTTATAGATGAGCTCATTCTTACTGAAACGCCTTATATTGGCGGATCCTGTAAGAATGTCCTTTTGTTCCATGCTTAACAAATCCCATATCTCAGGAATGGAATCAGCTATATCCTGTCTGTTACATTCGTCGATTACAATCATTTTACCTGTTGCCATTAATTTTGTTGCAAAATTACAAAAAAAACTCCGAAGAAGCCCCTTTTTTTGTAAAAATCATTTCATTTTTGGTAAAAAAACAATCTTTTTCGTAAATAATTCCAATTTTATTTGGTGGAAAGAAACAAAATTGCTAACTTTGGAACGGATAAGGGAGGGCGAATAAAAATGAACCCTTCCTGATTCACTTAAAACAATAGTACAACTAACATCGTATCAATTACCTTAATATAGGAACTATGAGTTATTTACGATTCGAAAAAGCTGTAATGACCAATCTTGAAGAGTCACTGCGTCGCGAATTGTTGCGGACTAACCGCTCTGGTGCCTACGCTTGTTCAACAGTTGTTGACTGCAACACCCGTAAGTATCACGGACTGTTAGTCGTGCCCGTTCCAGAACTTGACGACGACAACCACGTCCTGCTCTCGTCGCTCGACGCAACGGTGATTCAACATGGTGCAGAGTTCAATCTCGGACTGCACAAGTATCAAGGGAACAATTACAGTCCAAATGGTCACAAATACATCAGAGAGTTTGATTGTGACAAAGTGCCAACAACCATCTATAGAGTAGGTGGTGTAGTATTAAAAAAGGAAGTGGTGTTCCAACACTATGAGGACAGGATACTGCTTCGTTACACTCTTGTTGATGCCCATTCGGCAACAACACTGCGTTTCCGCCCGTTCATGGCATTCAGGAGCGTTCGCCAATTTACCCACGAAAACTCCACGGCAAGCCGTGCCTACGAGGAAGTGGACAATGGCATACGCACTTGCATGTATGCTGGGTATCCTTATCTTTACATGCAGTTCAGCAAGGAAAACAAGTTCGTGTTCCAACCTGACTGGTATCGTGGTATAGAGTATCCAAAGGAACAGGAAAGAGGTTATGCTTCCAACGAGGACCTTTACGTGCCTGGCTATTTTGAGATGCCTATAAAGAAAGGTGAAAGCATCGTCTTTTCAGCTTCAACAAGCGAAATAAAGACAAGGAGTCTTAAAAAACTGTTTGACGAAGAAGTGGAAAGCCGTGCACCACGCGACAATTTCTTCCATTGCCTGGTAAATGCCGCACACCAGTTCCACATCCGTGAAAAGAACGACGAACGCTATCTTATTGCCGGTTATCCTTGGTTCAAGTGCCGTGCACGCGACACTTTCATTTCCCTTCCCGGCCTGACACTAGCCATCGACGAACAAGACTATTTCGAGCTCGTTATGCAGACAGCTTCAAGGGCTTTGAGAGAGTTTATGGCAGGCAAGCCGCAGTCTGGCAAGATTTATGAGATTGAGCAACCAGATGTACCACTATGGGCGATTTGGTCGATTCAGCAATATGCAAAATTTGCAGGACGCGACAAGTGTACGGAGATGTATGGCAAGCTTCTTGAGGAAATCATACACTTCATCCTTGACGGAAAACATCCGAACCTGCGTCTTGACGACAATGGACTCCTTTACAGCAACGGACGTGACAAGGCAGTGACTTGGATGAACTCCACGGCATATGGCCGTCCTGTAGTACCAAGGTCGGGATATATCGTTGAGTTTAACGCTCTTTGGTATAACGCGTTAAAGTTCTACTTAAGTATTGCATCAGTCAATGGTCGTGAGAAAGAGTCGGCAGAACTGGAAGAGCTGGCGAAGACTTGTGGCGAATCATTCGTCAACACGTTCCTGAATGACTATGGATACCTGTTTGATTATGTTGACGGAAACATGATTGACTGGAGCGTTCGCCCGAATATGATATTTGCAGTGGCTTTTGACTATTCACCATTGTCAAAAGAGCAGAAAAGGTCAGTACTTGATGTCTGCACACGTGAGTTGCTCACGCCTAAGGGACTACGCTCGTTGTCACCGAAGAGTGGCGGCTACAATCCAATGTATGTAGGACACCAGACCCAGCGTGACTATGCCTACCACCAAGGCACTGCATGGCCATGGCTTGGCGGCTTCTATATGGAGGCGTGCCTTAAGCTTTACAAGAACACCCGCCTGAGCTTTATCGAGCGTCAGATGGTAGGTTACGAGGATGAGATGAACTACCATGCTCTCGGTTCTATTTCAGAACTGTTCGATGGTAATCCGCCGTTCCACGGTCGCGGAGGAATGTCGTTTGCCATGAACGTGGCAGAGATTCTGCGCTCCATCAAGCTTCTCGCTTTGCAATATACATATCAGAAATAATAACAGGAGGACAAGAATATGAAAGTATTAATGTTTGGATGGGAGTATCCTCCTCATGTGTTCGGTGGTCTTGCAACCGCCAATTATGGCATCAGCCAAGGACTTTATGCACAGGGTGACATCGAAACAGTTCTCTGTCTGCCACGTCCCTTTGGTGATGAAGACACAAGTGCATGCCGCATTGTTGCGATGAACTGTGTGCCCATTGCCTGGCGTGACGTTGACTACGACTATGTCAAGAACCGCTGTGGCAACATCATGTCACCGGAATATTATTTTAAGCTTCGTGACCACATTTATGCTGACTTCAATTACATGAATGTCAACGACCTTGGAGCGATGGAATTTGCCGGCGGTTATCCGGGAAACCTGCACGAAGAGATCAACAACTACTCGATTATTGCAGGACAAGTGGCTCGAACTGAAGAGTTTGACATTATCCATGCCCATGACTGGCTCACCTATCCTGCAGGTATCCATGCCAAGCAGGTCAGTGGCAAGCCTCTTTGCATCCATGTCCATGCAACTGACTTCGACAGAAGCCGCGGCAAGGTTAATCCTACGGTTTACTCTATAGAAAAGAATGGTATGGATTGGGCTGACTGCATCATGTGTGTTAGTGAACTGACTCGTCAGACCGTTATCAACCAGTATCACCAGGATCCACGCAAGTGTTTCACGGTACACAATGCCGTATATCCATTGAAGAAAGAATATGACGAGATTCCACGTCCTGACCACACCAACAAGGAAAAGGTTGTCACCTTCCTTGGTCGCATCACAATGCAGAAGGGACCAGAGTATTTCGTGGAGGCTGCCAATATGGTACTCAAGCGCACTAACAACGTACGCTTCTGCATGGCAGGGTCTGGCGACATGATGGATGCCATGATTTATCTTGCTGCAGAACGTGGTATTGCCGACCGTTTCCACTTCCCGGGATTCATGCGTGGTAAGCAGGTATATGAGTGTCTGAAGGATTCAGATGTATATGTAATGCCGTCAGTGAGCGAACCTTTCGGAATATCGCCACTTGAGGCAATGCAATGCGGAACACCTTCAATCATATCTAAACAGAGTGGATGTGCTGAAATCCTCACCAACTGCATCAAGGTGGACTATTGGGATATACATGCCCTTGCCGATGCCATTTATTCCATCTGTGCCAACGACAGTCTTTTCTCTTATCTCAAGGAAGAAGGCAAACGCGAAGTTGACCAGATTACATGGGAAAAAGTTGGAGCATGGATACGCACCCTATACTTGAGAACTTTAGGGTGGTAACAGTCTGAAGGATTAAAGAATTATAGAATAAAAAGAATTATAGGATTATTAAAGTTCATATTATGAAGACAATATGCTTATATTTTGAGATACATCAGATTATTCATCTCAAGAGATACCGCTTCTTCGACATTGGCATCGACCATTACTACTATGATGACTATGAGAACGAGAGAAGCATCAGCGAGATAGCCGAACGTTCATACATACCGGCTCTTAACACTATCGGCGATATGATTCGCGACAACAAAGACCTGTTCAAGGTAACATTCTCCATTTCTGGCGTAGGTATGGAGCAACTTGAAATGCATGCACCGCAGGTTATCGCCAAGCTTCAGGAGCTCAATGAAACTGGCTGTGTGGAATTCCTCGCCGAGCCTTACAGTCATGGTCTTTCCTCCCTTGCCAACGAAGAGGCTTTTGCTGCTGACGTGAAGAAGCAATGTAAGAAAATGAAAGACTATTTCGGAAAAGAACCGACCGTATTGCGCAATTCTTCTCTTATTTACAGCGACGACATTGGCGGACAGGTAGCGGCAATGGGCTTTAAGGGTATGCTTACCGAGGGTGCAAAACACGTGCTGGGATGGAAGTCTCCACACTATCTGTACCATTGCAACATTGCTCCTAACCTCAAGCTCCTGCTTCGCGATGTAGAAATGAGCGACGACATTTCATTGCGTTTCAACAACAGCGAATGGGAAGGTTATCCATTGTTTGCTGACAACTATATCAACCGCATCGCTTCACTTCCTGACGAAGAGCAGCTCATCAACATTTTCATGGAACTGTCGGCATTAGGTATGGCTCAACCTCTGTCGTCAAATATTCTCGAGTTCTTAAAGGCTCTGCCTGCTTGTGCACGCGAGAAGGGCATCACATTCTCTACACCTTCGGAGATTTGTGCAAAGATGAAGAGCGTGGCTGCCATTGACGTGCCTGACACTCTGTCATGGGTTGACGAGGAGCGTGACGTAAGTTGCTGGCTTGGTAATGCCATGCAGCGTGAGGCTTTCGAAAAGCTATACGGCGTTGCTGACCGTGTGAGAATTGTCAGCGACCCACGTCTTTCACAGGATTGGGATTATCTGCAGGCAAGCAACAATTTCCGTTTCATGACCACCAAGCCTTCTAATGTAGGTCTTGACCGTGGCATCTATAGCGGTCCTTTTGATGCCTTCACCAACTATATGAATATCTTGGGCGACTTCATAAGCCGCGTAAAGGCACTCTATCCAGAAGAAGTCGACAATGAGGAGCTTAACGCACTTATGACCACTATCCGCAATCAAGGCGACGAGATTGAGATGAAGGACAAGGAAATAGTACGTCTGAAGACAAAGCTTGAGAAAATGCAGGCTGCAGAAGAGAAACAGAAAGCCAAAGCAGCTAACAGTACTCCAAAAGCAGCCACAAAAGCTCCTGCCAAAAGAAAGTGTGCAAAGAAAACAGCAGAATAGCAGCAGGTATTGTAAAAAAGAGTTAAATATTTAGCTTGTCGATAAAATATTCTATCTAATACTTGGTAGTTATTGACAAAATCGCTATATTTGCACCGATATTTGTGAACCTGAGTAGGTTCGTAGTTTTAGATTTTGATAATAAGAAAGGTTGGAACGTCCTGTTCCAACCTTTCGTTTTTTATGTCTATTCAGTGACTCAGAAAGGCATCGGTCCTTCAATGGGAGGCATTGAGGACGGGTCGAAAGCTGAGAAGTCTGCGTCAGGAACAGGCAAGTCATTGCCATTGACCTTTGAACCCAATATTTCGCCCTCATTGGCAGGAAGCGCACGTTGCAATGAAGAGTCTTCGGGATTTTCAAAGCGTGTGTATTCACCACGGAACGTTAGCAGCACATCGCCAGTTGCTCCCTTACGGTGTTTAGCAATAATAATTTGTGCCATACCATGAAGGTCACGCCCTTTTTCGTCTTGATAAATATGATAGTACTCAGGTCGGTGGACGAAGAGCACCATGTCGGCATCCTGCTCTATGGCACCTGACTCTCGCAAGTCGCTTAGCTGTGGACGCTTGCCTTCAAGTCCTTCACGCGACTCGACTCCACGGTTAAGCTGACTGAGTGCAAGGATTGGAATGTCGAGTTCCTTGGCAAGTCCTTTAAGCGAACGCGAAATGGTTGAAACTTCTTCTTGTCGGCTACTGAAACGCATACCGTTGGCATTCATGAGCTGTAGGTAGTCAATCATGATGAGTTTTACTCCATGCTCGCGGACAAGGCGTCGTGCCTTCGTGCGCAATTCGAAGACGGATAGTCCTGGCGTGTCATCGACGTACAGTGGTGCGCCAAGGAGATTGTTTATTCGTTTGTCAAGACGGTCCCATTCGTCAGGCTTTAGTTGTCCGTTAAGTATTTTGCTTCCTTGTATTTCACAGCAATTTGAAATTAGACGATTCACAAGCTGTACATTGCTCATTTCAAGAGAGAAGAAGGCTGTCGGTACACGAAAATCGGCAACGATGTTCTTAGCCATAGAGAGAGCAAACGAAGTCTTACCCATAGCAGGACGACCTGCAATGATGACAAGGTCAGAAGGTTGCCAGCCGCTTGTTATGTCGTCAAGCTTATGGTAGCCGGTGGGAACACCAGTTAGTCCGTCCTTGTTGGCGGCAGCTTTTTGTATGACCTCTATGGCGTTTGAAATGACAGGGTCAATCTGCGTATAGTCCTTCTTCATGTTTCTCTGGGAGAGTTCGAAAAGCGAACCCTCAGCCTCCTGCATGAGGTCGTCAACATCTACTGTACCATCAAAAGCCTTAGTCTCAATAACGCTTGCAAAAGAGATAAGTTGTCTTGCCAGGAATTTTTGTGCGACTATTCTTGCATGATACTCAATATTGGCTGATGAAGCCACTTTTGACGATAATTCGGCAATATAAACAGGCCCTCCAACCTTGTCTATGTTTCCATTACGTTCCAGTTCATCTGTAACGGTAAGCATATCAACAGGTTTTTCCGCCATGCTAAGGTTTCTTATTGCCTCATAGACGAGCTGGTTCCTCTGTTCATAAAAGCTCTCAGGATATAGAATCTCACACACTACGGCATACGCATCCCTGTCAATCATGAGCGCACCCAATACAGCTCTTTCCACGTCAAGAGCCTGAGGTTGCAGATGCCCATAAGTATTGTCAACAGGCGCTTGTTTGCTTGTGCGTCGTTGTTTTGTCGTATTATTGTCTGCCATTGCGTTTAATCCCTTTATAGTTTTACTTTTGTTTTTGCAGGTTTGCTTTCGTTCTGCATTCTGTCGAGGGCAGTTACGGAATAAGTGTATTTTTCCTTTCCGTTGTCATAAGGGAGCTTGCAGAAAGTGTCCGTGGTGATGGTTATGATTTTTGTAGGATCGTCATAGTTAATCCTGTCATTCTTTCCAAAACGGTAAACCACATATTTGGTAGCTTCGTCTTTCCATCCTTTGCCCTTGGGAGCCGTCCAAAAAAGCATGTAGCCGTCAGAAGTCCAAACGGGCTTTACTTTCTTTGGCTTCTTGGGCGCTTTATTGTCTATAAAAGGCATCAATGGCTGTAGTGCTGGTGTGCGCCAATAGTTGGTGCGCAAAAGAGTGCCATAATTGCCAACATTATCGACAGCAGCTTTTGCATACCAAAGAACAGTTCCTTTTACGTTGTGCAATTGCTGGTGCAGGTTCATCTTGGCAGGCAACTGGTGGCTGTTGACATTTGACGGGTCAGCATATTTTACTGTTCTCTCCACGTCCTCACCGATGTACAGAGGTCTTCCTCCTGCATTGTGGTTCCACCACTCAATAAGTGTTGTGTAGTCGGCTGTAGGATGACCTATTTGCCAATATATCTGTGGAACGCAGTAGTCAATCCAACCGTTGTTTATCCAAAGCAGCACATCTGCATAGAGGTCGTCGTAGTTTTGCAGTCCGTTGGTATTGCTACCGATAGGAGAACTTTTCTTATTTCGGTATATTCCAAATGGCGAGACACCGAATTTCACCCAGGGCTTCACTTTGGCTATGGTGTCATGCAGCTGCTTGATGAACAGATTCACATTATATCGTCTCCAGTCGCCAATGTTGTTTATTCCGTTAGACATCTCGCTATACTGTTTCGCATCGGGTATTGTCTGTCCTGCAGCAGGGTAGGGATAGAAATAGTCGTCAATGTGAAGACCGTCCACATCGTATCTCCTCAGTATGTCAGCAACGACATTGCATATATATATCCTGTTTTCTTCAAGTGCGGGATTCATAATAAACTGTCCATCGTAAGAGAACACGCGTTCGGGATGTCTGACAGCTACATGGTTGGAAGCCAGTAGTGAAGTAGTCTTTGTCTTTGCCCTGTAAGGATTAATCCAGGCGTGCAGTTCCATACCTCGCTTGTGACATTGTTCAACCATCCATTGCAGCGGGTCCCAATAGGGACTGGGAGCCTTGCCTTGTTGTCCTGTCAGGAAACGGCTCCATGGCTCCAAGCTGCTTGGATAAAGTGCGTCGCATTCCGGTCTTACCTGGAAGATGATGGCATTGCACCCGTCTTTCTGCAGTTCGTCGAGCTGGAATGAAAGTGTGCTTTGCATTTTTTCGGTTGTCATGCCAAGGAACTGTCCGTTGACGCATTGAATCCAAGCGCCTCTGAACTCGCGTTTTGTTTGTGCAGTGGCGGCAAGTGCCACAAGTAACACGAAGAGTAAAGTTTTTGTTTTCATAATTAGATTGAAAGTTTTTCTTCGATTATGTTTGTCCAGTCTTCTCCATTGTTGACGAGAAGAGTCTGAATGCCAAGAGCTTTGGCAGCTTCGATATTACGAGGTCCGTCGTCAATGAACAGAGTCTCTTCCGGCACGAGCTTTTCACCTTTGATGACAGCATTAAAGAAGATGGGGTCAGGTTTCATTGCACCGCACTTGTAACTCATATATGCCTCGTCGAGATAGTGGGCGAGTGAATGTCCTTTACCGTCGAACTCGTCGCTCATTACCCATGACATCATGTATGGGTTGGTGTTTGAAAGTAGCACGACCCTGTAGCCTCGCTTTCTAAGCTCTGCCATCTTGTCGAGGTTTCGTTGTGGCACTCCTCCACAATATCCCATCCATGCGTGGCGACATTCATCCCAGGTGAGCTCCCGTCCTACGAGTAATCCAAGTTCCCTTCGGAAATCCTCGTCACTGATTTTTCCAGCCTCGAGGTCACCAAAAATCCCCTGTTGGGTATAAGCGTCGAGCCGTTGTTCGGCATCATGAAGTCCAAGAGCCTTGAAACGTTTGATTGCCTGTTTCTGGTCGAGGGTAATGACCACTCCACCCATATCGAAAAGTATAGTCTTTATCATAATTTCAGAATAATCTTAACTTGTTGTTTCTTGCGTCTTCAATACTTGCCAATGGTTTTTGACTTTCACTGTATTCACTGCGTAATTGTGAGTATTTGTTGTTCAGGTTCGCTTCCAACAGTTCCTTATCCTTGTCATTGAGGAGTTGTGATGATACGATAGGGTTTTGTGACGCGTCCTTCATCCATACCACTGGTCCACTATAAACAGGCGCGATTTTCAGTGCTACATGCATCTCGCTTGTCGTGGCTCCTCCAATCATGATAGGCAGTTTCAGTCCAGCCTTTTCCATCTCACGTGCCACGTTGACCATTTCTTCAAGACTTGGTGTAATCAACCCGCTGAGTCCAATGATGTCAGCCTTTTCCTGAATGGCTTTTTTTACTATCTGTTCCGCAGGCACCATTACTCCCATGTCGATAACCTCATAGTTGTTGCAAGCCATGATGACTCCCACAATGTTTTTCCCAATGTCGTGAACGTCGCCCTTTACAGTTGCAATGATAACCTTTCCAGCCTTTGCGCTTCCTTCAGTCTTTTGTGCCTCTATATAAGGTTGCAGTATGCTTACGGCTTGCTTCATCGTTCGCGCAGTCTTCACTACCTGTGGCAGGAACATTTTTCCGTTACCAAAGAGTTCACCAACGGTGTTCATGCCATCCATCAGTGGTCCTTCTATAATATTTACTGCCTTCGGATAATTTTGAAGTGCTTCAGCAAGGTCTTCTTCGAGGTAATCACCGATACCTTTCACAAGGGCATATTCAAGTCTTCTTTCCAATGGCTCGTTACGCCATTTTTCTTGTTTCTCGATATTCTTGTCATTGCCTTCAGCCTTTTGGCTTTCAGCTTCGGCCTTGATTTGCTCAGCGAGTGCAATGAGTCGCTCGGAAGCATTTGCCTTACGATTAAGTATCACGTCCTCGATTATTTCCAATTGGTCAGAGGGGATGTCGCTATAGAGCACTTTTGTCGCAGGGTTTACAATGCCGAAGTCCATGCCTTTGGATATGGCATGGTAAAGGAAGACGGCATGCATTGCTTCTCTGATATAGTTGTTGCCGCGGAATGAGAAAGAGAGGTTGCTGACTCCGCCGCTGACATGAGCTCCGGGAAGGTTTTCCCTAATCCATTCGGTAGCTCGTATGAAGTCGGCAGCATAAGAGTCATGTTCTTCCATGCCGGTAGCTATTGCCAACACGTTAGGGTCAATGATTATGTCTAACGGATTCATGCCAACTTCTTGTGTAAGAATATTATATGCTCTTTGCGCAATCTCCGTTCTGCGTTCAAATGACGTGGCTTGTCCTTGCTCGTCAAAACACATCACCACTACGGCTGCCCCATAGCGCAGAACGTCTTTTGCATGACTTTTGAACACTTCTTCTCCTTCTTTCAGGGATATAGAGTTGACTATACATTTTCCCTGCACGCACTTTAGTCCAGCCTTGATGACATTCCAGTTGGAAGAGTCAATCATTACCGGCACTTTGGTAACGTCAGGTTCTGCAGCAATCAGATTGAGGAACGTTGTCATTTCCTGTTCAGCATCCAATAGTCCGTCGTCCATGTTAATGTCTATGACCTGGGCTCCGTCAGCCACCTGCCTTCGTGCTATTCCGATAGCCTCACTGTAGTTTTTCTCCTTTATCAGTCTCAGGAACTTTCTTGACCCTGCAACGTTGCATCTCTCGCCAACGTTTACAAACCCCAATTCTGGTGTAACGTCGAGGAGGTCAAGTCCGCTGAGACGCATGGTGACAGGTTTAGGCTGGGGTTTACGTGGTGTCTTGCCTTTTACCAACTCCGCATATCTGGCTATGAATTCGTCAGTTGTCCCACAACATCCTCCCACAATATTGACAAGCTGCTCGTCGATGAATTCGGCAATTTGCGGTGCCATGCTGTCGGCTGTCTCGTCATACTGTCCCATGGAGTTAGGCAACCCTGCGTTCGGGTGGGCGCTGGTGTACCAAGGAGCCTTTCTTGCAAGTTCAGCTATAAAAGGCTTCATCTGCCTTGCACCGAACGAGCAGTTAAGTCCGATGGAGAATATCGGATATGAGGCAATGCTTGCCATGAAGGCATCAAGGGTCTGTCCGCTAAGTGTCCTTCCTGCAAGGTCGCTGATTGTCACCGACACCATCACTGGCAGTTCACGTCCTAATGCTTTCATTGTTGTAAAGGCGGCGTCGAGGGCAGCTTTTGCGTTCAGTGTGTCGAAAACTGTTTCAATAAGTATGATGTCCACACCTCCCGTGACAAGACCTTCCATCTGTTCTGAATAAGCATCGAAAAGCTGGTCGTAGTCGAGGTCACGCTTGGCAGGATTACTAACGTCGGGGCTCATTGAGCAGGTCTTGTTGGTAGGTCCGACAGATCCTGCCACAAACCTTGGTTTTTCTTCCTTTGAGAACTCGTCGGCAACCCTTCGTGCGATGCGTGCTCCTTCAAAAGCCATCTCACGGCTGGCATCGCCGAGTCCGTAGTCATCTTGTGAGATGCGTTGTGAACTGAAAGTGTTGGTAGTGATAATGTCAGCTCCTGCAATGAGATATTTTCTCATAATGTCCTCAATGACATCAGGCCTTGTGATGTTGAGCATATCGTTGTTGCCCTTCATCTCTTTTGAGGAACCGGCAAACCTCTGCCCGCGGAAGTCCTTTTCCGTGAGTCCATACCTCTGTATCATGGTGCCCATAGCTCCGTCGAGCACCAATACCCTCTCCTTAACTAAATCTATGATGTTCATAAATAACCTATTGCCAAACGAATTACTAAGTCTCAAAATCTATAATACAATATGCTTACTGGACCTTTCAAAAGTTCTTCATAGCCCTGTCCATTTCCCTTCTGTCCTCCTTTTCCTTTAGGGTCTGCCTCTTGTCGAACACTTTCTTTCCTTTGCAGAGGGCAATGTCCATTTTTGCTCGTCCGTTCTGGTCGATGAACACAAGCAATGGCACAATCGTATAGCCAGTCTGCTTTGTAGCACTTTCGAGTTTTTGTATTTCCTTTCTGTTAAGCAGCAGTTTGCGGTCGCGCTTTGACTCGTGGTTGTTGTACGACCCGTAGAAATAGGGACTGACATTCATTCCCTTTACCCAAATCTCCCCATTAGTTATGAAACAGAAGCTATCGACCAACGAAGCCTTACCTAAACGTATGGACTTTATTTCAGTGCCCGTCAGCACTATTCCTGCCGTAAACGTTTCAATGAAGAAATACTCGAACGAAGCCTTTTTGTTTCTAATGTTGACGGGACTTTTTTTCCTGATGTTCTGTTCGTCCTTATTCATCTTTTATGCGTGCAAATTTTTCAATGTTGTTATCAATATATTCCGCCACCTGTGCTGTCCATTGTTCTTCGTTTTCCACGAATTCATCGTCATACTCGTCAAACTCCGGCATCTTCTCGAACAACTCCATGAATTCATCGTCGGTACAGTCCTTCATAATCTCGTCCTTGTATTTCCAATACAGGCGTTTAACGTCGTATATCATCTTTCCCAGTTCTCTCAACCCCCAGTCCTTCATCATCTTTGCGAAAGGGTTGAGGAATATGAAGTCACCATAACCGTTATGTATGAGTTGTACGAAACCACCGTCCATTACTTCTTCCTGTAGCGAATGGTATGCCCAAAGAGTCAGTTGGTCAGTGTTCAGTTCTGCCATTGTCTCCGCTGTCAGTTGTCCACCGACAGCATCATAGATGGCATTGTAGAAAACATTGACAAACTCGTCCATCCCTTCCTCGGCAGCACGGCGGAGGTCTGAATCTTTCACAATTATCTCTTTCATGTTACTAAAATTTGTGCAAAGTTACTTCTTTTCATGCGAAAAACAAAATAAAAACGCCTTATTTTGCTCTTTTCGTTGAATAATTTGTGTTATTATGCGGATTTTTCCTACCTTTGCACCATGTTTGCAATTATGGTCCAAAAGATTTCGCAGCTCTTCTACGACATTCTTGAACTGCTGTTGCCACGCCACTGTCTCATTTGCGGCAGGAAACTCTCCGCCACTGAGACTGCCTTTTGCATGCCATGTCTTTTGACAAATCCTTTCAAACCGATGTTTAGTGAATGTGAAGACAATAAGCTGGTAAAGCTCTTTATGGGGATTATCCCTATTGAGAGGGCTCAATCGTTGTTTAGGTATTTACCTGGTAATGAACTTTGCAATGTCATCTATTCCTTGAAATATCACAATGCTCCTGAGGTTGGAGAAATACTTGGACGAAAAGCGGCTAATACACTAAAAGACAAAGGCTTTTTTGACGGTATTGACTTGCTGATACCTGTGCCGTTGACAAAAAAGAGGAAACGGCAAAGGGGATATAACCAGGCGGAGGTTATTTGTATGGGACTAAGTGAAGTGACAGGCATCCCTGTTATGAATGACAACCTCGTGCGCACAGTCTTCAAGGGAAGCCAGACAAAGCTGTCTCACTTTGAGAGGATGAATAATGTAAGAAATAATTTTTCTGTAATCCGTCCTTCCGATTTTGCCAACAAACATGTTTTGATTGTTGACGATATTATTACCACAGGTTCAACTGTGAAGTCATGTGGTGAAATAATCGCTTCAGGAGCGGATAATGTAAAAATCAGTGTCTTGTCAATTGGATTGGCAATGTGTTAAAAAGAAAAAATATATATGGTCTTATTTGCCTGAACCATTTTTTTTTACTACCTTTGCCACCTAATTAATTATCCTGTATGTCAGGCAAATTAAAAAGAACGATGAAAAGATAATGAAAGAACAAAACAATAATCAAAAAACACTTGAATTGGGGTCAAAACCCGTTGGCAAACTGTTGTTCCAATATGCCTTGCCGGCAATCATTGCCATGACCGCCTCGTCACTGTACAACATGGTTGACAGCATTTTCATCGGTCAAGGTGTCGGCGCGTTGGCCATTTCCGGACTCGCCGTTACTTTTCCTTTTATGAATCTTTCTGCTGCCTTCGGGGCTGCTGTGGGTGTTGGCGCCTCATCATACATTTCCGTAAAACTTGGCCAGAAAGACTATGCCAAGGCGCAGCGGGTATTAGGGAACACTGTCACACTGAATGTCATCATTGGCATAGTGTTCAGTGTTGTCTCGCTCCTTTTTCTTGACCCAATCCTCTTCTTCTTTGGCGCCAGCGAGCAGACGGTGCCTTTCGCCCGTGAGTACATGGTAATCATTCTCCTCGGCAATGTCATCACCCACATGTACTTTGGAATGAACGCAGTGTTAAGGGCGGCAAGCAAACCGCGTGAGGCAATGTATATCACCATGTTCACCGTAGTGTTGAACACTCTTCTCGACCCATTGTTCATCTATACGTTTCGCCTCGGGATAGCGGGTGCAGCTTACGCCACCATCATATCACAGTTGATAGCGTTCCTTTGGCAGATGCGACTGTTTACCGACAAGCGCGAGCTCCTTCATCTGCGTCGCGGCATCTATCGGCTTGACCGTCGCATTGTCGGCAACACCATAGCCATTGGCATGTCGCCGTTTTCCATGAACGCCTGTGCCTGTCTGATTGTCATCTTCATCAACAACAACCTTCTCAGATACGGCGGTGACCTTGCCGTGGGTGCCTATGGCATAGCCAACCGCATAGCCTTCATCTTCATAATGATCAACATGGGTGTCAATCAGGGCATGCAACCGATTGCCGGCTACAACTATGGAGCACAGAAGCTTGACCGTATGATGAGAGTGCTCAAGCTCGCCATGATAGCCGGCACTTGCGTAACGACGACCGGTTTCCTCGTCGCTGAGTTTTTACCTGAGCTGTGTGTCACCCTTTTCACAACCGATGCCACCCTTGCCTCCATGTCGGTTAACGCTCTCCGCGTAATGATGGCGGCGATGCCAATAGTAGGCTACCAGATGGTCATCACCAACTTCTTCCAGAGTATTGGAATGGCAAAGATAAGCATCCTGCTTTCCCTCTCACGCCAGCTGCTGCTCTTGTTGCCGCTGTTGCTTGTACTGCCGCCAATCATCGGACTCGACGGCGTTTGGATGTCAATGCCTGTCAGCGACTCCCTCTCGGCATTGTTCGCGTTGGTGATGATGGTTAGATACATGAATAAATTCAAAAGACAACATAAAGAAATGACCGCCAATGGACAAATCTGACAATATTATCATCAACGTGGGACGACAGATTGGCAGTGGAGGACACGATGTAGCCCGACTGCTTGCCGAGCGATTCGCTTGCAAGTTCTACGACAAGGAGATATTAAATCTCGCAGCAAGGGAAAGCGGATTCAGCCAGCGTTTCTTCGAACAGAACGACGAGCACAAGAACTTCTTCCGCACCCTTTTCAATATTCATACGCCGTTTATGTCAGACAATAGTTTCTACAAAAACGATTTCTCGCAGGAAAGTCTATTCAGGTTCCAAAGTGAAGCGATAAGAAAGGCGGCTTGCGAAGGCAACTGCGTCTTCGTAGGACGTTGCGCCGACTACGTGCTGCGCGACATGCCTAACTGTATAAACATCTTCATCACAGCCGACATGGAAAGTCGGGTCAACGTCGTTGCCGGACGGTTGGGCTGCTCCAAGGAAGATGCGAGAAAGGCTATCGTCAGCGGCGAGAACAAGCGTTCCACCTATTACAATTTCTACACAGGCAAACAATGGGGACACTGCGAGAGCTATGACTTGTGTGTCAACACTTCACGTCTTGGCATTGAACGCAGCGTCGATATAGTGACTACTTTCATTGAAAACGCGACAAACGCTAAACCGTAATCTTTTTGCAACAGACATGAAAAGGATAGGCATTCTGAGCGACACCCATTCTTACTGGGATGAACGCTATCTAAAATATTTTGAGCCCTGTGACGAGATATGGCATGCAGGCGACATCTGCTCAACGGAACTCGCCGAACGACTTGCCGCTTTTAGGACATTGCGTGCCGTATGTGGCAACTGCGACGGGGGCGACCTCAGGCGCATGTTCCCTGAGGTACTTAGGTTCAAGTGCGAGGACGTTGACGTTCTCATCAAGCACATCGGCGGATATCCGGGCAACTACGACCCGAGCATTCGCGGCAGGATTTATGCCTCGCCGCCCAAGTTGTTCATCAGCGGCCACTCCCATATCCTGAAAGTGAAATACGACAAAACCTTAGGACTCCTTCACATAAACCCAGGAGCGGCAGGCATACAGGGATGGCACAAGGAACGCACTCTGGTGAGGCTCACCATCGAAGGCGAGCGCTTTTCCGATTGTGAGGTGATTACACTTAGTTGAAATAATAAAAAATGATATATATATGAAGACAATAGTTATTACAGGCGGCGCAGGCTTCATTGGCTCACACGTTGTACGCCTTTTCGTGAACAAGTATCAGGACTATCGCATCATCAACCTCGACAAGTTGACATACGCGGGTAACCTCGCAAACCTGAAGGACATCGAGGACAAACCCAATTACAAGTTTGTCAAGATGGACATCTGCGACTTTGACGCCTTCTACAAACTCATGCAGGAGGAACATGAGTTTGTCAAGATGGACATCTGCGACTTTGACGCCTTCTACAAACTCATGCAGGAGGAACATGTTGACGGCATCATTCACCTTGCAGCAGAAAGCCATGTTGACCGTTCCATCAAGGACCCGTTCACCTTTGCACGCACAAACGTCATGGGAACACTTTCGCTGCTGCAGGCAGCAAAGCTCTACTGGGAATCACTTCCGGAGAAATACGAAGGAAAACTATTCTACCACATTTCCACCGACGAGGTCTATGGAGCCCTGGCAATGACTCATCCCGAAGGCATTGAGCCCCCTTTCACCACCAAGGCTTCATCGTCGTTACACCATGAGGCTTATGGCGAGGACTTTTTCCTTGAGACGACAAAATACAATCCTCATTCGCCTTACTCAGCCTCAAAAGCAGGCAGCGACCACTTTGTGCGTGCATTCCACGACACCTATGGCATGCCGACCATCGTAACCAACTGCTCCAACAATTACGGTCCGTATCAGTTCCCAGAGAAGCTCATCCCCCTGTTCATCAACAACATACGCAACCGCAAACCACTGCCTGTATATGGGAAGGGAGAAAACGTGCGCGACTGGCTGTTCGTAGAAGACCACGCACGCGCCATTGACCTCATCTTCCATAAGGGAAAGATTGCAGAGACTTACAATATCGGTGGGTTTAATGAATGGAAGAACATCGACATCATTAAGGTTGTCATCAAAACGGTTGACAGGTTGCTCGGCAGACAGGAAGGCGAGGACATGGACCTCATCACATTTGTTACCGACCGCCTCGGCCATGACGCCCGCTATGCCATCGACTCATCGAAACTCCAGCGCGAACTCGGATGGGAGCCGTCACTTCAGTTTGAAGAAGGAATAGAAAAGACCGTACGATGGTATCTTGACAACCAGGAATGGCTTGACAACGTCACTTCGGGTGACTATCAGAAATATTACGAAACAATGTATAACAGATAACAATATGAAAAAAATATTGCTTTTGGGCTCAGGAGAACTGGGCAAGGAATTTGTCATTGCCGCAAAACGTGCAGGACAGTATGTAATCGCTTGCGACCGCTATGACAACGCGCCGGCAATGCAGGTGGCTGACGAGCGCGAGGTGTTTTCAATGCTTGATGGCGATGCCCTCGACGCTGTGGTAAAGAAACACAACCCTGACATCATCGTACCGGAAATAGAAGCCATCCGCACAGAACGTCTTTTCGATTTCGAGAAGCAAGGCATACAGGTGGTGCCGAGCGCACGCGCTGTCAACTTCACCATGAACCGCCGTGCCATACGCGACCTCGCGTCAAGGGAGTTAGGACTACGCACCGCAAAATATTTCTATGCCAAGACCTTCGACGAGTTCAAGCGCGCTGCCGACGAGATAGGGTTCCCGTGCGTTGTCAAGCCGCTGATGTCTTCAAGCGGACACGGACAAAGCTATGTGCACAACGACAACGAACTGGAGCAGGCTTTCCGCGAGGCAATGGAAGGCAGCCGTGGCGACGTGAAGGAGGTGATCATTGAGGAGTTTATCGACTTCGACTCTGAGTTCACCTTGCTGACAGTCACACAGAAGGAAGGACCGACACTGTTCTGTCCGCCTATTGGCCACGTTCAGAAGAAAGGCGACTACCGCGAGAGTTGGCAACCATATAAGATCAGCGACGACGCGCTGAAGCAGGCGCAGCACATGGCAGAGGAGGTGACACGAGCTCTCACTGGAGCAGGCATCTGGGGTGTTGAGTTCTTCCTCACCAAACAAGGCGAGGTCATTTTCAGCGAGCTCTCGCCACGTCCTCACGACACTGGCATGGTGACTCTTGGCCACACCACCAACCTCAGCGAGTTTGAACTCCATTTCCGTGCTGTCATGGGGCTGCCTATCGCTGGCATACACCTCGAACATGCAGGAGCATCGGCCGTCATACTCTCTCCCGTTGAGTCAACCGACCCGCTGCCCTATAACCTCGTGGAAGCACTGAAACAAGACCGCACGCGCATTCGCATCTTCGGCAAGCCAGAGGCTCATGTCGGACGACGCATGGGAGTTGTCCTGTGCTATGGCGATGTATCAGAAAGTACCGACAAGCTTCGTGAAAAGGCAAAGGCGGCGGCAACGACAATTCTCGGTACCGACCCTTATTCCGTGTTCTAACTACACGACAGGGGGAAAGTCCAGGATATTGAGCATTTGTTAATACAGGGAATGAAGCAAGCATGATAGGACAGATAATTGATTTGCCCAAAATCGTTGACCCGCGTGGCAATCTATCGGTTGCTGAGCAGTTGAAAAACGTGCCTTTCGAGGTCAAACGCGTTTATTGGACATACGACGTGCCCGGTGGAGAGAGTAGGGGAGGACACGCCCATAAGGAGTGTGTGGAGCTGATAATTGCTGTCAGCGGTTCCTTCACCGTGACACTCGACGACGGAAGGGGACATACCGAGAGCCATCACCTCAACCATCCTTGGCAGGGGCTTTTCGTAACAACGGGAATATGGCGCACACTGGAGGACTTCTCTTCAGGGTCTGTCTGTCTTGTCCTTGCGTCGGAACTGTTCGACGAGGATGACTACATCTATGAGTACGACGACTTCGTAGAATACGCGAAATGATAGAGGTAAGAAGATATAACCCCGACGATGCTGACCGATGGAACAGTTTCGTTGCAGAGTCGAAGAACGGCACCTTCCTTCTCGACAGACGCTATATGGACTATCATGCCGACCGCTTCACCGACTATTCGTTGTTGTTCTACCTCGACGACAAACTGGTGGCATTGCTTCCGGCAAATGTCCAAGGCGACATACTCTTCTCTCATGGCGGATTGACTTATGGAGGTCTTGTCACTACCGACAAGTTCAAGACGGTCGATGCCTTGGATGTCTTCACCTATCTGCGAAAGCATCTGCTCCTTGAGGGTTTCGAACGGGTCATCTACAAACCATGTCCTTGGATCTACCATTCACTACCGTCCGAAGAAGACCTCTATGCCTTGTTCCGTTTCGGGGCGCGGCTGGCAGGCAGGGATGTCGCCACCGTCGTCGATCTTCATAACATGCTCCCAATGACAACCCTTCGCCGCCGACAGGCAAAAAAGGCATTGGACAATGGTGTGACAATAAGCCGTGAGAACGGTTTCAGCAAGTTTTGGAAAGTTCTCGACGACAATCTTATGCAACGCTACGGAGTGCATCCTGTCCACACTCTCGACGAAATCAGCCTTTTGGCAAGCCGTTTCCCAGACATCGAACTCTACGAGGCACACCTTGGCGGTGAGACCATAGGCGGCGTGGTGCTTTATGTCTGTGGCAAGGTTGCCCATGTGCAGTATATTTCAGCTAATGAGTTAGGTAAGAAAATTGGAGCTATCGACCTTATTTTCAACAGGATAATAGACGCCGTAAAACTCCGTTGCCGCTATCTCGACTTTGGCAAATCGACTGAGCAGTTTGGATATTTCCTCAACAAGGGGCTTATCTTCCAGAAAGAAGGTTTCGGAGGCAGGGCAGTATGTTATGACACTTACGAATGGACACTATGAACATACCATATCTTGACCTGAAAGCAGTCAACGCGCAGTATGGCGACGAGATAAGAAACGCTGTCACTGACGTGGTGAGCAGTGGATGGTATCTGCAGGGAGAAGCCAACCGACGCTTCGAACTGCATTATGCCGACTACTGCAAGTCGCGCTACTGCGTTGGATGCGCCAATGGTCTTGATGCCCTCACCATCACTTTCCGAGCCTATATGGAGATGGGATTAATCAGTGAGGGTGACGAGGTGATAGTGCCTGCCAACACCTACATAGCTTCCATTCTTGCCATCACAGAAAACAGGCTTCGTGCCGTTCTCGTCGAGCCTCGTGTGGACACATTCCAGATTGACGACTCCTTCATCGAGCAATCCATCACTTCACGCACCAAGGCAATACTTCTCGTCAACCTCTACGGGCGCAATGCCTATACGAAGGTTATAGGCGATATATGCGCCCGACACAACCTTCTCCTTGTTGTTGACAATGCACAAGGGCATGGAATCAGAGTGGCTGACGGAGCGGCAAGTGTCGTATGCCACAGTTTTTATCCCGGAAAGAATCTCGGAGCATTGGGCGATGGCGGAGCAATAACAACTGACGACGAACAGTTTGCCACACTCTTCCGCACACTTGCCAACTATGGTTCTTCGCGCAAATATGTCTTCGACCATTGCGGCAGAAATTCGCGTCTCGACGAGATTCAAGCGGCTGTTCTCTGTGTAAAGCTCGCCCATCTCGACGCAGACAACGAGAGAAGGAGAAGCATAGCATTGAAATATATAAATAATGTGGACAACAAGTTGGTCACCATGCCTTCCCACGACTATTGGAGTCAGAGCGTCTTCCACATCTTCCCTTTGCTCACACCTCATCGCGACGCATTACAGCGATATTTGCACGACAATGGCGTGCAGACGATGGTCCATTATCCTGTTCCTCCCCATCGTCAGCAATGCTATGCCGACTCGCTCCGCATTGTAGTTCCCAAGGGCGGGCTGCCAATCACCGAACGCATACACGACGAAGAACTCAGCATCCCCTGTCATCCTGCCCTAAGCGACACGGAGACGACATATATTGTCAAGCTATTGAATTCATATAAATAATTATACTTTTCCCTTCGGCCATTGACCGTTGGTTCGGAAGTATTGGTTAAAAAAACAAAAGTCCAGTTTACTTTTCCTTTCCTCGTTCGTCATTATATTAGAGAGAGATTAAATCAATCATTTTACAAACTTTCAAAAAAGCAAGATTATGAAAAGAACAATTAAAACTATTTTAATCGCAGTATTTTGCCTCGTATCGTGCATCGTAACGGCAAGTGCCGACAACGACAAACTAATCCAAGTAAACGCTCTTCCTGCTAAAGCCCAAACCTTGCTCACCCAGCATTTCAGTGGTCAGAAGGTAACCCACGCCACTGTCGAAACCGGCATTTCTGACAAGAGCTATGAAGTAGTGTTGCAAAATGGCACGAAACTGGAGTTTGACAAGAAGGGCAACCTGAAGGAGATAGACTGCAAGCAGGGTTCTGTTCCTGCAAAGCTCGTTCCGCAAGCCATAAGCAACTACATCAATTCAACTTATCCCGGACAATCAATTCGCAAAATTGATTTCCAGAAGAAAGAATACGAAGTGGAACTCTCTAACGGCATCGACATCACTTTCAACAAGAAATTCCAAGTTGTTGAGATTGATTAAGTTAGTCGACAAGTGTTTTTTGATGACGAGTTATCAAGTTGACAGTCCAAGCTTATGCTTCGCCGACTGTCAACTTACGATGGTCGCCTGTCATAACTATGACAGAGCACTGTCATAACTGTGACAGTCTTGCATAAAATGTTTGGCTTGTTGAACGATGACGTTCGGCCTGTTGAACGATGATGTCTCGATATTTTATATATACGAGCCTGCTTCGCAAACACTCTACACTCTACATTCACTCTACATGATTTTGTAATCCCCAAATCAGTTGCAAACTGAATAGGGCAATCAGTTGCAAACTGAATAGGGCAATCAGTTGAGAACTGAATAGGGCAATCAGTTGCAAACTGAATAGGGCAATCAGTTGCAAACTGAATAGGGCAATCAGTTGAGAACTGAATAGGGCAATCAGATGTGAACTGTGTAGAGTGAATGTAGAGTGTAGAGTGCGACATCCATCTCACACGCAAGATATTGTCTTTTTTGCTCTATTAATT
>JALFCG010000102.1 GCA_022771265.1 Prevotella sp.
TCGACACTTCTTTTATTGGTATCACAGGATATTCATCAGGTGGTCATCTCTCCTCTTTGGCAGGAACGACCAACGGTGTGAAGACGCGTAAGTTTGGCAAGGTGAAGGTGGATATAGAAGGACAGCTCGGACAATTCACCAAGGAGAGCAGTGCTGTAAATGCAGTGGTGGATTGGTTTGGACCTATCGACATGAGCAGAATGGAGCGTTGCGAGACATATAAGGATGCCAACTCGCCCGAGGCTGTCATAATAGGAGGTCCGTCGGCAGAGAATCCCGATATGGTTCGCGCGATGAATCCAATGTCGTATATCGACAAGAAAGACCCGATGTTCCTCGTTGTTCATGGCGATGCCGACCCCGTGGTGCCTTATTGCCAAAGCGAGTTTTTCTCAAAGGCGCTGAAGGATGCAGGACGTCTTGAAGACTTTGTCACCGTACCCAACGGCAACCATGGCCCTGTGACCTTCAACGCCGAGACCTTCCAAAAGATGGTGAACTTCTTTCAGCGTCAGGCTGGCATGAAGGAGACGATACTGAGCTGTGAGAACGTGGTGATGCCTGTGAGTGGCGTCTTCGATTACCACTCTTTCTGCCAACGAACTATTGGTTTGCCGTCCTCAAACTCTATGGGCAACCAGATGTAACGGGCATCGATAGGATGCTTCGGCCGCCAGATGTCTGCCATGAAGATGAGTTGGTTGTCCTTTGTCCTTAATATATAGGTCGATTGTCCGCCAAATGTCAGTTTGGCATTCTCGCCACGGCATGGATTTGGATGCTGTGTCCACTCGCCGAAAAGACTGTCGGCAGAAAACATACGGGCTTCGTTGGGGTCCCAACCAGTGCAACCACTGGTTATCATCCAGTACTTTCCGTCTTGCTTGAATATGGCGGGAGCCTCGTTCTGTCCGCCGGGAGCCACACGCACGTAGCGTCCGTTGTGGGCAGTAAACTCTCTGTTTAGCTCGGCTATGTGGATGGTGAGATTGTCTTCGGAAGAGAAGATGTGGTAGGCCTTGCCGTTGTCGTCGATGAAGAGAGTCATGTCGCGTGACATCTGTCCGCCCTTGAGATCGCGCTTGAGGAAGAGGCCTTTCCTGATGGCTTCGCGCCACTCCGGTGTCCACCATTTCTCGTAGTCTGCCTCGTTGAGAGCCTCTGCCGTGGCTATGTCTTCCTTGGTGAAGTTCAACGGCCACTTATAGGCGTTCACCCTTCCTGAGCGCAGGAACTTGTAAGGTCCTTCGGGCTTGTCGGCTATTGCCACTCCTGCTCTGGCAGCACGGTAGCCAAGTCCCTTTAGCTCGAGGTGGAACCACATCACGAATTTCCTTGTCGCCTTATTATATATAACCTTCGGTCGTTCCAAAACGCAACCTTTCTCGATTTCGCTTCCCGGTTCGTCGCTGACTAAGAGTGCCACGCCACGGTTTTTCCAGTTGCGCAAGTCTTTCGACGAATAGCAAGTCACGCCTACAAGAGCCGAACTTGTTTTTTCTGCCTTGTGCTCTCCAAACCAATAATAAGTACCATTATGCAGGAGGATGCCACCTCCATGGGCATTGATGTGCTCCCCATTGTTGTCAGGCCAAATCTCACCCGACTTGATTTTTTTGTCTGCCATTGTCATCATAGGCAGGGCAAAAAAGAGTAACATGAACGATAAAATTTGTTTCATACCCTTGACATTTTTTATTGTAGTTAAGATAATTATGTTTTAACGGTTGCAAAAGTACGCAAAAAATATTTTCCAATGGGCATACAATTCATTATTTGAGGGTACACAAATTGAGAATGGTATTGCAACATGATATTGTCAGAGCAAATTACTGTCCTGCATGGATAAGGGTGGGCAACCATTAATTTGTTCGGATGATATTCACTTTTATTTCACGATTAAATGTCCTTGACTTCTTCACGGCCTTTTGCTTCAGCTTTTGCTTGCTGTCGTCCCATGTCAGCAGAGAGAGAGAATAGTCGCCTTGCTCGAAGGCATAACCGTCGCCAAAGTCTTGATAGAGCGGGAATGTAGTGTCAGCACCAGGATAGACATTCACGGTAATGGACTTGTCGGATTGTGCTGCCGAATATTCCACAACGTCTGACGTAAGTATGATACTGCCTGCCTTGACATAGAGTGGAAGACGGCCGATTGCGACAGGCACATCTATCCATTGACCGCCTTTATACGACTTGTTTGTCCAATAGTCAATCCAACCGTTACCCTTTGGCAGATATACCTTACGCGATGTGGCTTCAGACATCGGACGAGTGACAGGGCAAACGAGGATGTTGCCAAAGAGATATTCATCCTTAAGGTCATAGACGGCATCATCGTCGGGATAGTCAAAGGCAAGAGGGCGCGCCATGGTATAGCCCGAGAAATACTGTGCCGCCGCCATACTATATATATAAGGCAGGAGAGTGTAGCGCAGGTTGATCATCTTCAGGATGGCATCGTAATAAGGAGTGCCTGCCTCGCCAAAGCGCCATATCTCGCGTGGAGTGTCGGAGCCATGACTGCGTAGCATAGGCAGGAATGTTGCCCACTGGAACATACGGGTATAGTACTCACGATAAGCCTCATCGTTAACGCCATTTTGGAACTCACCGGTATAGAACCATCGGCGTCCGTCGTTCTTTACAAAGAAAGAGCCAACGTCAACGGTCCAATAGGGATTACCTGTGGACATATAGTTAAGTCCTGCCGGTATCTGCTGGCGGAACGACTCCCAAGAGGCATGGGTGTCACCATTCCACACCACAGTGGCATAACGCTGTTGTCCTGCATAACTGCTGCGTGTAAGGTTGAGCACTCGTTTGTCGGAGCTGGCAAGACGCTGGTTATCATAGAGTCCCATAGAGTGGCAGAGCGAATAAAGACTGCTGCGCTCTGCTCCGAGAGCATCGCTGAGCACGTCTTTGTTCAAGTGCCAACGACGCTCATGGTCGTTCCATCCGTAGGGCTTTTCGCCTAAAGATTCTGGTAGTTTGTTCCAGTCGCCGTCAAGGGGTTCACTACTATCACACCGCCAAGCATCAAAACCATTAGAGAAAAACTCGTCGTTGGCATATTTCCAGTAGTGGCGGTAAGCATCGGCATTGAAGACATCATACACCGAGTGTTCGAGCATAAAACCACGCTTGCGGAAATCCTTTTCCTCGGGACAATACTGCGGATTGGGCCAGATGCTCACCATCAGCCGGGCATTCATGGC
>JALFCG010000105.1 GCA_022771265.1 Prevotella sp.
AGGCAACGAACCGATAGCTGACTTCATCTTCAATATTATGAGTTACCCCGTATTGCATTAAATCCATTCCCTATGCCCCTTAGAACCTACGTTGATATTTTAGAAACCTATCCCAACTCCTGCCACAAGATAGACATGATCGTTTATTGGTGAAGCAATGGCCTGCACAAACACAGGCAAAGAGAGTTTGTTGCTCAATGCCACATCCTTGGATGCTTTCAGTGATATATCGGTTATTGCGGCCTTGTTGTTATAGTAGCCTTGCCACGGTGTAAACCCAATTGATGGTGTCAATGTAACTTCTGCCGGGCAAGCAATATCGTACGACGCATTGATATAAGTAGAGTAGCAACGATTGTCGCTGTCGGTACGTATGTCGGCACCTGCAAACCATGTTGACCAACTGAGGGTAAGAGGCAGTTTGTCGCCAAAGTTGTAAGCCACTGTTGCCTCAAAGTGATGGCCTCCATCGATGGGATTGTCAGCAGGACCTTGCTTGTAGTAACCATAAGGATTATGCAATCCACCCCACCAATAATCTGTCACGGTGGCAGTCAGTCCGCCGGTGGAGTAACTGAGGTTGATGTCCAGTTCCTGAACGTCACGGTCGGCATTGTTTGTCAGGCTCTGGCTACCCCATGCCGACAGGGATAATCCTTTGTATGACAAACCAAGGGTTGGCTGCACGGAAAAACCAGAGTTCTGGTCCATGCCACGCCAAACATAGTTGTTCACTAAGTCGATGTTTCCATTCACTGTTACTTTCTCTTGTGCGGAAGCGGCCGACGAAAAAGTCATGGCCGCTCCCAAAATAGATGCTATAATAATTTTATTCTTCATAATGAGAAATTATTTATAATAATCCAGGATTAAGTTTATCAAGTACTACATTTAATTTCAATACATTTACTTTTGCCGGACCAAAAAGTCCTAAGAGAGGACACTCGATGGATTTCTCTACAAGATTTGCAACGAAATGTTCGTCGAGATGCCTTGCGGCTGCCACTCTCTTCACCTGCACACGTGCCGACTCAGCAGTGATGTCGGGATCGAGTCCCGAACCGCTTGCAGTAACCATCTCAGCCGGCACATCCTCACGCTTGAGATAAGGATGGTGCACCAAGAATGTGTCGATACGTGTCTCCACCTCTGCCAAATATTCGGGATTCGTTGGTCCCTTGTTACTACCGCATGAGTTGGCTGCATCATAACCGTCACCGGCACATGAGGGACGTCCCCAGAAATATATATCCTTGGTGAACTGCTGCCCCACATTGGCAGCACCCACAACTTTTCCGTTCAGTTCCACTACTTCGGCATTGCCCTTTCCCGGACCAGCCACCTTGGCAAAAAGCCACAATGCAGCCACATAACCGAAGGTCAAAAGAACACACATTACTATTGTCAGTCTAAAAGCTTTTATAAAATTTTTCATAACCTAATTGTTTTTTATATTATTCCCACTCCCGTCTCATGAGTAAGACTATCTTGCTCCCCTCTCTCTTGGAGAGGGATCGGGGGTGAGGCTATATCCCTAAAAGTAAATCAATCAATTTTATTCCCACAAAAGGAGCGACGATACCTCCCACGCCATATATCAGCAGATTGCGGCGCAAAAGTGCGCTTGCGCCAATGGGCTTGTATTTCACTCCACGCAATGCCAATGGAATGAGCAACGGGATGATTATGGCATTGAAGATGACAGCCGACAGTATGGCACTCTCGGGAGAGTGAAGTCCCATGATGTTAAGCGCAGCCAACTGTGGAATGGATACCATAAAGAGAGCCGGCACAATGGCAAAATACTTCGCTACATCGTTGGCGATGGAGAATGTGGTGAGCGTACCACGTGTCATGAGCAGCTGCTTGCCTATCTCCACAATCTCGATGAGCTTTGTCGGGTCGTTGTCGAGATCCACCATATTTCCAGCCTCCTTGGCAGCTTGAGTACCACTATTCATTGCCACGCCCACATCGGCTTGAGCCAAGGCAGGGGCATCATTGGTACCGTCGCCCATCATGGCAACGAGTTTGCCATTCTGCTGCTCAGCCTTGATGTAGTTCATCTTGTCCTCCGGCTTAGCCTCGGCGATGAAATCATCCACTCCTGCTTTCTCTGCTATATATTTGGCAGTCAGAGGATTGTCACCAGTCACCATAACTGTCTTCACACCCATCTTATGCAGGCGCTCAAAACGCTCACGGATTCCTTGTTTGATGATGTCCTGGAGTTCGATTACTCCAACAACTTTTTTGTTGACAGTCACAACAAGAGGTGTACCGCCGTTGCCAGTTATGGCTGTCACGAGACAAGAGATATGCTCGGGGAAGGTGTAGCCGGCTTCCTCTGTTATATGGCGCATGGTATCAAAGGCTCCCTTGCGAATCTCTGTGCCGTCCTTCAGGATGATGCCCGACGACTTCGTCTCGGCTGTAAACTTAATCATACGTGCACCCTCGGTGTGCAATGCCCTCATCTTAAATCCGTCGTTGCGTCCCAACTCTACAATCGACTTTCCCTCGGGAGTGTCGTCGGATATAGACGAAAGAAGGCATGCCTGTTCGAATTCGGCCTTGTCCACACCTTCGGCAGGGTAGAAAGCCGTAGCCTTACGGTTGCCTATGGTGATTGTTCCTGTCTTGTCGAGCAAGAGCGTATCCACATCGCCCGCTGTCTCCACAGCCTTACCGCTCTTGGTGATGACATTGGCACGCAAGGCACGATCCATACCGGCAATACCGATAGCAGAGAGAAGTCCGCCGATGGTGGTAGGTATCAGACATACGAATAATGAGAGGAACGAGGCAATGGTGATGACAGTGCCGGTATAGTCGGCAAAAGGTTTCAATGTGATGCAGACAATCAAGAATACCAAGGTGAACACTGCCAGCAGAATGGTCAGGGCTATCTCGTTAGGAGTCTTCTGGCGCGATGCACCTTCCACGAGGGCAATCATCTTGTCGAGGAAACTCTCGCCAGGTTGAGTGGTGACAACCACACGGATATGGTCGCTAAGCACTTTTGTTCCACCCGTCACACTGCTTTTGTCGCCACCAGCCTCACGAATGACAGGGGCTGACTCTCCAGTGATGGCACTCTCGTCAATAGAGGCGAGTCCCTCTACAATCTCGCCATCGGCTGGTATCACGTCACCGGCATCGCACACAAACTCGTCACCCTTCTTCAGCGACGAGCTGCTGACGGTCTTGATATTACCGTTCACATAGAGCTTTGCAGGTGTCTCCTCGCGTGTCTTGCGCAAGCTGTCTGCCTGAGCCTTACCACGTGCTTCGGCAATTGCCTCTGCAAAGTTTGCAAACAACAGGGTTACGAAGAGAATAAGCAAAACCCATGCGTTGTAGGCAAAAGAGCCTTGCTCACTGCTGAATATTGAATATACAGTTACGGGCAGCATGACGGCGGTACAAATCTCCACCGTGAACATGATAGGGTTCTTTATCATCTGCCTCGGGTCAAGCTTCACAAACGACTGCTTGACACTCGCTATTACTTGTTCTTTTTCAAAAAGCATAATTTATTATTATTAATTACTTAATAAAACAGCCTCACCCCCAGCCCCTCTCCAAGAGAGAGGGGAGATAATATGCTTATTCCCTGCAATGTTCTTATTGAACTACTGCTGCAAGACTATCTTGCTCCCCTCTCTTTGGAGAGGGGTCGGGGGTGAGGCTTCTATAATGTCAAATGTTCAGCGATTGTACTTAGTGCATGTACAGGGAAGAACGACAAGGCTGCCACAATGAAGATGACGGCGAAGGTCATCACACCAAAGGTCACGGTATCAGTCTTCAGTGTTCCTGCACTTTCGGGAATATATTTTTTCTTTGCAAGAATACCTGCTATTGCCACTTGTCCTACGATAGGCACGAAGCGACCAAGGATAAGCACGATACCACAGGAATAGTTCCAAAACCATGTGTTGTCGCCCAATCCCTCAAAACCAGAACCATTGTTGGCTGCCGATGATGTGTATTCATACAACATCTCGCTCAATCCATGATATCCCTAAAATCCGCAACTATCATCCAATACACGATTAAGGGTAGATTTATGAGTCGTTAGTAGTAGCTTTCAGTAAAAAGCAACAGCACAACATCAATATGTAGCCACCATCCCCTTACCCCACGATGCGACTTGAGGTAATA
>JALFCG010000161.1 GCA_022771265.1 Prevotella sp.
AATAAGCTAAGGTGGGGAAGAAGAAGGGAGGTGTTGCAATCGAATGAAAAATGAGAGTTACGGTGTTACGAGTTACGCTTTGCTCCCCCATCCACTTCCCCTCAGAGGCATAACCTGCGACCGTCGCCCGTCATAACTTATCACCGGACCGAGGCACAGCTAATGCCCCAAAAAGGGCTTACCTTTTATTTGAAGTAGAACTCGGGCTAAATTGTTTCACGTAACAATATAACCCGAGTTATTTATTTTATGTAGATTTCATGAAGCTGACGGGCAAGGGTTTCGTCACTGAAACGCCTGGCGTAGGCCTTGCCCTTGTCAGTCATCGACTTGCGCTGCACAGGGTCGTTGGCAACACGGATGATTGCCTGTGCCATGGCATGGTAGTCGTCGGGGTTGACGTAGATGGAGTCAGGACCGCCTGCCTCTTCAAGGCACGAACCGGTGCAACCGATAGCAGGTACTCCGGCAGTGATAGCTTCAAGGAGGGGAATGCCAAAGCCCTCAATGCGTGATGGATAGACGAACACCGTGGCGCTGCAATAGAACGACGGAAGGTCGGCAAACGGCACGTTATGGAAGAAAAGGAAACGGTTGTCGATGCCTTTTGCGCAGAGGTAGCGGATAATCTCGTCGGTATATGCCGTGCGTTTGCCAACGGCAACCACCTTCAGCCCGGAGGCTTGGAGCTCCCGACTTTCAGCAAAAGCCTTTGCCACGAGCATGAGGTTCTTGCGCTTTTCTATACTCCCCACGTAAAGCACAAACCGCGACGGCAGTTGGTAGCGGCATCTTACCTCGTCGGCTTTCTCCTGTGGCACGGTCGCCGCAAAGGCAGGGTCACAACCTTGATAGACCACGCGTATCTTATGCTCCGGAGTTCCGTAGTAACGCATTATCTCACGTTTCGTGTATTCACTGACAGCCACTACCACGTCGGCATTGCGGCAGGCACGACGGAACTTGAAGTCATAGACCTTGCGGTCAATCCAGTGGTAGTATTCAGGGCAGTGGACGAAGATGAGGTCGTGGATGGTGACGACCTTACGGCATCCGGCTTTCCTGACGTTCAGCGGCAGTTCGTTACTCAAGCCGTGAAACACGTCGCAGCCTTCGCGCTTTGTGTCAGCCGTCACTCCCCAAACTCTCCATAACGACCTCAACCTCTTCCAAAAGCCTTGCGGGAAGCGGAGTGAGACGCGGCCAGAGCTTGTCAGGTCACTTCCGAGGTATTGCGTTTTCCTTGGGTTAGGCACGTAGAGCAGCTGCATGTCATCGGGATAGTAGCGTTGCAGTATCCTGATGACAAAACGGCTGTAGTTGCCCAGCCCAGTCCGGTTTTGTGCCGCCCGCTTGGCATCGAATGCTATTCTCATTAGCTATTTCAGTTTATTCAGTATTTTCCTCATCTTTCTCTCCGCCTTGTCCCTTATCTGCCTTGCCCTTTCTCGCTTTATGCACATCTGTGCCGCAATCTCAGCGAGTGTTAGTTTTTCGCGTCTTAAGCCGTAATAGCATGTGATGACCTCACGTTCTCGTGAGTCGAGCGTGTCAAGCGACATCATCAGGAGGTCCATCGCCGTCTTGTTGTTGGCCAGCAAGTCGGTGTCGGAGGTGTCGGTGTTTGCTATTAGAGTAAGCAGCGTGACGTTTTCCCTTCCTCCGAGTGGTGCATCGACGGAGAGTGGCATACTGCGTTTTTTTTCCAGGTCCGACTTTATATCGCGAGGTATGCGGTATAATCCAGCCTGCTGCTCGATGGCTGCTTCAATGCTTTTCTTTATCTCCGGCAGTGCGAAAGCGGCGAATCCTCCCTTTTCAGGCTTGTATTTCTCAGCCGCCTTTATCATTCCTATTATTCCTTCGCTGACGAGGTCATCGAGTTCAAGACCGCGTCCTTGGTATTTTCGTGCCGTGGAAACTACGAGTCCCATGTTTTCGGTCACAATCCTGTTTCTTTCTTCTGACATACTCTTTTATATATATGATTATTCAAGTTTCAGATAATTCCACCTGTATCAATGTCTCACTGTCAATTCGTTGTTGCTCATCCTTGTCATATACGACTGGATAACAGCTTTCAAGCGGCGCTCCATGTCGGCTGCCACTTGCGGCTGCCTGCTCAGTTCGTTATGTTTGAGGAGAAGGTCGGTACGGAAGCGGTAGAGGGCTTTAGCGCGGATACCGTCAAACTGCAGCAGCCATTCGCCGCGGACGTACTGGTAAATGCCGCCTTGGTAGTTTACAGCCCATGTCTCGTCGTCGGGAGTCGTCAGGAGATCGCATCCGAACGCCACATACGGGCGGTCATAGCCAAGATAGCTCAGGACGGTGGGCATTATATCGATATGCTGGGCAATGGCATTGCGCATGCCTGGTTTCATGTCGCCGCTTGGGTCGAAGAAGATGATGGGCGAGCAAAAGCCGCCGAGATCGCTTTGGTAGTAGGCGTGATCACTGAGATTGGTGTGGTCGCTGGTGATGACAAACAGCGTGTTCTCATACCACGGTTGCCGCTTTGCCTTCTCAAAGAACAGACGCAGGGCGTTGTCGGTATAACGTATGCACTTGTGGATGACGATACCCTCTTCCTTGAACACGTCCTTGTATTTGTCAGGCACCTGGTAGGGGTGGTGGGACGAAGCGGTGAACACGGCTGAAACGAACGGCTCACGGAACTCCGACATCTTTGTTGCAAAGAACTGCAGAAACGGCTCGTCCCATATAGCCCACATACCGTCGAAGTCGTTGTCGCCGTCGAAACGCTTGTCGGCATTATATTCCGTGCGACCGAAATAGTCGTCGAAACCGCTTGCCCTGGCATAAGCCTGGAACCCCATCGAACCATTATCAGCCCCGTGGAAGAAAGCGGAATAGTATCCCTTGTGCTTTAGTTCGCCTGCAATACTTGTCACGTTGTTCATCGATGCCGGTGTCAGGAAGAAAGGTTCAACAAACATAGGTATGCCGGAGAGAATACTTGGCATGCCGTCGATACTCTTCCTGCCGTTGCAGTAGGAGTAGAGAAAAGTGGAGGAATGCTGCATCAGCGAATCCACAAACGGAGTGTAGCCCTTGTAGCGACCGTCGTTGAGCCAATGATTGTAGCCGCCAATGTACTCACGCCCGAAGCTCTCGACGATAAATACAACTACGTTCTTCCTTTTCTTCGGCGTATGGGCAGACGGGCTTGGTCTATGGACAGGCGAATAAATGCGGTCGAGCTCGTCGGCGGTAAAATAGTCGGGAGTGACGAACACTTTCTTGCCGAACGTCCTGATAACGGAAAAAGGAGTGTTAAGCACTATGCCTGCCTCCAGCGGACGGTCAACATACTGGTTAGCGTTGCTGATTGTGATGGGACGTACGGCGGTGGTAAAGCCTCCTCTCATGCCGGCTATGCAGAGCGGGATGAAGGCCGCAAGTACCACTGTCTGAACGACATAATAAGCAATGTAGGGTCGGATATTGTTGGCCTTTGCCCGCCTGTAGGTCTTACACAATGTCCACACCATGACGAGGAATATCAACAACAGATACCAATGGCGCAGCAGTTCCACGCCAACGACGGAACCGATGTTGCCTTCGTTACTGAACTCCGAAAACACGGTGGCTGTTGTACGTCGTGCAGTGTATTGGAAATAGACGCAATCGGCAAGGTTCACCGCTATGGCAATGGCGTTGACACTGACGAACACCCATTTTGCAGCCGTCTGCCAATTTTTGTTTTCTTTCAGGTGCAAGGGGAAGAGCATCATGAGGGAGTAAATGACGTTTGTGTAGAGTATGGCGGAGGTGTCGAATACCCATCCGCCAGTAATGATTTCCACGAACGCACCCCAAGTCATGTTTTCCGAAAACATGCTCCAATTTTCCGCCAAAAAGGTGAGACGGCATATAAAATAGGCTATATATGCCAAGCAGATATTTGCCACGAAAGCAAGTGGTGACTGTATGAATCTATTAATTTCTTTCATCGTTTGCCAAAATCGTCGTAAATGGTTTGTAACAGAGCCTTGGCTTTTCTCGTCCTTTGTGCCGTGGCTTCTTTCTTGTCCTTGACATCGCTTGTCGAACGGTCTTCCCACAGCCTGTCGCTGATGATGTCATACACCGAGTAACCAGTGCTGTCGGCAAAGCCGATGCCTTCCTTGAACGTGAAAAAGGCATAGGGATAGGTATAGGAAGGGCTGAGCACGTCGCGACTGAACGTATAGCTGCCATGGTCGATGCCAAGTGCTCCGAGCAGTGTGGCCGCCATGTCGCTCTGGTTCATTATCGTGTCGATAGTCATGTGCCGCTTTACCGCCCCGCCAATCCATAGCATTTGGTTGCGGTGGTGCTCCTCGTGGCTGATGCCCTCGGGGTAGCAGAAGCCATGGTCTGGTATGCAGACGATGAGGAGATTATCCCATAGCGGAGTCTTTCTAAGGCGTTCGATGAATTGCCCGAGGCAATGGTCAGTAAAAGCGAAGGCATTGGGAATCTCCTCCTTCAGCCTTTCGTAAGGCACAGTCCAGGGCTCATGGCTGCTGAGCGTGAGGTAGCAGATGTGCCACGGCTGGTGACGCTGGCGGGTAATCATCGAGTAGAGGCGGTTGAAGGTCACGTCGTCGTTGGCACCCCATGGGTTTTGACGTCTTTCGTCAGCAGGGAAATCGATGTCACTGACGATGGTCTGGTAACCTCCGGTGCGGAGGTAGCTCTGCATGTTGGTGAAGTTGATGTCGCCTCCATAAAGAAAACTGCTCTCGTAACCGTGGCTGTTGAGCGTCGAAGCGAGACATGGCAGGGTACGGCTCTTGGCGGGAATCTTCATCACAGAGAGGGTGGGAAAGCTCGGATAGCCGCTTAGTGTTGACACTGTGCCGCGGTCAGTCCGAAAGCTGTTGGAGTAACAACGAGTAAAAAATATCCCTTCCTTGGCAAGGCGGTTATAGTTTGGCGCTATGTCCTTTCTTCCGCTTATCGCCTCAACGAATTGTCCGCCGAAGCCTTCCATAAGAATTACGAGGATGTTGGGACGCGACGTGTTAAGCACATTATCCACCTTCTCTTCAAGAGATGTACTATATGACTGAATCTTTCCTAAGCTATCGACAATACCCGCTCTTTCTTCTTCGCTGAAATAATCGAACTCGCTTGCATAGTCACTGGTTTTGTCCAACGAATAGATGAGGCTGAACGTGGGATTTACCGCCGAGTGATTGAGGAAGGTGTCATCGGAGAAGTACACCTTGCCTATGTTAGCCGTTGACTCGCCCACTCCTCCCCTGATAGAGATGACAAGAAGGGGCATTATGACAATCGTCAGGACTGTTGCGATTATGCGTTGTCGCAGGGAGGCGACAGCCATTATGACGCGTGGAGTGACCACCGACATCAGCCACACCTCAGCAGCAACGGTTACGACAACGAGCAGCAGTCGCACCGCGACAAAACCCGCCGAAACACTGGCAAAGGCACCCTGCGGCGACTCCAAGTAGCTAAGTGCGAGGGCATCGAGTTTGAACTGCCAATAGGGATAGAGAGCCATGTCGGCAATGAATATGACACCCGTGACTACTGCCACGACGACATAATAAGGGAATACCACGCGTCGTAAGCTGACACTTCTCTTTAGCCATACGCTCGCCACAATTAAGAGCAGCGGCAATGCTATGAGATAGCCCGCCATGGGTATGTCAAGATACAGTCCGTTGACCACAACGTTCCACCAATCCACAATCCCATAGTCGTTTCCTTCGGGTTTGTCAACAATCATGAACGCCGTTTTCTGCAAGGCGAACAATGCGACTAACGTTGTGTATAAACCTATGATATAAACAATTCTTTTCTTCATGTCTTTTTCCCTGTTCACGTTGCCCACTAATTGAAAAGCGCCCAACAATCCATGTCCATCAGCTCCATCACGCTGCTGTCATGGATGAATGCGACAAGCAACACTGCCATCGTCACCACCGCCAGTGAGTAAAAGAGGGGAACCCTCTCCGTGTTGTTCAAAAATCCAATATTATCCACTCTGTTTCTTTTTTTGGGGACAAAGATAGTGAGAAAAGCCAAAATACGCAAACGTTTACGGCTCTTTTTACATAAAAAATGCACCGTTGTTCGGTTTTTCGTCGTACCTTTGCACTTGAAAAACAAACTATCCTACATATAGTGAATCGCAAATGTCGTGAGACACAAGAGATTCAAGCAATATTGACATTAGTATTAAGTAAAATTGGTTACGTGTGTGAAGCCGGTCGTTGTAGTTAGCACTACAATTGGCCGGCTTCAACCATCAATACCACTCGCTCAGTCAAGCGGTCGGTGCCTTCTGGGTCATAGCCTTTTGTCAAGCTTGCACCAAAGCACCAGGCAAAGGCTTGCCAAAAGCCCGCCCTAACGGGGCCGAGCACTGCCTTCACAATATCGTAGGACGAAGAGTCGCATTCACGGTAAACCAGTTTTATCAGCAGCTTGCCCTGAGAATAAGTGAGCTTTTTCATCCTTGGCTTGTACTCCTTTACGATGCTTTTCTCCACGAGTTTCAGGTGCTCGTCACGCGCTTTCTTGTTGGGAAGGGTCTCAAGGTACTCATAGGTCTCGATGATGATGCCATTCACTTCCTTGGCTATCGGCAACACCTTCTTCACATTCCTGACCAACCGCAGATAGGCATTCATCTTCTTTTGGCTGTCAAACGTGATTTTTGGATAGACATAAACGTTGCTCATCTCCATATACTGGATGCTGTCGCCATGGTCGAGGACCTTCGACACCTTTACCGTCGGGACAAAGGCGGGGTCGTCTATGCCGGCGGCCTCTGACTCGCCGTCGGTCTCGATTGCTTGTGCAAAAGCTGTCATCCAGCCAAGCATCAAGAGGAATATTACTATAGCTTTTCTCATTGTGGGCACAAAAGTAGTAATAAAAACTGGAATAATACCATTCGTGACGATTATTTAACTCATTTTATTTTGTATTGTCAAACTGTTTTGCTACTTTTGCAGAGATTAAGGGAAAAACAACGTGAAACAACTTTGCACAACTCTTGTGGCTATTGCCTTTGCCACGACTCTCATGACCACAGCCTGCAAACAAAGGGGAAAGCAGGAAAAGATGAGGTTCATCAACGATGTAGCCAACCGATTTACCCCAGTTAAGAATCAGGGGCATGGTGGAACGTGTTGGATTCATGCCATGCTCTCCACTATTGAGACTGACAGAATCATGCAAGGCGACTCCGTCAATCTCTCCCCCGCATTTGTGGCCAGGCGAATGTTTGAGGAGCAATATCGAAGGCATGTGTTGACAGCAGGTGCGTCGCCCATTTCCGACCGTGGCACTGCCCTTGACGCATTACGGCTTATAGAGGCGTACGGACTGGTGCCCTTTGACAGCTACACAAAATCGCCTGACCCGTGTCAGCCTCTTCCCGCCACCAGTGTACTCGCCCGCAAGACGTGCATGATAGCCTCAAAAGCGATAAACGGCAGGATGCCGCCGAAAAAGTACGAAAGGATGCTCTCGTCGATGCTTGACGAAAGCCTTGGCGACTTACCGTTGCGTGTCTTCATGCTTGGCGCGGAATACACGCCGCAGGAGTTTGCGAGGAGCGTGTGCCGAAGCAGAGACTATGTGGCGCTGACCAGTTTCACCCACCATCCCTTTGGTGAATACGTCGATTTGGAGGTGCCCGACAATGTCCGTCATAACCTTTTCTATAATATAAGGATTGAAAAGATGGCTGACATGGTGAGGAAAACGGTGAAATCAGGAAGGGGAGTGTGCTGGGAAGGCGACATCAGTGAGCCCGGTTTCTCTTTCCGCAAGGGAGTGGCGACATTGCCTCCTGGTGCGGGAAAGCCCACCCAAGAGCAGCGTCAGAATGCTTTTTACTCACGCACAACGACCGACGACCACTGCATGGCTATAGTGGGTCTTGCCCACGATGTTGATGGTTGCCGGTATTTCATAATGAAAAACTCATGGGGCACGGACAATCCTTACCATGGTCTCATGTATATGTCGGAAGATTATTTCATGATGAAAACCATTGCCGTTGTCCTTCAATTGCGCTGAACATTGAACGGACATTGATAAAAAGTGTTTGCATAACTTTCAAAAAGTACAAAAAACGTGATATATTGGACTATTAATAATGCTTTTGACCATAATTTTTGGAAAATTCTTTGTCAAAATGAAAAAAAAGAGTAATTTTGCGCTATAAAGAAACGTAAACAAAAGTATATGAACAAAACAATTACTGACAGACTTTGCAGGTTGAGAGAAGTGATGGAGACTGAGGGCATTGACGCATTCATCTTTCCAAGCACAGACCCTCACAATGGGGAGTACGTGCCTGACCACTGGAAAGGGCGCGAGTTCATAAGCGGATTTAACGGATCGGCAGGTACTGCAGTGGTCACCATGGACGATGCCGCCTTATGGACAGACTCACGCTATTTCATTGCTGCAGAAGAACAGTTGAGCGGTACTGGTTACAGACTGATGAAATTGAAAATTGAAGGCACTCCGACGATTGCCGCATGGCTCGGACAAAAGCTCGCGGCAAAGAACGGGGCGGTAGTGGGGATTGACGGCATGGTTAATTCCGTCGATACCATAACCGAACTTGCCGACGAACTGAGAAAGCAGGGAGGAATAACCCTTCGCACCAATATTGACCCTCTCAAGATTATATGGAATGACCGTCCGCCTGTGCCCACCAACAAGGCGGAGATTCATCCATTGAGATTTGCCGGGGAGACAGCGCAAAGCAAAATTGTAAGAATACGTGAGGAACTGAAGAAGGTGCACGCGGTGGGAATGCTTGTCTCTGCGCTTGACGACATCGCCTGGACGCTAAACTTGCGTGGCACCGATGTACATTGCAATCCCGTGGTGGTCTCCTATCTGCTTATCGATGAGGACAAGGTCACGCTATTTGTCAACAGTGAAAAAATTGACGACGAGGTTTGGACTTATCTTAAGGATACCGGAGTAAACGTAGAAGAATACGAACATGTGGCTGATGGCTTGAAGGCATATAAGGGTTACAACATCCTTATGGATCCGGCGGAGACCTCATACACATTATATAAAACATATGGCGACCGCCCGAAGGTGATGCGACAGTCGCCCGTGCCGCAGTTGAAGACATTGAAGAACACGACCGAAATTGAAGGCTACCGCAGCGCAATGCTTAAGGACGGAGTTGCTATGGTCAAGTTCCTGCGGTGGCTGAAGCCTGCGGTTGAAAAAGGAGGGGTTACGGAAATGTCTGCTGACGAAATGCTCACATCGCTAAGAGCGCAACAGCCGCTCTTCCGCGACATTTCTTTCGACACTATAGCCGGATATGGCGAGCATGGAGCTATCGTCCATTATGAGGCGACTCCGGAAACTGACGTTGAACTAAAACCCGAAGGCTTGCTGCTTCTTGACAGTGGGGCACAATATCTCGACGGAACTACGGATATAACCCGAACCATTGCCCTTGGACCGATTACCGAGGAAATGCGCCACGTCTATACTCTTGTGCTCAAAGGTCATATTGACCTGCAGATGTGCAAATTCCCTGCCAATGCCAGCGGCACACAGCTCGACATGCTTGCCCGACAGGCAATGTGGCGGGAAGGAATGAACTACCTTCACGGGACAGGCCATGGAGTAGGCTCTTATCTTAACGTTCATGAAGGACCACATCAGTTACGCATGGAATGGAAACCGGCTCCATTGAGAGCGGGAATGACCGTCACCGTGGAACCCGGTCTTTACCTGGCAGGAAAGTTCGGATGCCGTACGGAAAACACTGTACTCATACGCCATTATATGACAACAGAATTTGGAGATTTTCTTGAAATAGAGCCGCTTACGTTATGTCCAATAGACAAGTCTCCAATTGATGTTGACATGCTTACGAACGAGGAACTTGACTATCTGAACAGTTATCACGAGAAGGTATATCAAGAATTGTCACCTTGTCTTGACAAAGAAACGGCAGAATGGCTGCATGACGCCTGTGCCCCGCTAACGCGATAAGACACAAATATTTATAAATAAAAATAATTAATGAAAAGAACAACATTTACATTCGTCCTCCTGCTGACCACATTTGCGGCTTGGGCGCAGAATTTCCAGTTGCATTACGACTTCGGCCGTAAGATTTACTCAGACGAACAAGCAACACGTCAGACTGTTACCCTTACCTATGAACATTTCAAGGCTGACAAATTAGGCTCTTGGTACTGGTTTGTCGATTTCGATATGTATAGCGATGGCATAAAGGGGGCTTATACAGAAATATCGCGTGAATTCACCTTTGCAAATCCATCGTCGTCATTGTCTTTAGCTGCTCATGCAGAATATAACGGCGGACTGACAACGTTTAAGGATGGTGGCGGCACACGTTTCCAGAACGCCGCCCTTATAGGTCCTGCGCTCAACGGTCACAACAGCGACTTTTCCACAACCTGGTCGTTGCAGGCAATGTACAAGCAGTATTTCAAGTATCAGGAAAGTTCCGCATACTCCTCTGTACAGCTCACGGGCGTATGGAGCACTTCATTTGCTTCAGGAAGATGCACTTTCTCTGGTTTCATCGACCTTTGGCGCGGAGAGAAGGCAAATGGTCATGGCCAGCTCGTCATGATGACAGAGCCTCAGCTATGGTACAATTTCAACGAGCATTTTTCGTTGGGTACGGAGATAGAAATCAGCGACAACTTCATTTATCCTGAGATTGACACCGACAAGTCGTTCTATGTCAATCCTACCATTGCCGTCAAATATAACTTCTAACAAGAAGTGGGGGGGTTTGACACAG
>JALFCG010000179.1 GCA_022771265.1 Prevotella sp.
CGGTATAGAAGAATGGCGAGAAAGCCGCCATGCCAACCGAAGTGACAAAACCAACGAAGGAAATATGTTCAGACTGAATGCCAAGCCCACCGACCATCTCGCTGCTGTTTGCTGAATAGACTCCACTAACGGTCATTATAGGTATGAAAAGCACTATCAGAAAGATGATTCCGAGAGGCTTGGGCACCCAGTCGTAGAACGGGAAATTCTTGTTCATATCCTTATTTTCTCTCTGCCTTCACTATCACCATCATGCCGGCAGCAAGACGGGCGTTGTCTTCCTTCGAGAGGTTGACAAAGTCGATGCGTACTGGCACACGCTGCTGAATCTTTACGAAATTTCCCGCAGAGTTGTCGGTGGGCACAAGCGAGAATTTTGAGCCCGTGGCACCGGAGATAGCCGTAACCTTGCCCTCAAACTCACGGTCGCTGAGAGCATCGACAGTCATTCTCACCTTCTGCCCCACATAGAGGTTCTCAACCTGTGTTTCCTTGTAGTTGGCAATGACCCACTTCTGTGTCTCTGGCAGGATGTAGGTGATGGTTTGTCCTGCATTGATATACTGTCCTTCCTCCAGCGACCGTCTGCCGAGCTTTCCGTCGCAAGGTGCAGTCACTACGCAATAGGAGAGGTTTAGTTTTGCCATTTCCAGTGCCGCAGTGGCACGCTCTATGGCAGCTTCTGTATTGGCGATGCGGTTGCTCACCTCGTTCACTCCTGAGAAGGCAGCTTTCTGCTGGCGTCGTGTCGCGTCGAGGCGCTTTTTTGTGGCGGCATATTCTGTCTCTATCTGTTCCAGCTGGATTGGTGTGGCAGCATTTCGCTCCACGAGGTTCTGATAGCGCTGGCGGTCCTTTTCGAGTTTAGCCAAGCGCACCTCTATCTCGGCTATCGATGCCTCATATACATCTGCCGACTTCTCGGTGGTTTGCTTTGTGGCTCCCATCACTGTCTTGCCTGCCATGGCATCTTTCAGTGCTGCCTCGGCTTCCATCACGCGGATGCGGTATTCGCTGTCGTCGAGCACGAGGAGCGTGTCGCCTTTCTTCACGTCCTGGTGTTCTGTAAAATAAATCTTCTTTATGTAGCCCGTGGCGCGGAGGTTAACTGGTGAGAGATACTGCTCCACCTGTGCGTCGTTGCTCGTCTCGTTGTTGCTGAAATCGAGGAACATACACACCACTTCTATAATGCCCCACACGAGTATTCCTACTCCTATGAGACTTACGATCATCTGTCTTACACGTTGTTTCTTCAGTTTCCTTGCCTTTTCTTCGGCAGTGATTTGCTTTTCTTTATCTTCCATTGCTTTATCTTTTTTTACTCCAATAATGTACCTAACTGTCCTGTGAGTTTCAGCACGGCGAGGTTTGATATCTGATAGTTGTAGTGGGCGCTGAGATAGTTGTTCTGTGCGTCGCTCATGCTCATCTCGTCCTGCAGCACTTCCACCATCGACACGATTCCCTCGCGATAGCGGTCAACGGTCACTCCGTAGATGTCCTCGGCAAGAAGGTAGTTGTCGCGCTGCTTGAAATAGTTGCGGCGGTTGTTGCCGAGGTCGTTGATGGCGTTGGCATACTGCGTTTGCATGTTTTTCAACGCGTTCTCATACGAGAGTTTGGCATTGTCGATGTCCGCCTGTGCCTTGCGTATCTTTGAACGTTTTTCAAATCCGTCGAACACTGGCACGCGTAGCGAGATGCCAATTCCGTCCGAACGATACCAGTGGTTTGACTCTCCAGAGTGGAACCAGTTCTTAAACTTGTCGGTGTAGGCCGTGAAGGCAAGGTTGCCGCTGAGGCTTAGAGTCGGCAGATACCCATCCTTCGCCAGTTTCTTTTGCTGTTCGGCAAGTGTCTGCTGCTTTGCCAGAAGCTGCAGTTCGTAGAGGTTGGTGTTGAGCCCGTCAAGTTTCGCGTCGTCAATATCGTCAACGGACTTTTCCTCCACCACGATGTTGCTTTCGGCAGGATAGTCGATAACGTATTTCAGCATGTTGTATTGTTCCGTGAGCATAGCCTGCGCATTGGCAAGCTGCACGTTCATTGCCTCAATCTTCACGTTGATGCGTTTAAGGTCAACTTCGAGAGCCATTCCGTTGTCGAAGAATGCTTGTGTGATGTCTCTCAGTTCCTTGAAGCGGCGGAGGTTGTCGCCGATGATTGAAATCTGCTCCGTGGTGTTCTGGATGAGATAGTAGGTCTTGCTGATTTGCACCATAAGGTCCTCGCGCGCCTTCTCATAAGACAGCTGGTTGAGCTGGTCGAGGGTCTTGGCAATGCTCACTGCCGTTAGTGCCGTCTGGCTGTAGAGCGGCATCTGTAGCTGCAGGGCAGCCGACGAGTTGTACTGCAGTGTCTTCGTCACGTTGTAGGTCTTGCCATAGGCAGTACCGTCTGTCACCGACACTGGCGGGTCGAAGTTGTCGTTGAGCGAAGCCCCGAAGTTTATTTGCGGCAGCAATCGTGCGCGGTTCTCGCTGATGTTATGCTTGCCTTTGACTATCTCGCCTTTGGCAACCTTCAGCGACAGGTTGTTCTCAATGCCTATGTTGAGGCATTGCTTCAGCGTGAGCTTTTCCTGCGCCCCAAGTGGTTTGCAAAAAAGCATCAGAGTAAATGTGAACAATAATAATTTCATATCCTTTATAATAAATCGGGTGCAAAGTTACACATTTTTAACCATATTCCCCTATTCATATTAGACAAGAAACTATTCATATTTTCTTTTCCATCGCAAATGACGGTTGTTTTCAATATAAGGAAGAGTCAGTTGAAAAGAAGAAATGAGCATAATCTTGCCATAAAAAAACTATTATAAATATTTGGCTAATTCAAAAAAACTTTGTACTTTTGCAAAAGAATGAAAAAAATGCGCAACGACTCTAAATGGGACGAAAACGAATATCGCAAAAACTACGACACTTACTATAAGTCATTAGTGGTTTTTGCCATGAAATTTGGTGTCTCGCAAGAATTGGCAGAGGACATCGTTCAGGACGTGTTTTTTGCCGTTTGGGAGCGTCGTGTAGATATGCTCAACAAGCCATCGTTCCGTTCTTATCTTTTTACAGGTGTCCGCAACCGATGTCTAGACAGTATTCGCCATGGCGTAATTGCCAACAACTATATTCTTGAAATGACAGAAAACAACAGAAGAAACAGTCAGAGTTTGGAGGATATAGAGGATGTCATATTTACTGAAGAAGTTTTTATCAAGTTGTTTGAATCCATTGACAATTTATCGCTGCGCCAGCGTGAAATATTAAAAATGAACATGGAAGGCAAGAAACTGACCGAAATTGCCGACATACTGAACATTACTTATGAAACGGTGAAAACCCAGAAGAAACGCGCCATCAATGCCCTAAAGAAGTCACTTGGCGACAACAGGTCTATACTTCTTTCGATACTATTTGCATAATTATTTTTAATTTTACTGTCACCCATTCCGTTATTTGTCCGTTTTACTGATAAATTGACGAAAAAAAGACAAATAATGGATATAACTGACATAATAGCAAAGAAACTGTTGGGCAAGGCTACTGACAATGAAATCAGCAAACTCAACGCTTGGCTTGACTCAAAGGCAAGCCACCGCATAAGATATGAACGACTGTTGAACGACGGAAGTCTCTACAGCCGTATGGATATTATGAACCGTATTGAAAAGGACAAAGGATGGAAACAGCTTAAGAGGCGCATCGACAAGTCAAGTGGCAACACCCGGTACACTTCAGTTCTCTCTATCATTGCAAGGGTTGCTGCCGTCGTTCTCATTGTCTTTGCTGTAGGATGGGCGGTTTTCCCAAAAGATGACCGCCCCGTCCACCCACAAATGTCGGAAGAAGTTGCTAATGCCATTCATAAAAGCGAACTGACGGGGAAAACGGCAGCTACTGTTATGGTTAGGCATAAGGCTTCAGGCGGTTGGACAACCACACGTAACGTCAAGCTCTCCTCCAATGCCGCACTTGCGTCGTTATTGGACAATACGGTGGACACAGATGCGGAATGTGAATTGCAGACCTTGAAGACGAGTGAGTATTGGCTGACGCTTGAGGACGGCACCCGTGTCCATCTTGACTATAACAGCCGCATTTTGTTCCCTACACATTTTTCAGGCGACAAACGACAGGTCTATCTTGACGGTACAGCTTATTTCTTTGTTTCCAAAGACAAAGAACGCCCTTTCTATGTGAATACTGCAAATGGAGTAGTAAAGGAATATGGAACGGAGTTCTTAGTCAACACACGATACGCCAACCAGACAAACAACCGACATTCGCCAATGTCAACAGAAGTGGTACTTGTCAACGGCTCAATAAGCATAATAACAAAAGACGACAAGGAGTACATAATGCAGCCACGTGATAGAATGTTGGTCAAAGGCAGTCACATACAAAAGGAACAGAATGTCGATACATCACCTTATACTGCATGGAATGAAGGCAAGTTCAAGTTCGACAATTGCAGGATTGACAAGCTGATGCCTGTCATTTCCAAGTGGTATGGTTACAACGTCGTCTATAACGACAGCAAATCGCGCGACGCAAGCCTGACGGGAACGTTCGACAGGTATGGTTCCCTGAGCGACATCCTTCGTTCCATAAGTGCTGTGACAGGTGTCAATTTCGAGATGTGTAACGACACCATAATAGTCAGCTACGGGAATCAGTTTGAATAAACAATTCTAAGTATAACATATTTAATAAATTAAAACAGCGACATGAAGAAAAAACTATTGCAATGTCTCGTTTTGATGTTCATATCGTTGCTGGCAAGACCTACACTGTCAATGGCCCAGCAACCGCTTGACAAGCATGTGAACATAACTTTGAAGAAAGTTACCGTTAAGCAGTTGCTTGATGAACTGAACAGACAAACAGGACTTAACTTTGTAGGCAATGCTGAACAACTGGCCACACTGCCACCAGTAAGCGTTGACCACCGCAACAAAAGCGTCCGTGAACTACTCGACAACGTGCTGGGCAGCATCGGCTGCACCTACGAGATGCAGGGCAACGTGGTAACTGTAAAATGCCCGCAGTCAGGGAAAGCACGCCTACTGACAGGTTTTGTAGGCGACGAACACGGCGAACCACTTACGGGAGCAAGGATAAAAGTAGGGAACACTTTTGCCATAGCCGACGCGAAAGGTCAATACAAAATGATGATTCCCTGCACTTCCGTTGTAGCCACAATAACATTCGTTGGCATGGAGACAACGACGGTAAAACTAAAGGCTGGCAATGTCGCCGATCGCATCAGTAGCCGTCTGAAAAGCGACAATGCCCTCGACGAGGTGGTCGTAACGGGATATTTCGAGCAGGCTAAGAAGAGTTTCACAGGTGCTGCCCGCACGATTTCCGCCGACGAGTTGATGCAAGGCTCAAACCAGAACATTTTGACAGCCTTGCAGAATGTTGACCCGTCGTTCGTCATGGTTGAGAACAACCTTGCAGGAAGCAATCCAAACAGTGTACCTCAGTTCCAGATAAGAGGCTCTGGCAGCCTGACGAGCATGAGTGACACATATAAGGGCAACCCGAACATGCCAGTATTCATTGTCGACGGTTTTGAGACCACAGCGGAAAAGGTATGGGATATGGATCCATACCGTGTCAAGAGCATAACGTTGCTTAAAGACGCTGCCGCAACGGCAATCTACGGCTCACGTGCATCGAATGGAGTCGTCGTAATCACCACAAACACGCCAAAGCACGGAAAACTTGCCTTGAGCTACAATGCAGATATGACATTCTATATCCCAGACCTCTCGGCTTACAACCTGTGCAATCCAGAACAGAAGCTGCAGCTTGAAAAGATGGCAGGCCTTTATGATGCTTCTAAAAAAGCATATTACAATCATGACTACATTTCTGACCAACTGCCAATGGACGAGGCATACAACCGCCGTCTTGGATATATTATGCAAGGAGTGAATACCGACTGGTTGGCACAACCATTGCACCAACTTGTAGTAGGTCAGAAACACTCCATCCGCATTGACGGCGGCTCGGAGAACTTCCGCTATGCCATGGACCTGAACTACAGCGATACGCCGGGAGTGATGCGCGAGTCGGGACGTGAGCGCATAGGCATCGGCGTGGAGCTGCAGTACATATACAAGAACATCACGTTCCGCAATCAGATGACGTTCAGCAACGTCAGCGCAAAAAACTCCCCATACGGCTCTTTCTCTGATTATGCAAAGCTAAATCCTTATTGCAAGGTGCGCAATGAGGACGGCAGCTACATCTATCAGGTGGATATTGACGACCGTACTTACCCTTCATTATGGAAAAATCCAGTCTATAATCCGCTTTACAACACCACACTCAACTATCGTGACGAAAGCGGCTACAACGACTTGACCAACCAGTTTGGTGTGGATTGGCACATTCTTGACGGCTTGCGCCTGAAAGGCACTTTCGCCTTCACGGTGCAGAATACTTCGGCAGACGTTTTCAAAAGCGGAAAGCATACTGATTTTGCCTCATTCACCGGCGATGACTTTGACCGCCGTGGCTCATACGTGGCAAGCAAGGGCGACGTGTTCAACTACGATGGCAACGTAGTGCTGAGCTATTTCAAGAAGATGGACAAGCATGTCATCAACGGCAACCTTGGATGGAACGTTCGGCAGGAGAAGAGCAAGGAGTTCAGCGTGAAGGCAGAGGGATTCCCCAACGACAATCTCGACTACATCAGTTTTGGAACGCAGTATGAGAAAAACGGCTCACCGTCGGGCAATGAATACACCTCGCGACTGATGGGATTCCTCGGCAACGTCAACTATAGCTACGACGAGCGTTATCTTCTCGACCTTTCGTTCCGTGAGGACGCGTCGAGCCGTTTCGGCGCAAACAAACGCTGGGCACCCTTCTGGAGTGCAGGTATCGGCTGGAATATGGCAAACGAGAAGTTTATGAAAGATTTGGGCTTCGTCAACACTCTGAAACTTCGCGCCACTTACGGATTGACTGGAAGCCAGAACTTCGACCCTTATCAGGCTATGACAACCTACGAGTACCTTACAGGCCACCGCTACCATTATGGCGTGGGAGCAACGCTCATGGCAATCGGCAACGACAACCTTGCCTGGCAGCGCACCCATGAGACCAACATTGGATTGGACTTGGGATTGTGGAACGACCGCCTGCAATTCACGTTCGACTATTACGTGAAGAATACCAAGGACCTGCTCACTTCCGTTACACTGCCTCCATCACTCGGCTTTACGTCATATATGGCAAATCTTGGAGAGGTGCAGAACAAAGGATGGGAATTGAATGTGAAAGCTACGGTCATCAACGACCGTGCCAACAAGCTCTATTGGAGCCTATTTGGCTCAATGATTCGCAATACCAACAAATTGCTGAAGATTTCCGATGCCCTAAAGGCATATAACGATAAACAAGATTCGTCTATGACACCAACGGGGAAAAATGATGTACGTACACCACGTGTGAGATTTGTAGAGGGTGAGAGCATCAATTCTATTTGGGTGAATCAGTCGCTTGGTGTTGACCCACTGACGGGACGTGAAGTATTCCTTGACAGTCATGGTAATAAAGTCAGCGAGTGGAATGTAAACAATTACGTAATAGGTGGTTGTACAGATCCAACTATAGAGGGAACTTTTGGAACTACATTGTCTTATAAAGGTTTCCAACTAAATGCAACGTTCCGCTATAGGTTGGGAGGTCAGATGTACAACCAGACTCTTGTTGATAAGGTTCAAGACATCGACCCACGCTACAACTGTGACGTGCGCGCGCTAGCTGAAAGATGGCAAAAACCAGGTGATATTGCACGATATACAGGCTTTGTTTATACCAATGGTGTAAATATCAACCAGCAGACACGTCCAACATCACGCTTTGTAGAGGACTACAACTATCTGACGATGAGCACGCTTAACTTGTCATACGAATTTGACAACAGTGGCCTGAAAAAATATGGCATACAGCGTCTCAAATTGCTGTTCTACATGAACGACGTGTTCTATACCTCAACAGTGAAGATGGAGCGAGGCACCGACTATCCGTATGCACGCAATTTCAGCGTTGGCCTTAACGTAAGATTCTGATTATCCACAATAATAGTAAACAATTATGAATTGTATGAACAATATATATAAAACATTTACAATCTGCGCCGTCATCCTGCTATTGACATCGTGCGATGATTGGTTTGACGTGCGTCCAAAGTCGCAGGTGAAAGAGGACGACCTGTTCCAAACGGAGGCTGGCTTTCGCGATGCCACGCTGGGTATCTACACCCTGATGGGTAACAGCGACGTTTATGGAGGCAATATGACGATGGGATTTCTTGACGTCCTTGCACAGCAATATACTGATGCTAATGCACCTTATAACACGGCTGCAAGTTATAGCTATACGGATGTAAACTGTCGCAATATGATTGATGCAATGTGGAAAAAATCTTATGAAATCATTGCAAACTGCAATCGCATAATAAAGAATGTAGAAGGTTCAAATGGAACTATATTGAACGACAAAATACGTCGAGTTGTCAAAGCTGAGGCTCTTGCAGTTAGAGCCTATCTACATTTTGACATGCTGCGCATTTTTGCTCCGTCATATATAACAGGTCGTGATCAGAAGGCGATACCTTATGTTGCTATAACTACTGTTAATCCTCAACCTGTTATTTCTGTGGCGGAGATGTGTGACATCTTACTTAATGATTTGTCCGAGGCTCGACAATTGCTAAAAGACGTAGATCCCATTTGTCAGGCTAACTACAATGAACAGCTTAATTACTCCGATGATGCTTTCCTTGCAGACGACGGTTTCTTCCTATACCGTACCTCGCGACTCAATTACTACGGTGTAACAGCTCTCATGGCACGCATTTGTCTCTACAAACAAGATATGGCTAATGCTTTGTCATATTCAACGGAAGTAATAAATTCAGGAAAATTTCAATTGATAAATGACGATCTTATAGCCTCTGATGCCGTTGAGAATCAAGGCACAACCAAGAACTATTCATTTATGATGAGTGTTGCTAAGCACGAATACATTAGCAGTGTATATGTTTACAAACTGAAAGAGGATTGCAATGATCTATACTTTCGAGATTCAGGGTCGGCATCCCTTCGTATCACTCCTGTCAGGAAATCGCAAATCTTTGGTGCTGAAGGACTTGATTTTGACATCCGTTCAAAGCGTATGTTTTCTATTCCCAATGGAAGTAATAATGAGTACACTTGCAAATATATGACTGGTACACAGATTCCATTGTTAAAAATTGGTGAGATGTATCTTATTGCTGCCGAGGCATCAGGTAATTCTGATTATTTGAAGTCGTTGCGTACACAGCGAGGATATCATAATGTTGTTATAGACGATTCTATGTTAATTCAAGAAATACAACAGGAATATCAGAGGGAATTCTTTGCAGAAGGGCAATTGTTTTTTTATTATAAGCGTATGAACTTACCGAGGATTCCAAATACCAACGTTGATGTGACGGAAGATGTTTACGTACTTCCTTTGCCCGATGATGAACTTGAATTCGGTTATAATATTAATTGACTTTAAAAGAAATAGACATGAAGATAAAATATATATTTATTGTATCATTATGCTCCTTGCTTGTTTTTGCATGCAAAGAAAACACGTATGATGGTTTTGAGACTAAAGGGTCGGTATATTTTCAAGGCAACACAACAGATTGGAACATACTCGATTCGGTCATTACCTATTCTTTCGTTGGTAGAGCACAGATTAAAGATACCATTTGGTTACAGGTCAACCTACTTGGCGACGCTTCTCCTATTGACCGTAAATTTAAGATTGTTGAAGATCCTCTGACAAGCAATGCTATTGTCGGCCGTCATTATGAGGCTCTTAATGACGAATATATCATCAAGGCTAACGAGATGAAGACAAGCGTACCCATAGTAATTCACCGTACAGAGGAATTAGAAAAGCAATCTGTAATGCTGAGTTTGGTACTCCAACCGACTTCCGATCTTGACCTTGGCTTTTCAAATCGTCTTAGGATGAGTATTATACTTTCAGATTTCCTTATTGAGCCTATATGGTGGAATACACCTTACGATCCATATGTCGGTACTATTTGGGAGGGTATGTTTGCCTACAAAGCTGCGGATTATTATGGCCCTTATTCCCGTCGTAAACATGAGTTGTGTGTTCAAGAACTTGGACAGGACTTTCCTGAAAGTATCATTACATTCCTTAATGATGATTATTGGGTAGCTGCAATGGCTCATATGAGTGAATATTTTTCCGATAATTATCCCATTATGGATGAGTATGGTAATGCTATCGAACCCTGGTAATCCTACATTGTTATATTTGTTAAAAACAGATTTATGAAAAAAATTACGGATATGAGAATAAATTGTTTGGATGATTTTGCTGTATCTATGGTGATTTGTGTACTAATGAGCTTAAGCTCATGTGCGAGTGATGAAGGTAACTACAGCTATAAAGAGCTGAATACACTCAGCATCACAGGTGTGGAGCAATCATATGAAATTGAACAGTTCTCTACTTTAGAGATTAATCCTATTATATCAGGCAGTCTATCATTTGAATCAGAAAATTATGATTATGTGTGGTTTCTACATTTGGTCAATGATTTAACCAATAGTGCGCCAGATACTCTTTCTAAGATGAAAAATTTGAAAGCAGAAATAGGCAATTCACCAAGTGGCAACTATGAATTAGTCTTTCAGGTTAAAGATCGTAGCACTGGATTATTTACACAAACAACGTCAAACCTCACTATTGTCAATAGCTTTTCTAAAGGGTTGGCAATCCTGAGCAGTAATGATGGCATGTCTGATGTAACGTTTATCAATAGCCTCAATAAAGTAATCGATAATGTGTATTCTGCTGTTAATGGTCGCTCATTGGGTAAAAACCCTATTGGCATTTTCCATGCAGGACGTAATGCCAACTGTCACCAGCAACTCATAATTTCCACTGAGGACAGCTGTGTCGTAGTTAATGGTACCGATTTTAGTTATGAAATGAATTTCAATGATATGTTCTATTTTCCAAGCAAGCCTGGAATATTGGAGGCTTTTTGTCACGGAACTTACGGACGATATGAGCATTGTATTGTGGATGGAAAAGTGTTTAAACGAAACAGCTATATATGGGAAGGGGAACCTACAGTGCCGATGTTTGCTACGTATTTACCTTGCGATAATGCGGGTAGAGTCGCTCCTGTTAGTTTTTATAATGATAATATTGCTGCAATTTTTTACGACAAAATTAATAAACGCTTCGTCTACGATAATTATTATGGATTGTCTCCTTTGGCAAAAGGATTTGAAAATGAATATTTCAATCCAACGAATCTCAATATGGATTTGATCTGGGGTGATAATTTGCTTAGTGAAGATGGATTGTCATACATTAGAATGGTAATGAAAGACGATGGCGGAAAAGTTTATGTCCTATACGGAATGAAACAAACAAAGTATGACTACGATACTAGTAGCAGGTGGTATTATATTGTACCGTCAGGTAAGTTACAGCTCACAAGTGACGCTATGCAAGCAACATGTTATGCGATGTCGAGTGTTGATGTAAACTTCCTGTATTATGCCACTGGCAATACCATTGTCGGCATCAGTATTCTCACAGGAAATATCATCTCTAAGATGACGCTTGAGGGTGGAAATATCGACCGCATGGAGTTTGACCCCAATGATCCAAGCAGGATGTATGTGGGCGTGAGTGATGGCAGTTGCAAGCCAAAATCAGGAACAGTCTATTATCTCAACATGGCTACAAATGGTCAGCTCTCAATTGAAAAGAAATTTGAGGGAATATGCGGAAAAACCGTCGATTTCCAAGTCAACTATGGCAATAGGTAATATAATACATTCTAAGTAAAGTTATTATAATGAAAACAAAAGGATTAATACTTGCATTGGCTGTGGCTTCCGTCACAGCCAATGCACAAGGAAAGGCTCACCTGTCAGGTACTATCAATGGACTTAACGGTGGCTATGCCTTTGTAGTGCAAAGCGGTGACGATTATCATGTCACTGACACCCTTAAAGTCAACGACGACGGCACATTCAATGCCGACATTAACTTAAGGCAACCCATAGTGGCTTATTTGTTATTCGAAAAGCAGAAGTTGTCGAAAAATATTTTCCTTGAAGATGGCATGAAGGCAACCGTCAATGCGACAGTAGTAAAAAACAAGGACAATAAGGAGGAGCCCTATTCGTTGGTTTTCAACTATCAGGGAGACAACAAGGACTGCTTCGAGTTTGAAGAGCGTAACAATATCATGTCAGACTTTGAAAGATGGCCATGGGAATACCTTGAAACAATCAAGACATTCCGTGAGTATCGTACGGAATATCTTGCATACTCCGACAGCCTCAAAGCTGAATGTTGCAAGACAAAGTCGCTTGCCTACAGAAAAATTAAGCTGAAAGAAATTGACAGTTATATCAACTCCTCACTGGCACGTTACGCATGGCGGAAAAACTATCAGCCCGACTCTGACCTTTCGACTTGGATGCTTTCGTTCGACCATAACGACCCTAACGACATAGAAGCAATCTATCGATATTTCCGCTGGTACGAGATTGCTAATCCTACACCCGAAGGAACGACCTGTTTCTCGCAGATTAGGAATGCATTCAGCAATCAGGAAATAAAGAACAAATTAGCTGATGTGCAAATTTTGCAACTCTTGCAAAATGCGCCTGAAGATATGGAGCAACTCCTTGCCGACTATAAGGCAACGAGCACCAATAAGGCAGGACACGAGAAAGCTGACCAGACCTTCAACCACTACAACAAAATGAAAAAAGGAATGCCGGCTGTTGATTTCACGTTCTATGACGCAAAGGGGAAAAAGTACTCCCTAAAGGACTTCAGGGGCAAAGCGCTCTACATCGATGTATGGGCAACATGGTGTGGCCCTTGTTGTGCAGAAATACCATACATGGAAAAACTTGTAGAAAAATTCAAAAACGACAAGCGCATAAATCTTATAAGCATCTCATTTGACGAAAACGAGAAGAAATGGCTCGACAAACTGGCGGAAGACAAACCAAAATGGAAACAGTTCCGTTGCCCTGACCATTATAAGTCGTCGCTGTGCCGCGAATACGACATCAGCGGAATACCGCGTTTCCTCATGTTCGATGCAGAAGGAAACATTGTTAGCCTCGACGCTCCGCGTCCATCTGACAGCCGCATTGAAGAGTGGATCAAAAAAGCGCTCTCAACTTCCAACAGTACACAGCCCGTTCAGGAGATGACCTACGACTTCGAGTCGTTAAGTGAAAATATTTTCAACAACTTCATTGACAGGAATGACACGGCATCATATGAGATGGTAGTGTATAATGGAATAAAACAAGCCTTTGGAAACGACATCGTCAACCGTTCACGCTTCGTTGCCGATTACTTACATTCCATATACTTCCGTCATCCTTATCCTATTGACTGTAGGCCGACGGTTGACAAATATCTCCAATTGTGTGTGGTTGACAGTGTACGACAACGCATAAACCGGGATTATGAAAACTTTTACAACAATTACAACCAAATCTTTCCCGGCAAAATAGCTCCAGATTTCACCTTTGCCGATCCCGATGGTAAAATCTACAGACTTAGCGATTTCAAGGGACAACTTGTAGTTGTTGACATATGGGGGACATGGTGTGCTCCTTGCAAAGAAGAAATGCCACACTTAAGAAAGGTTTACGACAAGTACAAAGACGACTCTCGGGTCAAAATTATTAGCATCGCCTGTGACAAGAAGACCGACGTTTGGAAGCAATATATCAAAGAGCATCCGGAACCATGGCAGCAATTCATAGTCACCAACGAGGGCGACAAAATACTTGAAGACACCTATCATGTGTGGGGAATCCCACGATTTATGCTGATTGGCAGCGATGGATTAATTGTAAAATCCGACAGTTTGCGACCCTCATTTGCTGCCGAATTCGACAAAGAACTATCCAATGCACTATAAGATTCAACTTCATTTTCGCAATTTGTCAACTTGCGAATAGTTGTCAAGTTGACAAATTGTCCTAAAATCCGCAACTATCATCCAATACACGATTAAGGGTAGATTTATGAGTCGTTAGTAGTAGCTTTCAGTAAAAAGCAACAGCACAACATCAATATGTAGCCACCATCCCCTTACCCCACGATGCGACTTGAGGTAATA
>JALFCG010000012.1 GCA_022771265.1 Prevotella sp.
CCGCAAGGCAATCAGCCCTGCGGGATTTTTTTTCGCCCTTTTTTCGGTATGGATTGAGTCGCAACGCGAACTAAAAAGATAACGGTTCGGCGGTGACGACAAGACACATCAAGAATCATAGGGACAGGTACATCGACCCGAAAGTGAACTGATGTACTGAAGTGAACCGATGTACCTGTTCCTAAGACCCTTGATTTGTGATAGGACTTTTCTATGAAGGACTCTACTTTCGCAAGTGAAGGAAGTTATAGAAGAAGTTTCCTTGAGCGGAGCGAAAAAAAGACGTATGTCCGAGCTAAGCTTTTACTATCGGCTTTTAACTTCCTGAGCGACCAAAGGGAGCGTTAACTCTTTACTAACTCCTTTTAACTCCTAAAGTTGAGCAAATGCGAAACTTAAATAAACGATAGCCGACATAACAGGTTTGACAATAGATGAAGTGAGGGACTTGTAGTTCCTCACTTTTTTATGGGGCGAAGGAACACGATAACACTTCTCTTCCTTGATGCAGAAACTCATTCGGACGTATTTTAACTCTCGTCCCCGCAAGGCAACCAGCCCTGCGGAATTTTTTTTGTACTTCCGACATTTCGGGCGATGGCAAACAAAAAATCAGAGGAAAATTTTGTGGTTTTAAGGAAAAAGAGTATCTTTGCAAAATGAAAGTTATATTTCGGCTTAATTGCCGTGCAATCTTCATCAATAACGATTAACTTATTTTGCTTATGAGGGACTACAACTTAGGATTCATTTCCAACAAAGACATATATGGGCACGTTGAATCGACAATGATGCAATACCGTCGGAGTATTGACCTGAAGTCGTTCAACAAGAATCTCATTGACCCTATAAAACTGACGTTCGACTCTAAGATTTACGGTCAGGACTTGCGCCAGACGATAGAGTCGGAATGCCTTCGTCAGGTTGACAAGACCAACAACAACTGCATCGGCTATTTCCACCAAAACATTTTCAAGTATGCCGGTGGCGGTTGGGAAGTGCCAGAGAATGGCGCGAAAGGAGGCTTCGACATAGTCAATGAAGAGAGACATATCTTCGTTGAGATGAAAAACAAGCACAACACGATGAACAGTGCGAGCACGTCGAGCACATATCTGAAGATGCAGGCAAAGCTGCTGGAGGACGACAGCGCCACCTGCATGTTGGTGGAATGTATATCCAAGAGGTCGCAGGACGTTGCTTGGAAAGCGAGTGTCAAGACCAACGGCTTTACCAGGATCTACTGCCACGACCACATCCGCCGCGTGTCGATGGACAAGTTCTACGAGATAGTGTATGGCGACAAGTATGCTTTCTACAAGTTGTGCAAGGCTTTGCCCGACATTCTTGACGACGTGATTGAGGGCAACGAGTCGGCAAGGTTGCGAAATTCGGTATATGACGAGCTTGACAAGACTGACTTCTACAAAAGTCTTTACCTGTTGGCATTCCAGACATACGAGGGCTTTGATAATTTCTAATCTGATATGGAAGTACAAATTATTTCAGAAAGCAATTTCGCCGATATTATGGGGGTTTCCCGGGCTACTGTAGAAAAATGGCGGTACAGCGGGAAATACGATGTGGTGACGGACGAGAAGGGTAATCCGTCATTCACCGTTGACAGTATCAAGGGCTTTGACGAGATAAAGTCGATGCTTTGCAGTTGCTGGGAGGCGGAGTCGGTCGTCACGCCACGTCGCGACTACACCTCGGTCGAACTGTTTGCCGGCGCAGGCGGGCTTGCCATAGGCATGCACAAGGCGGGTTTCCGTCATGTCCTTCTTAACGAGATGGACCCGATGGCGTGCAGGACACTAAGGCGCAACCATCCGGAGTGGAACGTGCTTGAGGGTGACATCCACGAGGTGGATTTCACGCCGCTTCGCGGGAAAGTCGATTTCCTGTCAGGCGGATTTCCATGCCAAGCCTTTTCCTATGCAGGCAAAAAGGGCGGTCTTAACGACACGAGAGGCACGCTCTTCTTTGAATTGGCGAGAGCCGTTAGAGAAATACAGCCGAAAGTGTTTATGGGAGAAAACGTCAAGGGGCTTATGTCGCACGACGGTGGAAGGACACTTGAGATAATCCGCAATGCCATTGGCGAGCTGGGCTATACGCTGATAGAGCCAAGGGTGATGAAGGCTATAATGTACAAGGTGCCGCAGAAGCGCGAGAGGCTTTTCCTGATAGCAGTACGTGACGATCTGGCTGGAAAGGCGGAGTTTAAGTGGCCCGACCCATACAGTAGGATAATGACATTGCGTGACGCCTTTTTCAAGGGCGACCTTTACCCGACCGACGTGCCCCGGTCGGAGGGACAGTCGTATCCCGAAAAGAAAGCCCGCGTGATGGCAATGGTGCCGGAAGGGGGCGACTGGCGCGACCTTCCTGTTGAGGTGCAGAAAGAATATATGGGCGGCAGCTTCTATCTCGGAGGAGGCAAGACAGGCATGGCGAGACGGCTGTCGATGGACGAGCCGTCGCTAACGCTTACTTGTGCCCCCGCACAAAAGCAAACGGAGAGATGCCACCCGACGGAGACGCGGCCGCTCACGGTGAGAGAGTATGCGAGGATTCAGACCTTCCCCGACGAATGGGTGTTTGAGGGTAACATGTCGGCGCAATATAAGCAGATAGGCAATGCCGTGCCCGTAAATCTGGCATACGCCATCGGCCGCTCGATAGTACGCCTGCTGAACGCTTTTGACTCGTTGTCGCCCGAAGAAAGCTGCTTTGACGATGCAGAGAGGACGGGACGCGGAATGGTAAGGCGCATGACCAAGGAACCGAGCCTTTTTTGGTGACCGTAAAGCAACAATAGCCCAATCATTCTAAACACGAACAAATCTTTATGAACACCACTTATCGCTTCACTATCAGGGGGTTCTCCCATTGCGATGTGCAAGACCAACTCGACAGTTTCTTCGCTACGGCAAAGGGACGCTTCTTCTGGGTCGTAGGCAAATTTACTGCCGCTGACCCGGAGGCACTTGGTGTGTTTGCAGGGAAGCGGCATGTGGCTTATGTGGCAAGGGACGACAGGGCACTGGTGTGGAAGATTATCAGGTCAACCGACAGGAATTCCATCAGGGTGATGGTGGTGGAGACGAACAGATTCATGCGCGAGATGACTGTGGAGGTGATGGCTGAAAAGGGTATCGTGGTAACTTCCGAAGATTATGCACTGAGGTTTGCCGATTGGCACTACACAGGTCCCATTGCTCCGTTTCCTTGCGAGCTGGACAAGGTGCGCGTGCTCTATGATATAGCCACTACACTACTGATAGACTATGACAACTCTATGCCTGCCGACATTGAGGAGCTGCACGAGGTGCTGGCTGAGTTTGCCACGCTCTCGCAGCTTGATATTTCTCACGACATGTTTGTGGAGCGGCGAAGGGTGATAGGGCTTGCCCGAAACGCCGACGAGAGGGAGTTTGAGACGGAGATAACGATGCTGGAGTGCGCGGCTGGTCAGACAGGGCACGGCACGAGCGGCGACGGATTGACATACAGGAAATGGATGAAACTGCTTAGCGGCGAGAACAACATGGCACTGGTAATGACCAACTTCGAGAGGTATGACGTCGAGGAGATAAGACGCCAGCTGAAGGAATTTCCCGGAGGGCTGTACGACGTTTACCTAAATACACCTGAGAATTTCATCGACCGCCTTGCCTACAGCGAGGTGCCTCGGGATAAACTGTGGCAGTTTGTGTCGGGCATTGTGTTCGTGGGGCTTATGTCTGCCACAAAAAGTAGTGTGAACCTCATAAACCAGTGGACGCGACAAATCAACGAATCAACTCCCGACCCAGTGCTTGAGGCGATGAAGGTTGTGGCTCATCACCTTATGGAGAAGACTGAGTGCGACATAAGCGGAATCCTCTCAACGATAACGGCGGAGCAGGAACGACGCACGATGAAAATGTATGGCGAGAACAGGCAACCCACAATAAACATCGACAAGAACTACGGCACACTGTCGGGCGACGTGATGGACCAGCACCTATACCTCGGAGCGACGGACAACAACAAGAGACTGGAATGAAACCCTTTTTATTATTATGGAAGAGAACAGGCAGCAAAACATCGGCATACTGATTGGCTCATTGAACGGGAACGTGATGAGCCAGCATATTAACCCAACGACGCAAAACGGGAATGAGGAGGCGGAAACAGCCGCAAGTCCCATACACCTGTCGAAGAATGTTGGCGTGAAGCTTGACTTCATACGGGTGATGTATGCGTGGTATGAGTGTGGCAAGATTACTGACGCCAATGGAGGCAAGCTGAGCAAGAAAGACTATTTTGAGGCTCTTAGCAAGGCGTTCAACATTGACCTTTCGAACTATAACAACCTTTTGTCAACATCCATGGGCAAGAGTTCCAACTACGGGAAGCAGACGGAGATTTTTGACATGATGAAGAAAAAGATAGAGGATATTTTCAACAGCAAATAGATAGTTACCCTATAAGGGTAAATGCACCTTCTTCGGGGCAACCGTTTCCATTGATTGGGCGGTTGCCCCATTTTTTTTGGGTTGTAGTACAGTTGTAGTACAACTCTCGCCTCATTTTCTTGCCTTAACTTTGCACCGTGAAAACAAGAAACAATAATTTCAAAAAGGTATGTTTATAAATTTTTCGATTACAGTATGGAAATACAGATTTTCAGTAACAGTAAGTTTGGCCAGCTGAGAGTTGCGCTGAACGAGAAGGGGGAAACGGTGTTTTGTCTCGCGGATGTATGTAAGGCGTTGGGAATCGTAGAACCGTCAAGAGTCAAGGAAAGGCTCGATTCTAGTAACCTTCATTCGGTGAAGGTTTCTACAAAATCATCTAATCGCCATGGTGAGTTTACCCGCATTACTACGATGACCTACATCGGCGAACCGAACCTCTACCGCTGCATCTTCCAGTCGAACAAGAAGGAGGCGAAGGAGTTTCAGGACTGGGTGTTCAACATGGTGCTGCCGCAGATTCGTAAGACTGGGGGGTACATACCAGTGAGTGAGGAGGACGACGAGAAAACGATTATGGCTAAAGCTCTCAACATCATGCAGCGCACTTTAGAAGAGAAGGACAGGCTCATAGAGCTGCAACGACCTATGGCGGAACTCGGCCGACGAGTGACCGGCTCGGAAGAGAACATCATGGTGGGAGAGATGGCGAAGCTGCTCTACGAGAACGGCATCGACATCGGACGGCAACGACTCTTTGACTGGCTGCGCGAGAATGGCTACATCTTTAAGCAGAGCCGTGAGCCGATGCAGAAATGGATTGAACGTGGGATAATGACCGTGAGGGAGTGTTGGGTGACAACCGACCACGGCATGGAACTCTCGGTGACGCCGATGATTACAGGCAAG
>JALFCG010000064.1 GCA_022771265.1 Prevotella sp.
GATTTCGACCATCAGTTCCTTGAAACAGAGAAGTATGATGCAAAACCGACATACAAGAAGTTCCTCGGCTACAGACCTGGCGTATATGTCATCGGTGACAAGATTGTCTATATTGAGAACAGCGATGGCAACACAAATGTGCGCTTTTATCAGGCTGAGACCCACAAGAGATTCTTTGTCCTACTGGAAGCCAACTGCATCCGTGTGAATCGCTTCAGAGCCGACTGTGGTTCGTGCTCGAAGGAAATCGTCAGCGAAATCGAGAAGCATTGCACGCACTTCTACATCCGCGCCAACAGATGCAGTTCGCTCTACAACGATATGTTCGCCCTGAGGGGATATAACTGAATTCGGGTAAGAGTTCATTCTTTGTGGTTAGAATCTGCGTATTACCTCAAGTCACATTGTGGAGTAAGGGGAAGGTGTGCCCAAATCGGACAAAATTCACGCTCATACTATCATTATGCATAGTGTTCAAGCTCTTTACTGCCATTGAGATTGCTTGCGGATTTGAGGATGATCTGTTTTAGTTAGTGTTAGGTTATTTTTTTATGAGGGTGTGTCAATTGATTTGGCACGCCCTTTTTTTATAACAAATACTATGGATATATACCAAAATAGCTGCATAATGAAGAAAATGTCACAAATTACTTGCTGTTTACACTCAAAATGATTACCTTTGCTTCAGAAAAAAGCTCGATGGTCTGAATAACGGTAGCTCTATATATAAATAAGATGATTTCTGTTTGCATAGCTACATATAATGGTCAACAATTCATCAGGGAACAGATTGACTCAATATTATGTCAACTGTCCTCTGACGACGAAATCATTGTGTCGGACGACGGATCTGCTGATGATACTATTTCAATTATTAACAGCATAGACGATAAAAGGATAAGAATAATTGAAGGGCCACGCAAACATTCGCCTATACTCAATTTTGAAAACGCTTTGAAAGAAGCAAAAGGAGAGTTTGTTTTTCTTGCAGACCAAGACGACCTATGGAAACCGAATAAGGTGGAGACGTGCATTAAATGGTTACATAAATATTACTGTGTGGTGAGTGATGCGGTAGTGACTGACAGTAAACTCAATCCATTACATCCTTCACTCTATGCCATTATGCAAGTAAGACAAGGACGCATATACAACACCATATGGAAAAACGGTTATACGGGCTGCTGTATGGCTTTCAGGCGCAATGTGCTTGAAGCATCATTGCCATTTCCTAAAAACATTCCCATGCACGATATATGGATTGGTAATGTGGCAGCTTACAAATATAATGTCAAGTTCATACCAGATACTCTTATATATTTCCGAAGGCACGAGTATGCCACGTCATGTAACGGTAAGGGAAGCAAATACTCTATATGGCAACAAATGAAATTCAGATGGAACATAATTAAGAATATCGCTAATCTGTACATACAATTTCAGTAAGCATGAACATCATATACGTCATAGAGGATTATTCTGAAAACGGTGGAGTGGAACGCATTGTAAGTGACAAGGCCAATACACTTTCCACCCAATATCAACATAATGTTACAGTAATAACCGTTTATCGTGATAATCGCAAAGAACAATACAGATTGAACGATGAAATAAATTTGATATATCTTGATGTGCCTTTTGCAAGACGTACAAACAACTCTCTATTAAGACTTATAAGTAGATTATATACAATTTTTATTGCTATCATAAGATTGAATAAAGTAATCAAAAGATTAAATCCTGACATTATTTTCTTTACTACAACACTTGGAGCCATTCTCCTGCCTTTCTGCCATACCAAGGCAAGAAAGATATATGAGTCACATTTGGCAAGAAACTTCAATCCATTCAACAAACTCTTTTTCCTCACAGAACTAAGAGCTGAAAGAATTGTATGCCTTACAAGTGGTGATGCAAAAGAATATAAATATGCCAAACGAGTGGATGTTATACCCAATTATATAAATGACATAAAATCACATGTAGAAGACTATTCTGTGAAGAAAGCTATTGCTGTTGGCAGACTGGAATATCAAAAAGGATTTGATATTCTTATTGACTGTTGGAAAGAAATAGCAAAGCAATATCCCGACTGGAAGCTCGACATTTACGGTGAAGGGGCATGTAGGGAAGAGTTACAACACCAGATAGATTCATTAGAATTGGGAAATAAGGTAAAACTATGTGGCAGAAACAACAATATTATTGACGTCTATCCTCTATATAGTCTTCACCTTATGACTTCACGATACGAAGGATTACCCATGACTCTCATAGAGGCACAAGCCTGTGGATTGCCATCTGTAGTATTCGATTATCAATACGGCGCAAGCGACATTGTTTCTAATGGTCATAACGGACTAATCATAGAACAAGCTAATAGTAAACAATTAATTGAAGCAGCCATGAAAATGATGTCATCTGAAAAATTGAGAAAACAATACGGAACCAATGCCCTTGAAATAGGCAAACGCTATTCCAAGGAAAACATCTTTAATAAATGGATTGAATTAATAACATAATTGATTGTATAAATCAATATGTTTCTTTGCAATCAACAAATAATCATGATGCTTTCTAATGAATTCTATTCCTTCGTATTTCATTTGCTCTATCTTATCAGGATATAATAATATATTTCGTAACATATTCATATTATAATCGTCATCCATAGGACGAACATTTATTATTGGACGAAGTTTCTTCTCGCCAATAAAATCATAGTATTCTTCTTCTCCGCCGCCTATCACTACAGCTCCATGGGCCATCGCCGCAAGCGAATTCATTGAAGGTGTATATGAATACAGCTGGTCAACCAATACATCAGCCTCGTCAAGCATTTTGCAATAATCATCATAAGGTACATCATATACCTTTTTAATTTCTATCTTGCCAGGATTTTCCAGTGACAGTCTTTCTATATATTCAGCTATTACAGCTGCTCCTTTTATAAAATCTCTTTTCTTCTGTATTCCAACCAACACCTTTACAGGAAACTGAACATTAAGCATATCTGACTTCGTTATAACAGGTATCTCCATAGGCAAAGGCATATAATATAATTTATCCTTATATTCAGGAATATTATAATAAACGTAATATTCATAAAGACATGGAAGTAATGCATCTGACTTTTTGTTAGAGTATTCACAACAATGGATATAGTCAGACCTCATATGTTCTGCTATCCTTGCTTTATTCTCTAACTCATTAATAGCCTTTGTTCCTATATGTGTATCTGAATACATCAACATACCACGAGCCTGTCCTCGAAAAACTATAATATCATCATTATAACAGCCTTTGACTACCCGTTTGTTTCCTATCTTCAGTAAAAAAAGAAGAACATTGTTCAACCAAACTTTCAATGGAACAAATTGAAAATTATGAATTTGAACAATGTCATTACCAAATAATTTCCTACAATTAATCAATAATTTAAGTATAAGAAGAATACCACTGAGTTTTCCCCATTTCATATTTCTTCTTAAATCAATATCCTGAGGACATAACTTAAACTTAGTACCGTATGACATAAACACTACATCATGTCCAAGTTCACTAAATCCCTTTCTTAGTGTACTGTGTACAAAGCTGGACTCACCAAGAAGCAATATTTTCATATATTATAATTTAATATACCTGTTTTCAATAATATAATCATGCTTACGCAAACCAATAAACACAACAGTTTTTATAAAAAAATGTTCTAATAAATACTTTATGCGCAACCAACGCTTATCTTTCACGTTACTCCATAAACTCAAAGACTTATATTTATCAAACATCTTCTTACACGGATGTTTGCAGTTCTTGTACCATGGCTTGGGAATGCATGTAAAATGAATAATCACCGGGGTTTTCTGACCATCAATTACCTGTTGCTCATATTCCCAGGATATAAGACTGTGACTGACATTAAACCAATATTCATTAAGCATATTATACTTTATGGGTAATTCAATTTTAGCGTCTTTAAAAACATAATTGAGCACATCCTGGTCATGACATGCCAGACGTTCAGGATAATTAATCACATAATCCAAAAATTTGCTTTCCACCTTATGTTCACGCCAATACTTTAGGTTAATAAGTAACACACCGGCATTAAAATATCCTTGCTCTTGGGGATAACGCAACCTGTTATAATGGGTTATGACATTGTTATAGCTATCCGGAACAGCAGCTATTGCCTTGTCAGACATATCTATATTCCATAATTCCTGCAGACTATCCACAACCAATATGTCACCATCCAAATAAATCACCTTTTCAATGTTGTCAGATAATACTCCCGAAAGAAACAACCTGTAATAAGTTGCCATTGATGAACCAACATGATCTGTCTGGTAACTCTTTCCTATAGGAAAAGCCCGAAACAAATTGTCATCCATTCTATAAAATGTTATATTCTGACCATATATATTTACTTGATGTCTTAGTTGTTCTATATGAATATCTGTTATTCCGCCATGCAACAGATGAACATTTACATTTATTCCCTTGTTGTTTTCAAACAATGAGGCAAGCATAACACCTGTAGGCATTATGTAATTATCATCAGTACTGCATACTATATCTATGGAATATGTTTTATTCATATTGTGCAAAGGTAACACAAAAAAATAAATCTGCGAAGAAAACAAGCATTTATTTCTTGTTTTTGAGAATTACATAGTGCATAAGCAGGACTTGTCACGCCTTCTAAACGTAACTTATTGTGGAGCCTAACATAACCTTATGCTTCGCTGACTGTCAGCTTACGACAGTCGCCTGTCATGTATGACACCAGCTTGCGTAACACTCTACACTCTACATTATTTGCATCTTACTCACTGATAATCTGTAAGTTACTGAATGTAGAGTGTAGAGTTATTTTTTATTTCGAAAGATCCAACATTCGCTCTATAGGCTTCACTGCCTCACGTGCCACATCCTCATCAACTTCCACTGAAGGCCACTCGTATTTCAGTGCGTTGTATATCTTCAGCAATGTGTTCATCTTCATGTAGTCGCACTCGTTGCAACTGCAGCCAACGCCACCTTCACTAATTTCAGGTGGAACGGGATAGAACTTGGTGTCAGGACAGCTACGCTGCATCTCGTGGAGGATGCCTGCCTCAGTGGCGACAATATACTCTTTGGAAGGATTGGCTACAGCATAGTTCAGCAATACAGCTGTCGATCCTACAACGTCGGCAGCGGCAAGCACAGGTCCCTTACATTCGGGATGAGCCAAAACAAGTGCTTCAGGATGCTCCTGTTTCAGTTTAGCTATCTCAGCCACTGAGAACCGCTCGTGGACATGGCATCCTCCGTTCCACAGTAGCATGTCGCGTCCGGTGACACTGTTGATGTAGGATCCGAGGTTGTAGTCAGGTCCGAATATTATCTTCTCGTCCTTCGGGAAAGTATCGACAATCTTCTTGGCGTTGCCACTTGTCACCACAACGTCAGTGAGAGCCTTTACTGCAGCCGTAGTGTTGACATAGCTCACCACCTTAAAGCCAGGGTGCTCTTCCTTGAATTTTCTGAGGTCGTCGGCACGGCATGAGTCGGCAAGCGAGCATCCGGCGTTGAGGTCTGGCGCAAGCACTAATTTCTCCGGACTCAATATTTTGCATGTCTCAGCCATGAAGTGTACTCCACACATGACTATTATCTTCGCTTCCGTTTCAGCGGCTTTTCTTGCCAATGCAAGCGAGTCGCCGATGAAGTCAGCCACTTCCTGTATCTCTCCTCTTGTATAGTAGTGTGCGAGCACTATTGCGTCTTTCTCCTTGCACAACCGCCTTATCTCGGCTTTCAGGTCAGTACCTTCAGCCACCGGTTCGTCGATGAACCCTTTGTTAATCCATTCCTGTTTAGTCATCACATTAATATTTATATTATTTCTGTTTATTTTCTTTTCAAAAAAAAAATTTATAGGATAATATGGTGTGAATATGTGAAGAACTTTTTTACTTTTTCCTTGCCAGTTTCGTTATAAACATTAGATATGAAGATGTCAACACACAATGTAGATATTACTTTACTGACTATGAGCGTTGTCCTTTGGTTATCCACAATTTCCTAATTCGGTGCAAAATTAATAAGTTTATATCTTTTTCCATCAAAAAAACGTGGAAATCTTACTAAAAACTTAATAATAACTGTGTTGATAACCACAAAAACCGACAGGACAGGGTGGTTGATGTGGAAATGTGGATAACTTGACACATGTTGTTAACAGGGTTATCAATATGGTTATCCACAAGTTATCAACAGTTATACACACAAATAATGTGGAATATTATTGCGTAGTTCGATTATTATTGTTAATTTTGCAGCATTAACAATAAAGGTTGAACGATATGAAAGCATCTGTAATAGATAAGGTGAAGAATATCATAGCCTCTGACAAGGCTCATGAGTTTATGCGCTTTTGCATTGTGGGAGTTATTGTCACTGCCATTCATTATGCCGTATATTATCTTTTGCAGCTGACGATGGACGGTGGCTTGTGGTTGAACATGGCTTACACTGTAGGTTATGCTGTCAGTTTTGTTTTCAACTTTTTCATGACCACTTATTACACATTCCGTTCGCGTGTGTCTATAAAAAAGGCTGCCGGGTTTAGTGGCAGCCATTTGGTGAATTATGTTCTTCAGATTGCTTTGTTCAACTTGTTTTTCTTCCTTGGTGTCCATCGTCTGTTGGTGCCGCTATTGGTGTTTGCAATAGCCGTACCTACCAATTTCACTATTCTTCATTGGGTGTATGGCAGGAAGAGTTGATGAGTTGCAGGAGTTTTTCCACTGCTTCTTCTTCTGGGATATTTTTTTCTATGCATTCCTTCTTTTTGTAGAGTGATATTTTTCCGCGTCCTGCTCCTACATATCCGAAGTCGGCGTCAGCCATTTCACCTGGACCATTGACTATACATCCCATAATGCCAATCTTTAGGCCTTTCATGTGGCGTGTGGCTTCTTTTATGCGGGCTATGGTCGAGCGGAGGTCGTAAAGGGTTCGTCCGCATCCTGGACAGCTTATGTATTCTGTTTTTGTAGTGCGGAGCCTTGCTGCCTGAAGAATGGAGAAACTTGTTTCGGCTATGTCCTTTGCTAATATTGTCCCGTTGTTCATGAGCCATATACCGTCGCAAAGACCGTCAATCATCAGTGCTCCCATGTCAGCAGCAGCTTCCAGTTGGAAGAGGCTTTTTTGTTCTTTGTCGTGGCTGTATGCCTGACAGAAGACGACTGGATTGTCAACGCCTGCATTCATCATTTCGTGCAAGAGGGCACGTTGCTCGCCAAGACGGTTTTTATGGTTGCTGACACTTACTGCCACCACGTTTGGATTGTGTCTGAGACAAGCTGTTAATTCTTCGGTGTTGACACCGTATGGCAATACAAGGAATTTTATCTCTGCGTTGCATTGTGTGACGAAAGGCATAGCCATGTAAGGGAAGATAGGGTAGGTGAGAGGGTCACCTTTCCATGAAGTGAAATCGACAATGTATTTTTGTCCTTCCCTAAGAGTGTCAGGAAGTTTGTCGCCGACATAGACAAAGTCGGGAGTGAGGTCACTGTCGAAGTCGTCGCTGTCGACTGAGGTAATGACTATTGGTTTGTTGTCGCCTCCGATGATGCTTACTGGAGTCGTTTTGCGTCGTTCGGGATGAATCCAGTTGAATGACTGTGAGGCAGTGGCTGGAATCATAGTGTGGCCTTGCCTTTGTGTGATGTAGTTGACAAGATGTTTCGCCACTGGTATTTCTTCCTCAGGTTCTTCACTGAGTGAAACCCTTATGGTGTCGCCAATACCGTCGGCAAGCAATGCTCCGATGCCTACTGCGCTTTTTATTCTTCCGTCTTCGCCTTCTCCTGCTTCGGTCACTCCAAGATGCAACGGAAAGTGAAGGTTTTCTTTTTCCATTTCGCTTACGAGAAGCCTTACCGATTGCACCATCACCACTGTATTGCTTGCCTTGATGGAGATGACTACATCGTTGAACTTCTGTCGCTTGCATACTCGAAGGAACTCCATACAACTCTCCACGATGCCTTCAGGAGTGTCACCGTAGCGCGACATTATGCGGTCGGACAATGAACCGTGGTTGACACCAATGCGTACAGCTGTATGGTTTTCTTGACATATGTCGAGAAACTTCGTAAACCTTTTTTCAAGTCTTTCCAGTTCTGCTGCATATTCCTCGTCGGAATATTCAATGTGCTTGAACGTTCGTGCGGGGTCAATATAGTTTCCGGGGTTCACCCTGACCTTTTCGGCATATAGTGCAGCCACGTCAGCCACATTGGGGTTGAAGTGTACGTCGGCGACAAGAGGAGTGATATAGCCGTCCTTTCGCATTTGTGAGTTTATTTCACGCAGGTTTTCCGCCTCACGTACTCCTTGGGTTGTAAGTCTTACGTATTCTCCACCAGCATCAATTATTCGCTTTGCCTGAGCCACCGACCCTTCGGTATCGGTGGTGGCGGTGGTGGTCATTGATTGCACACGTATTGGGTTACTGCCTCCCATAGGTGTATTGCCTACGTGAGTGACAGTTGTTTCCCTTCGTTTGTAGTTGAAAAAGTCAATCATATAGAAAAGAGGTGTTAAACACCGAGTTAATTAGTCTTGTACTCGTATTTTATCTCAGCCAAGTCCCTGTTGGCCTTTTCTATTTTTTCCTTTAGCGACGACTTGAACGCGGCAAGCCTTCCGGCAATGTCCTCATCGGCAAGGGCGAGTATTTCCACTGCGAGTATGGCAGCGTTTTGTGCACCGTTAACACCGACGGTAGCGACAGGTATTCCCGGTGGCATCTGAATGATGCTCAGCATGGAGTCAAGTCCGTCGAGCATTCCCTTGATAGGCACTCCTATGACTGGCAATGTTGTCGATGCGGCAATCACCCCCGGCAGTGCGGCAGCCATTCCTGCAGCTGCTATTATGACTTTTATTCCCCTGTTTTTTGCTTCTCTTGCAAACTGTTCCACTGCATCAGGAGTGCGGTGGGCTGATAGTGCGTTCACTTCAAAAGGAATGTGCATTTCGTCGAGGAACTTACATGCTTTTTCCATTACGGGCATATCGCTTGTGCTGCCCATGATAATGCTTACTATTGGTTTCATATTTTTATATTGTTCATTAATTGTATTGTACTTAGAAAACAAGGATTGACATTCCAACTGACACTCCTATGCAAAATCCCATTACTACTTCTCCAAGGCTATGTTGCCTGAGAATCATGCGGCTTGAGCCTACGACACCCGCAAGTATTATCGACAGGCATCCCCATGGAAGAGGATTGAAGCCGAAAATGGACGAAAAGGCGAACACTGCACCTACTACACCTCCTATGGCAGCGGTGTGGGTGCTTATTTTCCACCATGCGTTGAAGATGGCACATATTATCTGTATTATCAGTGCCACTACCACGATGCTCGACATGAAGTGAGGAATGTGGAGTGACTGCATTATATAGACGCACACAAGGTAGCAGATTATGGAAAGGACGTAAGGCACCATGCGTCGTTCGCGATGGCCTAGTTCTATGAGATTCCAATGCTGGTAGCGCCGATAGATGTGAATGAGCAAGGTGGGGAGGAGAATGGTGAAAAAATAGACTATGGCAATGACAAATGTCTTGTACATGAAAGGCAGCAGGCTGAGGTAGCTGAACGAGAAGAGCGCCAGCAGTGCCACTGTAGGCAGGTAGAAGGGTGTGAACACCATGCTCATCACTCTTGCCGCAATAATTATGTTTTTAACGTATCTCATATTTCATTTTCTCATTTTTGCTACGGGTATTCCCAGTTGTTCGCGGTATTTCGCCACTGTTCGTCTTGCTATAGGGAATCCTTTTTCAGCAAGTGCTTGTGCTATAGCTTCGTCGCTGAGAGGGTTTTTCTTGTCCTCGCCGTCTATTATGTCATTCATTGCCGCCTTAATGCTTCTTGTTGACATTTCGTCGCCATTGTCGGTAGTATATTTGTCGCTGAAGAAGTATCGGAAGGGAAACATTCCCCAACGTGTCTGGGCGTATTTCCCTTTGCATGTTCTTGATATGGTTGAAATGTCAAAACCTGTTTTCTCTGACAAATCCTTGAGAGTCATGGGCTTGATGTATGACTCGTCGCCTTCCACGAAAAAGTCGTGTTGACAATTGACAATAGCCTTCACGACAGATGTCAAGGTGTCGTTACGCATTTTCAAGGCGTTGATGAACATTTGCGCATAACTGACTTTGTTCCTTACATACATCATGGCTTCGCGCATCTGTCGGCTAATGGTGTCGGCATTGCCTTGGTTTTGTTTCATCATGTCGAGAAACGAAGGAGTGATGGCAACGTGCGGTGCGTCGTAATTGTTGATGGAAAACGTCACAGTACCGTCGTCGAATGAGTCAATGTAAACGTCGGGTGTAATATTGTGTAAATTGATGTTTGAATTGCTACCGAACGACAATCCCGGCTTAGGGTTTAGTTTTGTCAGTTCCTGTAGAAGGCGCTCGGTGGTGATGTTGTCGATGGCGAGTTTTTTCTGAATAATGTTCCATTGTTTTTTAATAAACTCGTCATAGTATTCGTCAATGACTTTTTTCATCATCTCTTTTTCGCTTGAGTCGGTGCGCCTTTCTATTTGCAGCAACAGACATTCCTTCAGCGAGCGTGCCCCAACTCCTGCCGGGTCGAACTCCTGAAGTTTCTTCAGCACATTTTCTATTTCCTGCTGGTTAACGTCAATGTCGTTATATATAGCCATTTCATCGGCTATTGACAATGTTGATTTCCTGAGCCATCCGTCGTTGTCTAACGAGCCTATGAGGTATTCCATTATCTCTCGTTCCTTAGGTGTGAGCTCAGTCTCTATCATCTGAGTGTTGAGAGAGTCGTAGATGCTTTCTTCCTCCTGTATGTCGTCGTTGTTAGTGTTGGAATACTTGTAATAGACGGGCAGTTCCTCATCGTCCTTTCCAATGCTGTTCATAGCTTCGTCAAGTTCCGACTGTCTCTCTTCCCTTTCACGCATTGTCTCATAGTCTTCCTCGTGTTCTTCGTTGTCGTTATTGTCAAAGCTATCGTTGTCGTTGTCGTTGTCGTAATGGTCGTCGGGCAATACTTGTTCGAGAGCCGGGTTGTCATCAATCTCGGCTCTTATGCATTCAGCAAGTTGAGCGACAGGCAGTTCCGACAGTTTTGCCTGCAGTAGCTGCATTTGGTTGGCTGTCATTATCTGCTTCTGAACCTGCTGTTGTCTTTGGGTTTGTATTTGTCCCTGTGCCATTGCTGATTATTTTTTCGGCAAAGGTACAACAATTCTTTGAAAGTTGTATCGTCAATTGGAAAAACTTTCGCCTTTATACATTATTATTAATATATGTTTGTTGGTTTCTGTTTTTTTTCATACCTTTGCACTATTATTTTCTATAATCATACTTACAAAATGAAAGTACTATTGGTAAACGGCAGCCAGCACAAGAATGGCTGCACTCACACTGCACTGCAGGAAGTAGCTGCGGAACTTGAGCGACAGGGTATCGAAACCGAAGAATTCTGGTGTGGCAACAAGGCCATTATGGGATGTATCGGATGTGGAAAATGCAGCCAAAGCAAGAGATGCTGGTATTCTGACGACACTGTAAACGAGTTTCTTGAAAAGGTTGAATCGACTGATGCCTTCGTGTTCGGCACTCCTGTGCATTTCGCAGGTACTTCAGGATTCATAAAGCCCTTTATGGACCGTGCTTTCTGCTCAAAGGCTTCCCTTTTCTTCAACAAACCGGCAGCAGCCATCGTCAGCTGTCGAAGAGGAGGTGCACAGGGAGCGTTTGAGGACATGAACCGTTATTTCACCATTGCCTGTATGCCAGTGGTGTCGTCGAAATACTGGAATGAGGTCCACGGCAACACTCCTGACGAGGTGAAACAGGACCTTGAAGGTATGCAGACAATGCGACAGTTGGCACGCAACATGGCGTGGATGTTGAAATCCATTGATGCAGGACGCAAGGCAGGCGTTCAGATTCCTGAACATGAAACACCGATAAAAACCAACTTTATCAGGTAGAAATGGTAAGTCGAGGTTGCAGTTTTGAACATTTTGTATTAAATTCTTGTTAATATATTAAAATTTTGAGGCTTTTAGTTGCAATGTATTAGTTTATTCCTTATATTTGCAGTACTTAATACGTAATAGTCACTAAAATGCTTGAACCATGAATTGTAATGTACAAACTATCCAAAACTGCCTTGACGACTATATGTTGAAAAGAGGTAAAACAGAAATTGGCGACATCGAGGCCAACCAGGCTTTGGCTGTAGCCGGAGTATTGACTGACGACCAGGTTCATCCCGGTAGGCCGTTAAGAAACTTGTTGAGGAAGCTGCGCGATACTAATGTATTGCCACAGAATGTGAAACAAATCCAAGGTTCTTGGACGATTAAGCATTCGAAGACAATGGCAAAGGTGTTGCAGATTCTTCAGTTCTGACACTCTTGCATGGAGTGTAAAACAAAAATAAAAGGGCGATTTAATAGTTAAATACCATTAAATCGCCTTTACAATTTTCTCCATTACAAGTCTTATAGGTATATTTGCAGAGTATAAACATAAAAATCAATAGTACAATGAACAAAAGTTTTATCATCGTCGCGCTATCGGCTGCACTCGTCATGAGCAGCTGCGCAAGCAAGAAAGATTTGGAAAATTGCCAAAACGAGAACAAGGAACTTACACGCAACTATCAGGATGCAAAAGAACAACTGGCTGCCAACAAGGCACGCATAGCGTCGCTCGAAGAGCAGCTCGCACAGCAGAAGAAGGACTATGCAGCCCTTCAAGGATCGCTTGACAAGAGTTTGAGCAACGCAAGCCAGAACAACGTCAGCATTGAGAAACTTGTTGACCAGATAAACGAGTCGAACCAGTACATCAGACATTTGGTGGAAGTGAAGAGCAAGAGCGACTCGCTGAACATGGTTCTCACTAATAACCTCACTCGTTCGCTGAGCAAGGAGGAAATGAAGGAAGTCGATGTGCAGGTGCTGAAAGGTGTCGTTTACATCTCGTTGGCTGACAACATGCTTTACAAGAGCGGCTCTTACGAAATCAACGAACGTGCAGCTGAAACTCTCAGCAAAATTGCGAAAATCATAAAGGACTACAAGGACTATGACGTGCTCATCGAAGGTAACACCGACAATGTGCCTGTCAATGCTTCAGCTGCCTCGATGAAGAACATACGCAACAACTGGGACCTCTCCTGTCTGCGTGCATCAAGTGTGGTACAGGCTCTCCAAAACGAGTATGGCGTTGACCCGAAGCGTCTGACTGCCGGTGGTCGTGGTGAGTACAATCCGTTGACAAGCAACAACACTGAAGTTGGCAAGCAGCGTAACCGCCGCACTCAGATTATCATCACTCCGAAGCTCGACCAGTTCATGGACCTCATTGACGAGGCTCCTGAAGCTGAGTAATAAATGAAGGGGAGTTAAAGAAATTATCTCCTTTAACTCCCCTTCATCTCCTTTAACTCCTAAAAATATTATTCCCTAAGCCTTTCCATTCTCTTAACCTGTTCCTTTATCACATTAATAGTTGTTGTGTCGGTGTAGAACACTGAGTTAAGACCCTGTGCTTCCTGTGCCGGGTCACCGGTGTAGTCGTCGCCAGGCAACCATTGCTCGTGTTTCGGGTTGGCTCTTCCTCCCCATGCCCAGAAGTTGCATCCTGCAAATTTTCCGCCTTTCTCGGCATTGTCGGCAACTAACGAGAACACATATTTATAATATCCATCCCTACCGACAGTAGATGTAGCCTTGTCAAACTTGAATCCGTCGCGTGGATAACCGAATTCTTCCATTACCAACGGTTTGTTAAGGCGGTCACAAATCTCTATGTGACGGTCGATATACTGTTTAGTGCTGTCGCAGGCAGCTTGAAGGTCGGCGACAAGGCTGTCAGGTCGCGCCCAGCTCCAGTTGTATGGCCAGATGTGAATGTTGCAATAGTCGATGTTCTTGTCGCTGCATATTGTCTCGTAGGCAGCATAGTCGCCTTCGCAACCCCATGCACCTTCGCTACCTATTGAAATGAGATGGTTGGCATCGAGGTCTCGTATGAGTGCTGATGTTTCAGCAAGCCACTTTGCAAAAGGCTTCAGCTCTTCCTTGCCGAAAGCTCTCGGCTCGTTGCCTATCTGCCATGACATGATTGTTGGGTCGTCGGTATATTTCACGTTGGTATAACGGTTGGTACGTCCGATGATGAAACGGACGTAGTCGTAAAACAGCTGGTGAGCCTTTTCCGATGTGGCATATTTCCGCATGAAGTCCATAAAGGCAGGATAACCAGCCTCGTTAGGGCGAGGAGCTACACCTTCTCCTGCATGTTCAAGATAGAAGCCGTATCCTCCGCTCCATTCCCAGGAGTTGTTAAGGTAAAGCACAGCCACCATGTCTCGTTTACCCATTTCCATAAGCAGGTAGTCAAGTCCTGCAAGTATTGTGTCGTTATACACTCCCGGTGCTTTCTGTAGTGTAGGTTCAACTTTTGTCAGCACTCCTTCCTTTCCGTCGCTGCCTACGAGTATCCTTAGGTTGTCGATACCCATTTCCTTCATGTCGTCAAGTTCCTGGCATAGTCGTTTTCTGTCGCCTCCTCTCCCTTCTGAGCCAAGTATTGCCCCATACCAGAAGTTGGTTCCAACGTAGTAATAAGGTTTTCCGTCCCGAACGAAATGTCCGTCAGCGACTTTCACGAATTTTTCTCCTTCACTGTTTTTTCCTGAAGAGCATGCAGCCATAATGATTGATAAAACGGTCATAATGACCAATGAAACAGTTTTTTTGATTTTCATTGTTATTTATTTTTTAGTTATAGTCAAATTCCGCTTGCAAAGATAGTCATTATTTCTGTTACAACAAATATAATATTTGCCAAATAGTGATACTATTTTAGCAATTTGAGGTCGATATATAATAGTATTTGAATAAAATAATAAAATGTATAAACTAAAAAATCATTTTTCTTTTGTAGTTCAAAGAAAATAAACTAATTTTGCGAGGTAAATTGAATCATAATTATCAATAACTCGCAAAATGGAAAAAAGATACGGACATTTTGATGATACTAACCGTGAGTATGTCATCACCGATCCAAAGACCCCATGGCCTTGGATTAATTATCTGGGTAATGAGGATTTTTTCTCGCTCATCTCCAACACAGCCGGAGGCTACAGTTTTTACAAGGATGCCAAATTCCGTCGCATCACGCGCTATCGCTACAACAACGTGCCGATGGACAACGACGGACGCTACTTCTATCTGAAAGACGGTGACACCATCTGGAATCCAGGATGGAAGCCTTGCCGCACACCTCTCGACTCCTATGAGTGCCGCCATGGCATGGGTTATACCCGAGTGACAGGCTCAAAGCTCGGAGTTGAGGCTTCGGTGCTCTTCTTTGTACCGTTGAAGACGTGGGGTGAAGTGCAGAAACTGACTTTGACAAACACCGGTTCCGAAACAAAGCACCTGAAGTTGTTCTCGTTCACGGAATGGTGCCTTTGGAATGCCGCCACCGACATGGAGAACTTCCAGCGCAACTTCTCTACAGGAGAGGTTGAGATTGAAGGTTCAACCATCTATCACAAGACGGAATACAGGGAACGCCGCAACCATTACGCCTTCTATACTGTCAATGCGCCTGTCCAGGGGTTCGATACTGACCGTGAGACGTTTGTCGGACTTTACAGTGAGAAGTCAGCTCCCGATGCCGTTGTGGAAGGACATCCACGAAACAGCCATGCCCATGGCTGGAGCCCTATAGCTTCGCATTATATAGAGGTGGAACTTGCTCCAGGCGAAAGCCGCGACTATGTGTTCCTTCTCGGTTATGTTGAGAACGAACAAGAAGAGAAATTCGAGGCAAAGAAAGTCATCAACAAGAAGAAGGCCCATGAGCTTATCGAGCGTTTCAACACTACGGAAAAGGTTGACGCGGCATTCGACGAGCTAAAGAGCTATTGGGACCAACTGCTCGGAAACTTCTCAGTGGAAAGCGGCAACGACAAACTCGACAGAATGGTCAACATCTGGAACCAGTACCAGTGTATGGTCACCTTCAACTTCTCGCGTTCAGCCTCGTTCTTCGAAAGCGGAGTGGGGCGTGGAATGGGATTCCGCGACTCCAACCAGGACCTCGTAGGCTTCGTTCACCTCGTACCAAGCCGTGCCCGTCAGCGCATCATTGACATCGCCTCCACACAGTTCCCCGACGGAGGCTGCTACCATCAGTATCAGCCTTTGACCAAGCGAGGCAACAACGATATTGGTGGCGGATTCAACGACGACCCCTGCTGGCTTATCTTCGGAACTGCTGCCTACCTGAAGGAAACAGGCGACTTCTCGATACTGTCAGAACCAGTGCCGTTCGACAACCAGCCAGGCAGTGAGAAGACTCTCTTTGAACACCTGAAGATTTCAATGGAACACGTCACCAACAACCTTGGTCCTCACGCCTTGCCACTCATCGGACGCGCTGACTGGAACGACTGTCTTAACCTCAATTGTTTCTCATGGGATCCCAACGAGAGTTTCCAGACAACGGAGAACAATAGCAAGGGCTCAAAGGCAGAGTCACTGATGATTGCCGGCTTGTTTGTCGTTACAGGAAAGGAATATGTCAATCTATGCCGTCAGCTGGTAAAGTCAGGCGAGGACGCATCAAAATATGGCATTAAGAGTTTCGACGCAGAAGCCGACACCATGGCTGCCGCAGTGGAAGCAATGGAAAAGGCGGTGAAGAAAGACGGATGGGACGGCGAGTGGTTCCTCCGTGCATACGACTTCTACGGCAACAAAATCGGCTCTAACGAAAACGAGGAAGGAAAGATATTCATCGAAAGCCAGGGCTGGTGTACGATGGCTGCCATAGGTCTTGACGAAGGTCTCTGCGACAAGGCTATCGACTCAGTTGAGCGCATGATGGACTGCGAGCATGGCATAGTGCTTAATAATCCCGCTTACACCACATACCATGTCGAGATGGGAGAGATTTCATCCTATCCGGAAGGCTACAAGGAGAATGCGGGCATCTTCTGCCATAACAATCCTTGGGTGATTATCGGTATGACCGTGGCTGGACGAGGCAACGAAGCATGGGAACACTACACCAAGATTCTTCCTTCATATGTGGAGGAAAAATATCAGACCTTGCACAAGGTTGAGCCATACGTCAACTGTCAGATGGTAGCGGGTAAGGACGCTTTCAAGCCAGGAGAGGGAAAGAACTCATGGCTGACAGGTACTGCCGCATGGATGTGGCTGACGGTAAGCCAGTATATTCTCGGCATTCAGCCCGACTATGAAGGTCTTGCCGTTCGTCCATGTCTGCCTTCTACAGCAAGGGAATACACCGTTCGCCGTCGTTTCCGCGATGCAGAATATACGATAACGGTCAAGAATCCTGAAGGCCGTCAGACAGGCGTTACATCCATGACTGTCGATGGCAATCCCGTTAACGGCAGTGTAATACCATATTCAGAGGGTAAACACACAGTGGAAGTAATAATGTAATTCAACTTTCTTAATTATTCAATAATACAAAGAAGAAAAGTTTATTTGAATGAGATAACAATCGAGTAGGAGGTAAACACAAAAGCAGGAGATAAACATCTGCGATTAGTGTTTACCTCCTACTCGATTTAAGTATTATATTTGCCTTTATCACTTTTCAGGTCTATTTGTTTGTCCATCGGCGCCACCTTTTATATATATGTGACTATAGCAAAGGAAGACTTATTGCCTGCCTTTTCAAGCTCTTCATTCTCCCTTGAAACTGGAGTCTGCCTAAAGCAGCTGCGCAATCTTCGTCAATAGACTTCTGCTGTTCATCAGAAGCCTTCGGATGTTCGTCAGAAGGCTTTGGATGTTTGTCAAAAGGCTTCTGACGGAAAACTCACCATAGGAGCAGCAGTTGTTGTAGGCCTAAGATTGTCTATGCAGAAGAATATTCGCAAAAACCCTTCACCCTTCACTTTTTAAGTGTAAATATCTCAGTACCAATGGTTTAAGGTGGTGAAGGGTTGCGACAACCCTTCACCACCCTTCACCTGTGAATTTTTCGGGGCGAATCGATAGTTTAACCTAAAACTCTTTCTTGACATAATTTTCAGTTTTGTCAACAACGAGAGAAAACCGCCGATTCCTGATAGTGAAGGGTAGTGAAGGGTGGTGAAGGGCTGAAGCAACCCTTCACCTTGATATATTCCTGTAACTCAGCTATTTACGTCCGAAAAGTGAAGGGTGAAGGGTTTTCGGCAGTATTCTTCGGCGTTCATCGGCTCTTTATCTAAAAAGCAGTACAAAACTAAAATCCGCAACTAATATTGATGCTGACTAATTTTGCAGTTCACTTCTCCATCTGACGATAGTCTTGCCACTACAGACGTGATTATGCATAGGTCATGCCGACAAAGAATCCACAATCTCGCGCTTTGATAGCCGAACGATGTGCATCGAAGTCCCAGGACTTTGTCGATAACAGGACCCACAAAACGGGAAAAATGCTCCCTCACGTGAAATATTCCTCCAAAAGGAGTGATTTTCTCAGATTTTATGCTTACCTTTGCCATGTCATTGATGATTTTTGCTTGTCTTGA
>JALFCG010000010.1 GCA_022771265.1 Prevotella sp.
TTGAAGAGTGCATCCAAGTTGTCGTCCGGGCTGAGGTCCAGCAGGAGGCATTCCAACGTATCACGGTCTTCCATGGTGTCAAGAACCGCTTGGTTGATGCTTGTCACCTTAAAATAGCCGACAAGGTCATTGAAATGTTCCTTGAAGAATGTGCGCAGCCATTCAGCGTCATCCCACTGGTCAAACAGACGATAGAGTATATTGTCTGAATCGCCATCGTACCTGACAGCCCATAGATTTTTGTCTTATGTGATGCAATCGAAAGTCATTGTCGGTCTTATTTGATGCAAAGGTAGAGATTCTTTTGTATCATACAACTTATAAGTTAAGTTTTCCGCTATAAATAGATTTTCAGCCCATCAATCTCAAAGAGCGTGATGTCCCGAAACTCGCGGATTACCCCCGAGAGCGGGATACGGATGCGATGCGTGCCGCCGCGCTGGTGCGCTCCGCAGCAGACCGCACCCTTGTAGTGGAGAATGTCGCCTGTGGAAATTTGTCAAATATGAAATTTCTATTCATATATTCCTCTTTTGTAATTCATTAGATATTGGGTAAAAGTCTTGCCTGTTTCTTTTTTGAAAAAACGCATGAGGTGACTGGGGTCAGAAAAGTGGAACTCGTCTGCCAGTTGGCTCACATTCAGATTGGAGAACAGTAGCTCATTTTTCAGCTCTTCCAAAAGACGTTGCTTGAGTAAGTGAATGGCTGATACACCAAATTGCGCCATGACAGAATTATTCAAGGTGATACGACTTACCCGAAGCATATCAGCATATTCTTGAACGCGCTGTGTCGTTCGGATATGTTTTTCGAGTAAGTCCTTGAATTTGAATGCGTAATTGTTTTTTGGCACTGCGACAGGTAGACGATAAGTTTGAGCGTATGCCCGGTTGATAATTACCAGTAGATAATAAAGCACTGACACAATGAGGTTGTAAGTGTCTACCACAGGATGTTGTAGTTCTTGTTTTATCTTTTTTAAGAGGCGCATATATTCCGTCAGCTCCTCCGGCTCGGCAAACAAGTAGGGCGGTGTATCAGTCTGATAATAATACAACAGCCGATATACGAAGAACTTGTCAGCAATGAACGTGCGCATAAAGTCTTCGCGGAAAATAAGAAAAGTGTAATCCAGTTCTACCTCGTTCACGTGCCATTCCTGTTGCTGGTGCGGCGACAAAAGCAGCACCATACCATCCCGTAACTCCACTTTTCGGAAGCTCAGCAACAAATATCCATTGGCACGACGAAAGAAATAGAAGCTGAAAAAATCTGTCTTAAACGCCTTATGCTCGGTCAAGACACCACAGATGTCCTTGCTTTCGCCTGTGTTAATGTAGAAGTCTACGCCACATTGCGTTTTATTGAACGGAACGCTTACAAGTCTTTCGGGATTGATTATAGCTTTCATCACTCTTGTTTTTTGCTTTCTGCAAATATACATCATTCTTTTATCAAAATGGCATATATTCCTGTTTTTAAGGCATAGAGACATTGGGATATCCTTTCGAACTTTGTACCCGAAAAATAATACAAAACATAACATCATGAACGAAAAAGCAATTATTCGGTTGGTACGCAGTGCCACCTTGAAAATCAACTATGCAGGACATACCATTCTTATTGATCCCGTATTTGCCGACAAAGGAACCCTGCAATCCGCTCTCGGTGTATATAAGAATCCGAGGGTACATCTCGTAATGCCTATTAGCGACATTACTGAAGGTGTTGATATGGTACTGCTCACCCACAACCACATCGACCATTACGAACCAAGTGTAAAGCAGCATTTGCCGAAAGATATTCCTTTCTACACCCAGCCACAAGATAAGGCCGCCATCCTGAAAGATGGTTTCTCAAATGTAGAAGCGATTGAAGAGAGCATAACCTTAGGTCATCTGACCATCCACCGTGCTATTGGCCATCACGGTTTCGGTCAGATAGGCCAGATGATGGGACCTGTTTCGGGCTATGTGCTGATGTCCGAAGGGCTTCCGACTATTTATATCATGGGCGATTGCAAATGGGAAGAATGTACTCTTGCTACCGTGGAAAAGTATCGTCCTAATTATATTGTGGTGAACAGTGGCGGTGCGGTATTCCCCGAATTCTCTAAGACGGACGGTTGTATCATCCCCAATGAACAGGAAGTAATGGCGATGCTTGACACACTCCCCCCACACATCAAGCTGATTACCGTACACATGGATGCTATCGACCATTGCCAGACCACCCGTGCCATCCTGCGCAACGAAGCTCGCCATCACGGGACGGATATGAGCCGACTGATTATACCGGAAGACGGAGAAAGCATAACACTTAAATAACTGTATAAACAATCATTTCAAAATATTAGAAAG
>JALFCG010000128.1 GCA_022771265.1 Prevotella sp.
TGGTAGCCCTGTCGTTGAGTGCATTCAAAAGGCTGTATGGGGCATATACATCCTGACTGTTCTCAGAGAAATGATAACCATCATAGTTCTTCTTTAGCATAGCGTATGCGTCATCAACGCTAATGCCAAGAGCTTCAGCATATTCCTCAACACAAGGACGTAAGATGGTGTTGAGTTCTTCCTGGGTAATTCCACACAGACCTGAATATTCGTCAAACATGGAAACTTGTTTCAGGTTGTTCAGCTCTGAGAAGATGCTCATTTGGGAAAACTTCGTCACTCCTGTGATAAAAACAAACTTAAGATATGCCCCTTCGTCCTTCAGCACCTGATAGAACTCACGTAGCATCATGCGCATTTCTTCAAGCTGGATAGTATCGTAGAGCAATCGCATGACAGGTGCGTCGTATTCGTCGAGTATGACTACGACACGCTCGCCAGTCTTTTCACAAGCCCTGTGAATCAAGCCGCGGAAGCGCGCTCCAGGAGTTTCCTCCTCCTTGTTACGTCCATAAAGTCTTTCGTAGTCGGCAATGAAGTTTCCCAGTTTTGTCTTCGCCTCGCTCACCTTAAGGTTCTTCAGTCCGCTCATTGTGAAATGCAGCACGGGATATGTCTTCCATTCCTTCTCCAAATCCATAACCATCAATCCCTCGAACAGTTCCTTCTGACCTTGGAAATAAGCCTTGAAGGTGTTGCACAATAACGACTTTCCGAAACGGCGGGGACGGGCAAGGAATACATACTGATACTTGCTGACAAGGCTATACATCAAGCCGGTCTTGTCAACATACACCTTGCCATCTTCACGAATTCTCTGAAATTGGTCGGTATCTACAGGGTACTTGAATTTGCTCATATCATCTGCAATTTATCAAATAAACACTTTTCACGCCGCAAAAATACGAAAAAAAAACTATAATTCCAAGAAAAGGAAGAGAAATATATTGAAGTCCACTTGAAAAAGATGCATCCACCGTTTCTCCTTTAGGATATAAAAAAGCGGCATCAAGAGTGATGCCGCTATTATTACCCTACCTTGAACAGGCGGCTGGCCACCTCAGCATCGTGGCCACGGAACAGACGTGGACCTCTGACCGGAACATACTCGAAGTTGGAAAACTTGAGGATGTTCAACGCCAAGAACTGACGGTCGTCGGATACGCATACCTCGGCACGAATATGTCCCACCGGGGTCGCCCTGACGATGACACCACGCTCAAGTTCCTTCTCAAGTTCCTTTATTCCATTGTCAACCAGCGCTATCAGTCGTTCGCCGTTGCTCTGCGAGTATTCGTAGGTGTCGGCCTTAACGCGGCTGCCCGTAGGTGTGTAGATGGCCTTTTCACATAGGCCGAAAAACGATTCAGTAACAGTAATATCCTTCTCGTTGGAAACGGCAGCGGCCATCTCCAATTTCTTAATCTTTGTCATTTTAATGTATCTTGTCTTTTAATGTTAATGATGTGTTATATACGTCAGATTCCTCCTCGTGTTTTGGGGTATATAATGCTGTCACTAACAAAGGATGTGTCTCAGCGCAATGACATAATAGGTGCGTGAGACAAACGACGGGAATGGCGTGGATTCCTGTCGCTGCGAGAAGTTTTGAGGGTTACACAACAGGTCATGTTTGCGCGACTCGATTGACCTTGCCTGCGTCTTGCCCGGTGCCGGGCCGTGAGATGGCAACAGACGCTGGGTACGTGTAAGGCATGTGCGCAAGGTGTTCATAGTGTCCTCGAACACCGCCACAGACCTTTGGTCCTCCTTTTGCGAGATGTCGGTCAAGCGGTCGCGTCGCGCTTGTTTTCCTCCTTGTGCGTCAGTGGTGCTGTTTATTACGGCAAGGACATTAGTGGGCATCGCCATCATCAGCATGATGGCTGCGAAACATGTCGTTATGATTCTCCTTGCTCTCATTGTCGGCTACTTTCCTGATAACTTGTTAATATATATGATGCAAATTTACGGATAATATTATTAAACCGCAAGAAATGACGCTGCAATTATTGTTAATATTAACTCTTATTAATAAGAAAGGGTGCTGAAGTAACTATGACTGTAAGGTGAATCAACACGGAAAGAACATTGTTTTTGCTCCTGACAATGCGCATGTCAAATGTCCTTTTATAGAATATATTTGGTGATAGAAGTGATAGAAAATAAGAAGTAATATAACATACGCACGCGTGTGTGAGAGAGTAATAATTGCTAAAGAGATGCTGTCTGTTAAATAGTTGTAAATGTATAAGGATAGTCGTACAGATGTTTGCATAATACCCTGTTTTAATGTATCTTTGCACCGTGTTAGGTTTATATTCCGCACTGCGGTATGTATGTTCCGCAATGCAGAATATACGTTCACCACTGCGGAATGTAGAAACCGCAGTGCGGAATATAAAAGGGATGCCTGTTCTATGGAAATGTCAACAGGTAATGCGAAATATTTGCAACAGTATATTATGAGACAATAACAACAGGTATATGTTTAAGTACTTCCTACAGGAAATGAATGACGTGAGGAATACTGGAAAAAGGGCGGTATATCCGAAGATGGTGATAAACCAGACTCTTGGAACAGAGGAGTTTATCGACGTGCTGCATGATAGTGACTACAATGGTCAGGCGTCATACAAGATATGGATAAGGTGCAAGGGATGAGTAAGCAATGAGCATGATTATATGTCAAAGAGTAGAAAAATGCGGTGTCTCTCGTGTGGATATGAGACAGAGGTATATGACGGTAGGGGACTGTTTCAGCAGGAGATAATCCCTATGGAATGTCTTGATTGTCATACGGTGCAAAACATTGTTGTGGGAGGGATAATAGGTGAGGTGGCTCCATCCTTCAACAGTGAGGCAGGACGCTTGTGCCCTAAGTGCAGCAGTATGAACATCCGCCGGTGGAACCGCCACACCTGCCCGAAATGCGGTGGTGAGATGGTTGCAGAGGGAAAAGACGAGTTTTGGACTTGAAGTATTGCAGACATCATTCATTATTAAAACTGAGGTAAGGATTTTGGGGAAACCGCGGTTTCGGGCAATAAAAATTTTGGGGAAACCGCGATTTTGGCGCTAAAATAGGGATTGTCGTTTATTTCTTTCAGTCGTGTACGCATAGAGGGCAGCTTGGTATCTTGATGCTCCATGCGACCTGTTTTAATTGGTTTTTTAACCTTATTGCCGATGAAGGTTGCAGGCTTCTGACAAGTTCAGATAAAGGCATTCCTGTATGAGGAAGGGGTCTTGCCGGTGTGTGACTTGAAGAAACGGACGAAATGCTGGGGATATTCGAAGCCGAGACGATTGCTTATCATTGTGACGGTCAGCTCCTCGTCGTTCAGCAACTGTTTGGCATGGGCGAGAAGGTGGTCAGAGATGATGTCCTTGGCGGTACTGCCGGTTTCCAC
>JALFCG010000174.1 GCA_022771265.1 Prevotella sp.
GAACTTCCGCATTGAACGACCTTGCCACGGCTACCAACAAGCTGATAACCGGCGGCAAACTTCCCTACCCTGTAAATGTCGATCAGGCAATATATTATTTTAAGACTAACGGTCAACCGATAATGTACGACATGAACAACATCCTGCTCAACAATTTGGAAACAGATAGTTACTTCAGTTGGAAAAAAGCCTTTGACCAGGTCGTAATCGACAAATACAAGAGCAGTATGTGGGCGACCAGTTTCAGTTGGCCAAGCTCATTTTCTGTCAATGACGATAATTATGGAGGCATGAGTATGTTCTTCCCAATGGAAATATACAACTATAATAAGAATTATTATCCAAATGAGAAGATAAAAAACATGAAATGGTATATGGCGGCTGGGCTTGACAAATATGCGAAATAGCCGTTCACATTTTTAATTTCAGACAAAGAACAAAAATATAATAACAGAAGCACAATGGAAGAAAAGAAAACCGTTGAAAGCGAGGAGAAGAAGGGCCTCAGCTTTGTAGAACAGATTATAGAAGACGATCTCGCCAAGGGTAAAAACGGAGGAAGAATACAAACCCGTTTTCCACCCGAACCCAACGGCTACCTGCATATCGGACACGCCAAAGCCATTGCCATCGACTTCGGAATGGCACAGAAGTATGGGGGTGTCTGCAACCTGCGCATGGACGACACCAACCCACAGAAGGAAGACACGGAATATGTAGAGGCCATCAAAAAGGACATCGAATGGCTCGGATTCAAGTGGAACAAGATTCTATATGCCAGCGACTATTTCCAGCAACTCTGGGATCTCGCCGTGGAACTCATCAAAGAGGGAAAGGCATACGTGGACGAACAGACTGCCGAAGAGATTGCCCAACAGAAGGGCACACCCACACAACCCGGAACGGAATCACCCTACCGCAACCGTCCCGTGGAGGAGAGCCTGCGACTCTTCGAAGAGATGAACTCGGGAAAGATGGAACCAGGAAAGATGGTGCTCAGAGCCAAGATTGACATGGCAAGCCCCAACATGCACTTCCGCGACCCTATCATGTACCGCGTGCTGAACATGCCACACTGGCGTACCGGCAACAAGTGGAACGCCTACCCAATGTATGACTATACCCACGGGCAGTGTGACTACTGGGAGGGTGTGACCCACTCGCTCTGCACCCTGGAGTTCGTAAGCCACCGTCCGCTCTACGACCTCTTTGTTGACTGGGCAAAGATTGCAGGACATGACGACCAGCCACTCGACGACAACCGCCCCCGACAGACGGAGTTCAACAAACTGAACCTCACCCATATCCTGCTCTCGAAACGCAACCTGCTCGTGCTCGTCAAGGAGGGAGTGGTCAACGGATGGGATGACCCGCGCATGCCTACCATCTGCGGATTCCGTCGCCGTGGCTACAGCCCTGAGGGCATCCTCTCGTTTATCGACAAGATCGGATATACCAAGTTCGACGCACTCAACCAGATGTCGCTCTTCGAGGCTGCCGTACGCGACGACCTGAACAAACGGGCCCAGCGCGTGAGTGCGGTCATCGACCCAGTGAAACTCGTCATCACCAACTTCCCCGAAAGAGAGACAGAAACCTATCAGGTGATCAATAATCCGGAAAATGAGGCAGACGGCACACACGAGATAGAGTTCAGCCGCGAACTATGGATCGAACGCGACGACTTCATGGAAGATGCCCCCAAGAAGTTCTTCCGACTCGGACCGGGCAAACAGGTGAGACTCAAGAACAGCTATATCATCCAGTGTCCCGAAGACATCAACGAGTGTGTGGTGAAGGATGTCGACGGCAACATCACAGAGATTCACGCAGAACTCATTCCCGAGACCAAGACGGGAGAGGCCAACAGCAACATGAAGATAAAGGGAAAGACCATCCACTGGGTGAGTTGCAACCACTGCTTAGAAGCAGAGGTGCGCAACTATGACCGACTCTGGATGGTGGAGAACCCGAGAGACGAGGTGGCAGCCTACTCGAAAGCCAACGGCGACGTGAGAGGCATCGAGGCCATGCGCCCCTTCCTCAACCCCAACAGCCTCGAAACCAGAAAGGCCTACGTAGAGAAATGGCTTGCCACACGCAAACCCATGGACTATCTGCAGTTCCAGCGCATCGGCTACTACAACGTCGACCTCGACTCCACTCCCAACAAACTTGTGTTCAACCGCACAGTAGGTCTTAAGGACACATGGGCAAAGATTAACAAATAATGCAAATAAACGACGAATACTTCAATAATGATGATTTCAGGGAAAAACTGAAATTATACGAGGAGTCTGTTAAATCAGGGCATCCAATCTTTATGGATGCCGATGATTTAACAGATATCATCGACTATTACAATTTAATGCAGATGGACAAAGAGGCTGAGCAGACGGCTGACTATGCTCTCACTTTGTTTCCAGGTGCATCAGGTCCTATTACATATAAAGTTAGGAGGTGTATTGACGAGAATGACTTCGAAAAAGCCGAAGAGCTTATAGAGGAAGTTTTTGACAAGGATATAGATTATAAGTACATCAAAGCAGAAATCTTTCTTGCCAAGAATATGCCAGATGAAGCCAACCGGATATTGGAAGAAGCCGTTGCTTTAGCTGATGAGGATGACCTTGACAACAGTTTACTCGACGCTACCAATATTATGGTTGACTATGGCTATTTTGAAATGGCTAATGATTGGATAAATAAAGTGGAAGATAAAAGTTCAGAAGACTACGTCGAACTAAAAGTAAAGATTCTCAGCAACCAAGGAGAAATAGACAAGGCAGAAAGACTTCTTAACAAACTTATTGACAAGAATCCTTACGAACACAAGTATTGGAACCTATTGTCATATTCACAATTGTCTAACGACAGGATTTCCGATGCCCTGACAAGCAATGAGTATTCACTTGCCGTCTCTCCCGACAATCCTGAAGGCATCCTGTGCAAAGCACGCATACTGTCAGCGCAATTCTCGTTTGAAGAAGCTGTAAAATATTATGTAAAATATTCACATATTTATCCCAACGACATTAACTGCCTCCTGCAAATCGGATATTGTTTCATGAACATGTCCAAGAATGAGGAAGCTCTCAATATATATCTTCTCGCAGAAAAAAAAGCTGAGGATGACAAACCGATGCTGAGAATGATATACGAAAACATTGCATTGGCGTACAGTCACTTGTACAAAATGAATGAGTCAATGGCATATATTGACAAGTTGGAAATAATACTTCCACAAGATGAAAAATATAATGCCACACTTATTAAAGGATATGTTTTGTTGGAAAACAAACAATTAAAGGATGGCATACTCACACTTTCCAATTTGCTCAATGAATGCCATAACGCACCCATTGTATTGTTGAAAGTCAGTGTTGTGCTTTATGAAAATCGCTTGATTGAAGCTGCCTATGTGCTAATGCACGACTATTATCCACTTGGTGACGAGTCCAACATCTACGGTTACGCATATTACGCACTTTACTGTTATGATCTCGGAAAAGACGAGGAGTTCCTCAAAATGCTTGAGATAGCTGTGGAACGAAATCCGGAAGAATCAATCACTGCCCTTCACCACATCTTTCCTGAGGGTATGAAACCAACTGAATATATAGATTACATATTAAAGAACAATAAAGATTTGTTATTCTAATGAATTTATCATCACTATTAGGAAACCTGAATTACGGGACAATACTCTTCCTGATGCTCATCGAAAGCACGGTGATACCATTTCCGTCAGAAATTGTCGTAGCTCCTGCTGCATACCATGCAGCGGCAGGCTACCAAAATATATTTCTCGTAATACTTTTCGCAACAATTGGAGCTGACCTCGGAGCTGCCATTAACTATGCTGCAGCATACTACCTCGGCAGACCACTAATCTACAGTTTTGCGAGAAGCAGATGGGGAAGATACTGCCTTCTTAATGAGCAAAAAATACAGAAAAGTGAAAAATATTTTGATGAGCATGGAGTGATAGCAACATTAACCGGACGCTTGTTGCCGGTTATTCGCCAACTCATATCCATACCTGCAGGACTTGCAAAAATGAACTTCTGGAAATTCCTGTTTTATACCACTATTGGTGCAGGCACCTGGAATTGTGTATTGGCAGCGCTCGGTTGGTATCTTCACTCCATTGTACCAGAAAACCAACTCGAAGCCAAAATAGAAGAATATTCTGAATACATAAAAATTATTGTGGTAACGACGTTTATTGTTGTTTCCGCGTTTTTCATCGCAAAATCAATACTTAATAAGAAAAAAATAGGATAGTGATTATGGCTAAAATTAAAAATCATTTGGTTATTATGGCTGGTGGAGTCGGCAGTAGGTTCTGGCCTATGAGCACTGACGAAAAGCCAAAACAGTTCATTGATGTACTCGGCGTAGGAAAATCGTTGATACAGTTGACTGTAGAACGCTTTAATGGCATTTGTGACGTTGAAAACACTTGGGTAGTTACAAACAAAAAATATGTATCTACTGTTAAGGAACAGTTGCCTGGCATTGCCGAGAACCACATCCTTTGCGAACCATGCAGAAGAAACACGGCTCCATGTATAGCCTACGTTAGCTGGAAAATAAAAGCTGTTGATCCAAAGGCAAACATTGTAGTCACTCCAAGCGATCATGTCATCACTAATACAGAAGAATTCAAACGTGTAATAAACGAATGCCTTCGCTTTACTGGTGAAACTGATGCAATAGTAACGTTAGGAATGAAACCTACACGTCCAGAAACTGGTTATGGATATATACAGGCTGACCTGTCATCCAGTTCTCTTCGCAACAAAGACATTTTCAGAGTTGACTCTTTCCGTGAGAAACCTGACATAGACACGGCAAGCCAATATATTCAAAAGAAAAACTATTTCTGGAACTCTGGCATTTTCTTATGGAATGTTAGTACCATAGTCAATGCTTTCAGGGTATACCAACCCGCTATGTCACGTCTTTTCGAGTCACTTCTACCCTACTATGGCACGTCAAAGGAACAGGAAGAAATAGACCGCCTCTTCCCGTCATGCCAAAGCATATCCATTGACTATGCCATCATGGAAAAAGCAGAGGAAATATTTGTACGGCCAGCCGACTTCGGATGGACAGATCTTGGCACCTGGGGGTCGTTACTCCTTCAGACAAAGCGCGACCTTTACGGCAACAGCTGTATCGGCAATGATATACGGATGTTTGAGTCAACAAATTGCATCGTACATGCCGTTCAGGAGAAAAAAGTCATAATACAAGGCCTCGATGGATATATAGTCGCTGAAAACGACGACACTTTACTAATATGCAAACTTTCAGATGAACAAAGAATAAAACAATTCACTAATCAAGAATAGAATATGGAAAAAAAAATTGCTTTAATTACTGGTATCACAGGTCAGGACGGATCGTATTTGGCAGAATTCCTTATTGACAAAGGATATGAAGTGCACGGCTTGCTGCGCAGGTCGTCATCATTCAATACAGGGCGTATTGAACACCTCTATCTTGATGAATGGGTTAGGGATATGAAAAAATCCAGACTCATCAACTTGCACTGGGCTGATATGACCGACTCATCATCTCTCATACGAATCATCGGTGAAACCAAACCCGACGAAATATACAACCTTGCGGCACAAAGTCATGTGAAAGTGTCGTTTGACGTGCCGGAATATACTGCTGATACAGATGCCATGGGTGTTCTCAGATTACTCGAGGCTGTCAGAATTTGTGGATTGGAGAAGTCATGCCGCATCTATCAGGCTTCTACCTCAGAACTCTATGGCAAAGTTCAGGAAGTGCCACAAAAAGAAACCACACCATTTTATCCACGCTCGCCGTATTCCGTTGCAAAACTCTATGGCTTTTGGATAATGAAAAATTATCGTGAGTCCTATAATATGTATTGTTGTAACGGTATTCTTTTCAACCACGAGAGTGAACGACGCGGGGAGAACTTCGTTACAAGAAAAATTACACTTGCCGCCGCCCGAATAGCCCAGGGATTTCAGGACAAACTGTATCTTGGCAACCTTAATTCCTTGCGTGACTGGGGATATGCCAAAGACTACGTGGAATGTATGTGGCTGATACTGCAACAACCAGAACCCGATGACTTCGTAATAGCTACAGGAGAATACCATACCGTTCGCGAATTCGCCACTCTTGCATTCAAAGAAGTGGGAATAGACATAGAATGGAAGGGAGACGGTGTTGACGAGAAAGGATATGATAAGGTTACAGGCAAGCCCCTAATAGAGGTTGACCCGAAATATTTCCGTCCGGCAGAAGTTGACCAATTGCTTGGCGACCCTTCAAAGGCTAAAAAAACACTTGGATGGAACCCAACAAAGACTTCCTTCAACGACCTTGTCAAAATCATGGTTGAGCATGACATGAAATTTGTAAAGAAATTATTCTTGAAAGCACAAATAGCTGAATAACAGACAATATGAGTTTATCAAAAGATTCAAAAATATACGTTGCAGGACACAAAGGCTTGGTGGGTTCTGCTATATGGAAAAACCTGGAAAACAGAGGTTATCACAATCTCATAGGGCGTTCGCATAAAGAATTGGACCTTACCGACCAAAATGCAGTGAAGGAGTTTTTTGACAGTGAACAGCCAGATGCTGTTGTTCTGGCAGCAGCTTTTGTCGGCGGTATCATGGCAAACTCTTTATACCGCGCTGATTTTATCATGCAGAACATGAAAATTCAGTGTAATGTCATCAGTAATGCCTATTCTCACAATGTAAAGAAATTGTTGTTTCTTGGCTCTACTTGCATCTATCCAAAGAATGCGCCACAGCCCATGAAGGAAGATGCATTGCTAACCTCTCCACTCGAATACACCAACGAGGAATATGCCATAGCAAAAATTGCAGGACTGAAGATGTGCGAGAGCTATAACCTTCAATACGGCACTAATTATATTGCGGTCATGCCGACAAACCTGTACGGGCCAAATGATAATTTCCATTTGGAGAACAGCCATGTCATGCCTGCAATGATGAGAAAAATTTATCTTGCAAAACTCATTCATGAGAACGATTGGGATACTATCAGACGTGATTTGGACAAACGTCCTGTTGAAGGTGTCAACGGCAGCAGTAACCCTGAAGATATTCTCAATGTCCTTGCCAAATATGGAATATTCAATAATAGAGTGGCATTATGGGGGACAGGCTCTCCATTACGAGAATTCCTTTGGAGCGAGGACATGGCTGACGCAAGTGTCCACATCCTTCTGAATATTGATTTTAAGGACATCATCGGTATTGATAAATATTCTTCGGTGTTCTATGGTAAAACAGTTTCAGGACCTGTTGACCGCAATAATAGCGAAGGGCGAGGCGGAGCTATACCGGCTTTAGGTAAAATCAGGAATTGTCACATCAATGTCGGTACGGGCAAGGAACTCACAATAAAAGAGCTTGCTTCTCTCATAACCCAAACAGTCG
>JALFCG010000028.1 GCA_022771265.1 Prevotella sp.
TCTTCAGCCACCATAGTTTGGCTTTGCTCTTGTTCCTTCAAATTATAAGGACGTGAGCTGTGGGTCGTGGTAATAATACCACGCATAATATTCTGCAAAATTAAACATAAAAGCTGAATATTCCGAATTTTCAAGTGAAAAATTTACTTTTATGATTATTTTTCCTGGCATACATCCTTTCCTTCTTTGAAAACAAAGCATTTATGGCAAAAAATAGTTGTCACGCATGCCACGATGTCACACTTTATAGTGAAATATCGAAGGAATGATATCGATTGTACAAATAAGAAACTTTCATAGAAGTTAGACATTGGATTTTGTTATATATTAATAATTCATAAATGATCGTATTGTAAAGTATTGGTTATCAGCAATTGTTTCCTTAAGGTGACTAACTATCTCAACTGTTAGTTCTTGCTTATATCAGGATAAATATGTAACTTTGCAGCGTTAAAACAATAAAGGAATTTGTATTATGAACCAAGTAGAATTACAGAAATCGTCAGAGGGTTATAGCATCGCCACTGTCGGAGACATTGCCTCTTTTGAGGGAAAAGCATTTGTGAAGGACATTCTTAACACAACATCCATGGAAGTGTCGTTCGGCACACTTGCACCAGGATGTACAGTACCGTTTTTCCATCATCACAAACAGAACGAGGAGGTATATGTGGTGTTGAGCGGAGAAGGTGTATTCATTCTTGATGGCAAGGAAGAACCTGTAACTTCTGGCAGTATCGTCAGGGTTGCGCCATCTGTAAGCCGCAATACCAAATGCACGGGCACCGTACCTTTGGTATATATTTGCATCCAAGCAAAAGCCGGATCGTTGGAACAATATACCATGGGCGATGGTATTGTGGAGCAATAATTCTCCTATAAAAAATTAAAAACGTGAAAGACAATAATCTTACTGCCTTTCACGTTTTATATTATATGGACAAAAACAACAATATCTACTTGGGCGAGACATTATTCCCCGATTGTCCCGTACGCAACATTCTGGCGCGGGTAGGCGACAAATGGTCGCTTTTGCTGATGCACCAAATGATGCACCACCAAGAGCCAATGAGATTCTCTGACCTTAAAAAGGCCATTCCCGACATATCACAGAAGGTGTTGACATCGACATTAAGAAATCTTGAAGCCGATGGTTTCCTTGTGCGTAAGGTTTATGCCGAAGTGCCGCCTCACACCGAATACTCTCTTACTCCCCGTGCCCATTCCTTTATGGCAGCCTGTCGCCCGATGGTGGATTGGGCCATAGACAATTTTGCGGCGATAATGAAAGACAGAATCAGAACTTCTATTCGTTGATGACATTTCTGACGTGGCATTTCCGCCACAATCTGATATATCCCCATCAATGTTAAACATTCGTAAAGTTACGATGATTATTATGTATAGTTGGATATTTTGATTACCTTTGCACCAAAAATTAATATTCATTGTTGATTATGGCTGAAAAGAAAACATATTGTATCAAGACTGAAACATTGGCAAGGTTTGCCAAGGCTTTAGGACATCCTGCCCGCATTGCCATCATGAAATTCCTCGCCAAACAAAAGACTTGCTATTTCGGTGACATTCATGAGGAACTGCCTATAGCACAGGCTACAGTAAGCCAACATCTTAAGGAACTTAAGGATGCAGGACTTATACAGGGAGAGATTGAAACCCCAAAAGTAAAATACTGCATAGTGCGTGAAAACTGGGAGTATGCCAAGGAACTCTTTGCAGAGTTATTCCAAACGGAAATCTGCAAGGACAAGGATTGCTGCCAGTAAGACTAAGCGTATGCCTGAGCGAAACCATCGGCATGCGCTATTATTTAGAACTATATAATCGTTATTCTACGATAGACAATAAACGAAAACGATAACGATAACGAAAAACAATAATTATTCATTTATAAAAGACGTTTAATATATGAAAGACGTAAAGGTTTTAGTAAGCAGCTGTGCCTGCAATCAGAAATTTCTCGCCCTTGTCGAGAAGGTAGTAAAAGAGAATGGCATCGACGCGAAGGTGTCGGCAGTGAGCGACATCATGGAGCAAATGCAGTATAACGTGATGTCGCTGCCAGCACTTGTGGTGGACGGCCAGGTTGTGGCGCGCGGTCAGAAGAGTGAGAAGGAACTTATACAACTATTGAAATAATCCGTATTACTATGAAAAGAGTATTATTGTCAATGGTAGCTTGCATGATGACACTCGTCATGCAGGCACAGCGTGTGGAGGTACGCTATTTCCACGGCAAGCAGCGTTGCATCACATGCCGCAGCATAGAGAAATGTGCGAAGGAAGTGCTGGAAGAGAGTTTCGCCTCTCAGCAGAAGAAAAAGAAGATAAGCATGAAGGTCATTGATTTCTCAACAGAGCAAGGCAAACCTGTCGCTGCTGACCACAAGGTGAGTTTCTCTTCGCTCTTTATCGTGAAGATTGACAAGAATGGTAAGGAGACCCGCACCGACCTCACTCGCCAAGGTTTCCAATACGCCAAGAGAAATCCTGGGGAATTCAAGAAGATATTAAAAGAAGAAATCACTAAAGCCTTGAAATAATGGATTGGCTATATTCGTTACTCGACAATAGTTCGGTGCCAGTGGTCACTGCCCTGATATTGGGGATTCTGACTGCAGTCAGTCCTTGTCCGCTTGCCACCAATCTTACTGCGGTGGCCTATCTCGGACGAGAGATAGACAACCGACGGAAGGTATTCTACTTAGGTTTGCTATATACCTTAGGTAGAACCGTTGCCTATTCGGCGCTGGGCGCAGTTCTGATATTCATCATCCGCAAGGGTGAGGATGCCTTTGGCATTCAGGATGCGATAAGCACCATCGGAGAATGGATTCTTGGACCGGCCCTTGTTCTCATCGGCCTGTTCATGCTGTTTGGTCATCTGCTCCATTTGCCGAAGTTCGGCTTTTCGGGTCAGGCATCAGGCAGTTGGACACAAGGAGCATTGGGTGCCTTAATCCTCGGTGTGCTCTTTGCCATGGCTTTCTGCCCCACCAGCGGAATGCTCTATTTCGGCATGCTCATCCCAATGTCGGCAGTGGAGTCAGGCGGTTACGTGCTACCCGTGGTCTATGCCATTGCCACCTCCCTTCCTGTGCTTGTGGCAGCATGGATTATCGCTTACAGCATGCAGTCGCTAGGCAGGGTGATGGGCAAAATAGCCATTTTCCAGCGTTGGTTCAACCGTCTCGTAGCCATCCTCTTCATCCTTGTAGGATTATATTATACTATCACAATTATTTTATAGCATTTATCAAACAAAACTTATGATACAGCAATTCGCCGATTGGCTTATATATGATATATGTGGCATCGATGCCGCTACACATTTGGGAGAGGCACTGAACTTCTTTGTGTATGACACATTGAAGATTATCCTTCTGCTGTTTGTTATCAGCATAATAATGGGCATTGTCAATGCCTACTTCCCCGTGGAAAAACTGCGCAACTTCCTCACATCAAGAAAACTCTTCGGGATGCAGTATCTGCTTGCCTCGTTGTTTGGAGCCATCACTCCCTTCTGTTCCTGTTCAAGCATACCGCTGTTCATTGGATTTGTCAAGGGAGGCATCCCCTTGGGCGTGACCTTCTCTTTCCTCATCACTTCGCCTCTCGTTAATGAGGTGGCAGTGGCAATGTTTGCAGGCACTTTCGGATGGAAGGTCACAATGGTTTATGTCGTCAGCGGAATATGCCTTGGCATGATTGGCGGTTATGTGCTGGGGAAGATGAAGTTGGAGAAACACCTGAGTCCGTGGGTGCAGCAGATGCTACAGACGAGCAACATACCGCAGGAGGAAATGGAAGCGTCGCAATCTTACCTTATCGGGCGATTGCCTCAAATTGCCAAAGAAGCATTGGGCATAGTACGCGGTGTCCTTCTCTATGTCATCATAGGCATAGGCATCGGAGCCGCCATACATGGTTATGTGCCAAGTGGATTCTTTGAAGCGTATTTGAGCGGCGAACATTGGTATGCCGTACCTCTGGCCGTCGTACTTGCCGTTCCGATGTATGCCAATGCCGCTGGCATCGTACCAGTCGTGCAGGTATTTGTAGCCAAAGGTGTTGCATTGGGCACAGCCTTGGCGTTTATGATGTCGGTAGTAGGTCTCTCCCTGCCGGAAGCCACCATGCTCAAGAAAGTGATGAACATGAAGCTCATAGGCATCTTCTTCGGCACCATTGCACTGTTCATCATCCTGCTGGTATGGTTGTTCAATATGGTATTGTGATTTTGCGGTTGAATACACGAAGATGGTTTCTTGCTACAAAGTCAGGTGAGCCGCCTTGCAACTGTCCTGTACATTGCCCCGTCCCCTGTCCTTTCTGGTGTGGCTGTAAGCAATATTGTAAGGTTTGAGCAGAAGGGACTTATCTCGCTGAAAAATCTTATAGGCATTGCCATGGCATTGGGCTACACTTCTGAACTGAGACATATTTTCGGTCAACCCAAATACTCCACTATGGACGAACTGTTGCAGATACGCAAGAACACAGGAAAGAAAAAGGCACATAGGATATGAAAACAGAGAGACTGACAGTGAAATATCAATCGAGGACAGTGGGACGCTTGTCGCTCACTCCCGACAACAGGCTGTGTGCATTCGAATATGATGCAGGACTTGACCCGTTCCACAGAGGGATACAATGGCGAGCATGCCACTTCTGTCAATTCCACGTCACGTCCCGCCTATGACGACTTCCTTGCTGTAGGCATAAAGGCAAAGATTCCTCCTACCCGTTGCCGTGAGTTATACGAGCAAGTGAGGGAAAATCTAATCATTCATACTTCTGATCGTCGATGACCTTGCCTCCAAAGCCTCTCTCTCCTACAATCCCACATCGGAGGTTACTCGTTAGGCGAGGTGTGGGAGAGACACCCACACTCCTATTCACAAAATCGGGGCAATGAACCTGTCACTGCAACCTTATTCAGAAAAAGACAAGTTTTATGCTGAAAGTATTTTGATTTCCAATGAAATATTCTAAAAGTCCCCAAAAACATATTACCTTTGCACCTGCTATAAGACAACTTTTTGTAGAAAACCATGGCTGTATTTCTTTACCACACAGTATAAGACTGTGCTATCGGGAGTGGGAGCAACGAGTATATGAACAAAAATGCCTTTGACTTGCAACAAAGATTCAGTACCTTTGCACTCGAAAAGTAAACTCCAAAACAAATATTTAATCGGCAAGAGGTTTTAAATCTTATCAATGAGATGTCTCCCTATCTTCTGTTGGGATTCTTTTTTGCAGGAGTGATGCATGCTTTTGTTCCAGGCATGGTGTATAACCGCTATCTCGGTGGCAAAGGTTTCAAGTCCGTATTCTATGGTGCATTGTTCGGTATTCCGCTGCCATTGTGCTCTTGTGGAGTGATACCAACAGCCATGTCGCTTAGAAAACAAGGGGCATCCAGGGGTGCTACGGCTTCTTTCCTCATTACTACACCAGAAACGGGTGTTGACAGTATCATTGCCACTTACTCGATCCTTGGACTTCCGTTTGCCATTATCCGTCCTATTGCAGCTTTCTGCAATGCCATAATGGGTGGTTGGCTGATCAACAAATTTGGTGATAAGGAGGAAGTAGTTTCGGCTGATACATCGGTAAACACTTGTTGCTGCCAGCATGAGCATGTTCATGAAGAAAACACTGGCTCCTGTCATCACGTTCAAGGAGAGTCCCGTCACAATGGTTTCCTTGGTAAGATGCGTGAAGCCCTGAGATTCGGATTTGTTGAGATGATGGAGGATATAGGCAAATGGCTTGTGGTGGGTCTTGTAATAGCAGGACTGATAACGGTGTTTGTGCCAGATGATTTCTTTGCCTTGTTTCGTGGGAACACCCAACTGAGCATGCTACTCGTGCTTTGTATAGCCATTCCCATGTACATTTGTGCAACAGGCTCCATTCCGATTGCTGTTGCACTGATGATGAAGGGGCTTACGCCTGGAGCTGCACTTGTACTGCTCATGGCTGGTCCTGCATGCAATATGGCATCAATCCTGGTGATTAACAAGGCTTTAGGCCGCAAATCATTGGTGCTTT
>JALFCG010000058.1 GCA_022771265.1 Prevotella sp.
TCAACTTTAAGAGGGTAAGGAGGGTAAGGGGTGTAAGGAGGGTAAGGAGTGTAAGGAGGGTAAGGAGGGTAAGGAGGGTAAGGGGTGTAAGGAGTGTAAGGAGTGTAAGGAAGGGAAGGAATAAACCCCTTGCCTACACAAACGTAAACAAGGGGCTTAAAAAACTATTTTGCTCCCCTCTCTTTGGGAGAGGGGCTGGGGGTGAGGCTTTTTTTACATCCTCACACTAACCTCCTTACCATTATACTGAACCATCTTTCCCTCAGGATTGTCGAGGTTGAGCGGTGTGCCCTCGTTGACGAGGACGATGTTGAAACGGCGGGTCTTGAGCATGCCGTTGAACTGACCGCGGCGGGCACCTATGGTGAGGGTCTTGGAGGCATCGTCCCACTGGAAGAGAATCTTCGACGACTTGCCCTTCTCGTAGTTGTAGTTGGTGCCCTCGTCCTCATAAAGTTCAAACTCGGCGTTGGCTCCTGGATAGACGTAGAGGTTGATGAGCTCAGGCTTCTTCTCGTCGCTCCACTGCAGTTCGGGACCGAAAGGAACTATTGATCCCTCGCGAACGAACACTGGCATCTTCTCGTATGGAGCAGGCACGCAAACGGTCTGACCGCCAGCATATTTCTTGCCCGTGTAGAGGTCGTACCAGCCGCACTGCTTCGGGAAATATACGTCGCGCGAGCGAGCCTTGTAGGTGCCTATAGGACAAGCCATGAAGGCTGGACCGAACATCCACTGGTCGCCGATGTTGAGCACCTTGGAGTCGCAACCGAAGTCCATGGCAAGACCACGGAGCATGGTGTAGTCCTTGTAGTTCACCCAACCTGCCATTGAGTAGAGGTAAGGCATCATGCGGTAGCGCAGCTTGTCGTAATATACTATGGTGTTGTAGCAAGGATGTCCTTCGGGAGCAAGGTTCCACACCTCGCGCAGAGGCCACTGGCCGTGGGTGCGGTAGAGAGGTATGAAGCATCCGAACTGGTTCCAGCGGGCGTTGAGCTCACGCCACTCCTTGAGGTCCTCGTTCTCGTAGCCCGACTTCTCGAAAATCTGTTGTGCAGCCACATAGCGGTTTTCCACGCAGAATCCGCCCTGGTCCATTCCCCAGAAAGGCACACCAGCCATTGAGAAGTTGAGGCCTGCTGTCATCTGTGCGCGCATGTCCTCCCAACGTGTGCCAATGTCGCCACTCCATGTGGCTGTGGAGAATCGCTGTTCGCCGGCGAAGCCGCTTCGGGTGAGCAGGAGCACGCGCTTGTTGTTGTCAACGGAACGCTGTCCGTTATATATCGCGTCGGCATTAACCACAGAGTAGGCATTGAAATACTCCTCGCTGGTGCCCATGGCGGTAGGACCGCAGAGCAGCTTGCGATACTCTATAGGCGTGCAGTCGCGCACGTTAGGCTCCGAGGCGTCCATCCACCAGCAGTCGATGCCGAGAGTGTAGAGATTGTTGTGCATCTGCTGCCAGAAGAGCTTGCGTGCGCCTGCTGAATAGGCATCGTAGAACGAACCGAGATAGCCGGGACCCACCCAGTCGCGGATGTTGTCCTTTATCGCCTGCTGATACATCCATCCGTTCTTGTCGAAAGCCTTGTAGTTGTCGGTGGAAGAATAGTATTTCGGCCAGTGGGAGATGAGTATGCGTGCGTTGTTGTTGTGGATGAAGTCAACCATTCCCTTAGGGTCGGGGAAGCGCTTGAGGTCAAACTTGAAGCTGCCCCACTTGTCCTCTTCCCAGTAGAGCCAGTCTTGCACCATCACATCTACAGGAATCTGGCGCTTGCGGAACTCGGCGAGTGTAGTCTCCACCTCCTGCTGCGTGTTGTACTTCTCGCGGCTCTGCCAGAAACCGAGAGCCCACTTAGGCATCACCTGTGCGCGGCCTGTGAGGAAGCGGTAGCCCTTGATTACGTCGTCGTAATTGTTGCCGGCGATGAAGTAGTAGTCCATCTCCTTGTCCATCTCCGCCCATATTGACACGCGTCCCTGCTCGTCCTCGGTCTGTGGAGTGGCGGCACGCAGTCCGCAGTAAGCCACACCTCCGTCGGGTTGCCATTCCACGCGGAGCGGAGTGCGCTCGCCCTTCTTCAGGTCAACCTCAAACTTGTAGGCATTGGGGTTCCACGCTGTGCGCCAGCGCTCCGGCACAACGAGGCGACCGCCCATATAGACCTTCACATAGCCAGAGTAGTAGAGTATGAAGCGGTATTTCGCAGTCTGCGGAGCCTCTATCTCACCCTGATAGACCACATTAGACTTGCCGAGGTTGATGTCCTGCGGAAGTAGGCCTACCACACCGGAGTGCTCATAGTAGAGTGAGTCCTCATGACGCTCGATAATCTTGCCCGATTCTTCTGTGTAAGTACCTGAGAGCGCACCAAGTTTACCGTTCTTGTCGTAGAGTTTGAAGGCGCGGTGGAGCTGCTGGTAGTTGTTGGGGTTGCCCCAGCGTCCGTAGGAATAGGAGTCCCAGAGGATGCCGTAGTTCTTGTTGCTGACGACGAAGGGGATTGACACCTTTGTATTATATTGGAAGAGTTCCTCGTTGCGTCCCTTGTAGTTCATCTCTTCCGACTGGTGTTGTCCCAAGCCGTAGAAAGCCTCGTCGGGGTCGCTCTCGAAGAGTGCGTGCCAAGAGTAGCCTGAGCGGTCGTCTAATGACAGTTTGTTGAGGTCGGACGTCTTGCCCCAGTTCACCTCGTCGGGCGACGTTGGGCGATAGTTCTCAGGCAGTTCGGTCTGCGAGGATACGTAGCGTGAGAAGGTCTTGCTTCCGTCGGCTTCCTTCAGAAGCACTTTTCCAGTTGTCCTGTCGGTGAAGGTGAGTTTTCCCGTAGCCTTGTCAACGGTCACGGTTAGTTTGGCAGTCTGGATGGTGAGGCTGTTGTCGTCTTCCTTCACGTCAGCCTTGTACTTTCCCTCGCGGTTGACCACCACGAGACTCTTCCTCTTGTTAGGTATTGCCTCTTCTGGTGTAGCCTCGACGCGTATGATGTCGTCGCTGACAACCGTTAGCCGCATAGCCCTTACGTTGTTTTTACTTGTCTGCGGAATCTCGATATTGATTTTCCGTCCGTCGCGCACGTATGCGGCGGCATCGGCACTTACAGCAGAGCCTATAGTCGCAGCGAACAATGCGGTAGAAAAAAGAAGTCTTAATTTCATATCAATATTTTTTAGTTACTTTTCAGATTGTGGGGCAAAAGTAATAATAAAATCTGAAACGAGAGGTCAAAAATGTTATTGTTTTATGTACGTTTAGTTAACAATTACCATTAGCTCACCAAAAACAAACATATCATCACTCAAGTTTCAGGAGTTAAGTAGTGGACACGTTGACAAGTAATAAATGAAGGCAGGCTGAACCGCGTCAACCTGCCTTCTCCATAAATATGTCACTACCCTATTGTCCTTTGGACGATATCACTTGTCCTGCTGGTCAATAGCAATGATTTTCTCTTTTATGAGACTGATTTCGTCCTTTAGTTTCTGCACCTTGCGGTTCATCTCGTCGATGAGGCTATTGCCTTTCTTGCTGCTTGCATTGAGGAAGCCGAGATTGTTTTCATAGGTCTGCACTTCACTCTTCATCTGCTCATACTGTCGCAGCAGTCGCGCACGCTCGTGTCCGAGTGCGTCGCCACCCTTTCCCGCTACATCCTTAATCTTGTTCTTGAAATTGTTTAGACGGTTGCGTGCCACGCTGATGTGCAAGCGCTTGTTGAGATCGTCGAGCACGGCATGGTACTCATCGTAGAGCTTGTCCTTATCCTTGAACGGCACGTGGCCTACGGAAGAATATTCATCGACGAGCTTCTGGAACTTCTGCTGGACGTCGTCGGCAGCGTTTTCGGCAAGCTCTTTCAGTTGCGCGATGATCTGTCGCTTCTTGTCGAGGTTGGCATGCTCTTCGCTTCGCTGTCCTGCCCCCGCCTTGTTTCTTGCCTCAAAGAACTCGTTGCACAGTCCGAGGAACTCCTCCCAAAGCTGGTCACCCTGCTTCCTTGGCACCACGCCGATTGTTTTCCATTCCTTCTGTATGTTGATGAGCTTGTCGGAAGTCTTTTTCCAATCGGTGCTGTCCTTGAGAGCCCTTACCTTCTCGATGAGTGCCCGTTTTTTCTCAATGTTTGCCTTGTAAGTTTCCTTGAGAGCCTTGAAGAATTCGGTTTTTTCGGTGAAGAACTTGTCACAGGAGCTACGGAAGCGCTCGAAAATCTTCACGTTCATCTTCTGTGGGGCGAAGCCGATGGTCTTCCACTCCTTCTGTATCTCCATAACGTCGTTGGTGTGCTTCTCCCAGTCGGCGAAGGTCTTGTTAGGTTCAGCCACGAGAGCCTCAATCCGCTCGCAGAGTGCGGTTTTCTTGGCGAGGTTGTCCTCTTCCTTGGCGCGCAGGTCTTCGTAATACTGCTGGTGCTTCTTGTTGATGACGGTTGAAGCAGCCTTGAAGCGGCTCCATATTGCCTCGCGGAGGTCTTTGGCTACAGGTCCTGTCTCGCGATACTCCTGATGCAGCTTCTGCAGCTGGTGGAACGCGCTGATGACATCGTTCTCGTCGGCGAGGCGTTCAGCGGCCTCACAGAGCAGTGTTTTCTTTTCAAGGTTCTTCTTGAAGTCATATTCACGCGCCTCGCTGTTGAGCTTGAGCATGTCGTAGAACTGCTCGACATACAGCTGGTAGTTTCTCCAAAGCTCGCTCACCATTGTGACAGGTACGTTCTTTATTTCCTTCCATTCCTGCTGCAGTGCCTTGAAGTCATTGTAGGACTTGTTGGCATCCTCAGGCGAGGTGACCATTGCCTTTATCTGTTCAATAATCTCCAGCTTCCGCTTGAGATTGTTTTCCTTTTCTTCTTCCTGTTGGCGGAACAATTGTGCTCGCCGTTCCTTCACGATGCCCATTTCCGCCTTGAACACTTCCTCGTCCTCATCGGGCAGTATTTGGAACGACGCCTCGTCAGCCCCGCTTTCGATGTGAGCCTTGAAGGCAGCCTCACGCTCGGCGATGTGCATTTTGTAGAACACGGTCTTGAGGTAGTCCACTTCATCCTTGTCAGGCTCTTCTTCACCGTGTGCGATTTCTTTTATTCGCTCCACTACTTCCTTTTTTGACGTATAGACGCGCCTTCCCTCTATAGGGGCATCAGTGTCGGCTGGTGTCTCCACGTCAGAAGGCTCTGCCGGCACCTGGTCCACAGTCAGAGTCTCTTCCTGATTATTCACTTCTTCAATGTTCACTTCTTCATTTTTGCCTGTTACCAGGTCTTTCTCTTGAGAGTCCATCATTTCACTTTTTTATTAGTTAATGAATCGGTAAGATACGAAATTTAGGCACAAACTTACGCATTTTTTTTGTATCAGCCTAATTTTATGACGTTTTTTTTCAAAAAAATGTACTAAATGAGCCGTTTATGGCGGAAAATCCACCAAAACAGGCCTGAAACAGCCACTGAAATGACTATTGCGATGAAAAAGCCGTAATGGTTTGATTCCATGCCGTTGACAAGGTTCATACCGAAAAGACTGGCTATAAGAGTCGGGAACATCATGAGAATCGACACCGACGTGAGCGTTCGCATCACCGTGTTCATGTTGTTGTTGATGATGGAAGAATAGGTGTCCATCGTCGACTCCAAGATGTTGGAATAGATGTTGGTCGTTTCACGGGCCTGGGTCATCTCGATGTTGACGTCTTCGATAAGGTCGGCGTCAAGTTCGTCAATCTGCAGCTTGAACTTCAGTTTCGACAGCAGGGTCTCGTTGCCGCGGATGGAGGTGACGAAATAGGTCAGTGAGTCCTGAAGGCGGCTAAGTCCGATGAGTGACTCGTTGTTCACCTCACGGTCGAGATTTCTTTTTGCCTTGTCGATAAGGCTGCTGATTTGTTTCAGCCGCTTAAGGTACCACACTGCCGAAGAGAGGAACAGGCGGAAAATCATGTCAACATAATCGGTGAAACCCTCTCCGCGCTTCTGTTGGTAGCTCACGAAATCAATCATCATGTTTGTCTCGTAGTAGCACACCGTGATGGTAACGTCGCGCTTGTGGATGATGCCGAGCGGCACTGTGGTGTAAGGTGTGCGTGAGCGTATTTCCTTTACGTAAGGAATACGCAGGATGATGAGCATCCACCCGTCGTCATATTCATAACGGGCGCGCTCGTCGGTGTCGCTGATGTCCGACAAGAAATAATCGGGAATGTTGAATTGCTTCTCAAGATGAGTCTGGTCTTCCTCCGTTGGACACGTGACCTGTATCCAGCAGTTTGGTTCCCAGTCGTTGATGGCTGTCAGACCGCCATTAGTGTTCCAATATGTTCTCATTGTGCCAATCCTGTTTTTGCGGTTACAATAATTGTTGCGGCAAGAGGATTGGCTTCTTGCCATCCTCACGCCAAAATACTAAAGTTTTCCGCGTGATAATCGTCCATAATTATTGAAGTTTAAGAATTTTCGGTGCAAAGGTATAAAAAAAATGAAGAATGAAGAATGAAGAATTTTGCACCCCGTAACGATTTTTTAACATAAACTTAAGGAGTTACATTCAGGAGTTAAGGAGTTACATACAGGAGTTATGGAGTTTAAGGAGTTAAGGAGTTACATTCAGAAGTTAAGTTTTGGAAGTTAAGTTAAGGAGGTTAAGTTAAATGTCAATGCAAAAAAGCATTGCGCTTGGCCCACTATTGTCTTAACTCCTTAAACTCCTTAACTCCTAAAACTTAACTCCTAAAAAAACTCCAAATTCGCCCCTTAAATTTCCTCCAGCGCCTGTTTCAGCAGTTTCCAGAATGGCTCTACTGTCGCGATGAGGGCACGCTCGCCAGTGGTGTGAGGCGACTTCATCGTAGGACCTAACGAAACGACGTCGAGATTAGGATACTTGCCAAGGATGATTGAACACTCCAGTCCGGCATGGTCAATCTGGATGATGCCATCCTCGCCGTTCTGCTCCTTGTAGATGCGAAGGAGATGGTGCAGGATGGGGCTGTCAGGATTAGGGTCCCAACCGCCGTAGCTTCCGGCGGTTTCAACCTTCATTCCTGCCATGTTAAGGCAAGAGGCAATCATGTTGACAACATAGTCCTTCATGTCCTCACGAGCCGAACGTGGCAAGAGCTTTATCAGGGCGTTGCCCCCTTCAATGTCGATGATGGCAAGGTTGCTTGATGTCTCAACCACATGAGGATAGGCAGGAATCATGCGCACCACTCCGTCGTGAACGGCGTAGATGGCATCAACGAGATTGTCCTGAATTTCCACGGGCAGTTCCATCGTTGGTGTCTCTACATCCTCGGCGAAGAACTCTATTCCGCTCTCGATGCCTTTGTACTCGTCCTCGAAGTCGGCTTTCCAGTCAGCGACGAGTTCCTTCAGAGCCTCTACGTTCTCCTTTGGCAATGTCAATACGACAACGGCCTGGAAAGGTATGGCGTTACGCATGTTTCCTCCGTGCCATGAGGCAAGGCGTGCCTCGCAGTCGGCAATCGCCTCCCTTACGAAACGCACCATTAGCTTGTTGGCGTTGGCTCGTCCTTCATTGATTTCAAGTCCGGAGTGACCTCCGCGCAATCCCTTGAGAGTCACCTTCACTGCTGCATCGTCGCTGTCGGTTTCCACTTCCTTATAGCCAAGTGTTGCTGTGACATTAATGCCGCCGGCGCTTCCGATGACAAACTTGCCCCAGTGTTCGGAGTCGAGGTTCAGCAGGATGTCGCCCTTGAGTTCACCCTCTGGAAGGTCGTTGGCTCCATACATGCCTGTTTCCTCGTCGGCAGTGATGAGTGCCTCGAGAGGTCCGTGTTTCAGCGTTTTGTCTTCCATGGCAGCCATGATTGTGGCGACACCGAGTCCATTGTCAGCTCCAAGGGTTGTGCCCTTGGCTTTCACCCATTCCCCGTCGATATAGGTCTGGATAGGATCAGTCTCGAAATTGTGTGTACTGTCAGGTGCTTTCTGTGGCACCATGTCCATGTGTGCCTGAAGAATGACGCCTTTCCTTCCCTCCATACCTGGGGTGGCAGGCTTGCGCATCACAATGTTCCCCGCGGGGTCCTTGAATGCCTCGACACCAGCCTTTTCGGCAAAGTCAAGAAGGAATTGCTGTACTTTCTCCAAATGTCCAGAAGGACGCGGCACTTGTGTCAGTGCGTCAAAGTTTTTCCAGATGCACACTGGATTAAGGTTTTTAATTTCACTCATAGCTTTTTTTGATTTTTATAAAATTTAATGCCACCCATGACCATATTCCAAGCAGGATGACAAGCATTGTCTGCACTGTATGTACGATAAGTACAAAATAAAGGGCTTTCTCGTCAGCCACTCCATAGAGGATGAGCATCGTCTTCACGGCAAAATGCCAAGGACCGGCTCCGTTAGGCGTCGGCACCAGCACTGCTATACTGCCAACGACAAACGTGACCATGGCACAGCCCACACCAAGGTTGGACGTGAAGTCGAAACAGAAGAATGTCAGATAGTAATGGAGGAAATAGCTTCCCCATATACCGAGAGTGAAAACGACGAACAACGGGATGTTTTTCACGTCCTTCAGCGAGAGCACGCCTTCCCAGATGCCTGCAAGGGTCGCCTTCACCTTATTATATATCGCGAGCTTCTTCAACAGAAAATGAAGCGACACGAGGGCGGCAATGCCGCATACGGCGGTCACGAGATAACCCGTGGCAGAGAACTTGCGAAGCACGGTATCGACGCTCGTCCCGGTACGGTCGAAAAAGACATTGAAAATGTCAAGCTCTACAAGCAAGGTCACGCCTGTCACGCCAGCCACCAGCAACGAGTCGATGGCACGTTCGGTGACCACAGTGCCCAGGGCTTTGGAAAACGACACTCCGTCAAGCCGCTTCAACACTCCACAACGTGTGAACTCCCCTATCCTGGGAACAAGGAGGCTGGCAGCGTACGACAGGAAAACGGCATTGACACTTGTCGAACGCCGCGGACGCTCACCAATAGGGTCAAGCATCAGTTTCCAACGCCAGCCACGGCAAGCCTGGGCAAGGATTCCGAAAGGAAACGACAGCAACATCCACGTCCAGTCCATTTCGTGGAAGAGGACATGGCTTATGCTGTTGAAGTCGAAGCCTCGGTACATCCAAAAGAGAATGGCTCCTCCAAGCACCAAGGGCAACAGAATCTTTACTACAACGCTTGACAATTTCATACCCATTTCACTCACGTCTCGACTCTAACTTCCACTATATCAGTTAAAGTAGTAGAGGAATGTCGCCACACCCTCAAGGGCATTCTTCTTCTGGTCTTTTATCTCGATGGCAAACTTTATCTCTGCCTTCACGGTGCCACGGAGGTTGGCTATCGACACAAGGTCGGCAACAAGGCGGATTGACTCACCTGACTTCACTGCCTGACCGAACTTCATCTTGTCCATACCATAGTTGACCATCATCTTCAGGTTGTTGACCTCGATAATCTGGTTCCACAGGTGAGGAAGCATCGACAGCGTGAGGTAGCCATGGGCAATGGTTGTCTTGAAAGGACTCTCCACGGCTGCTTTTTCTGGATTGACATGAATCCACTGGTGGTCAAGGGTGGCATCGGCAAAGAGGTTGATGCGCTCTTGGGTCAACTCAACATAGTCAGACACACCGATATTCTTGCCGAGCATAGCGGCAAACTCTTCATAGTTGTTTATTACTAATTTACTCATAGCTATTTCTATTTATTATGAAAATTTCTACAAAACAAGTGCAAAGATAGCGTTTTTTTTTAATTACACAAAAGAAAACAGGTGAGTAATACGTTTTTATACATAGTTTAACTGATTACAGATACAGCAGGCTGACGATAAACACGTTTGCGGCAAGTATGATGAAATTCATTGGCAAGCCTATTCTCACAAAATCAACAAAACGGTAACCGCCGGGGGAATAGACCAACATGTGGGTCGGAGAACCGATAGGAGTGGCGAAACTCGAAGCGGCTGACACCATCAGACCCATGCAGAAAGCCATCGGGTCGCAACCCAAGGTGAGCGCTGCGTCGTAGGCTATCGGGAAGAACATGGCGGATGTCGCAGTATTGCTGATAAACTCTGTGGCAAAAGTGGTGACAAAGCAGATGGCTGTCAGAACGACTATTGGGTCAGAACCGCAAACATTGAGCAAACCCTGCGCAAGAAGTTCCGACAAACCGGTATGCTCAATGGCCTTTCCAAAGCAGATGCTTCCGGCAAATACATAAGGGCCTTCCAGTTGATGTTGGCCTCAGCCTGCTTTATGCTGCAACACTTGGTAAGAAGCATTGCAAAGGCTGCCAAGAAACAGGCGCGAAGCAAAGGCAGGACATTGAAGGCGGCAAGAAGTATCATTGAAAGCATAATGACTGTCGATACTATGGTCTTAACACTGTAGTTGGCAACTATCTCTGAATCGAAGAAGCAGAGGTCATGATTCATGCCTTCCTTGTCGATGCCGCGACCTTCGAACATCAACGTGTCGCCAGCCCTGAGAACAACCTCATGAGGACTGGTCTCGATGCGCTCGCCACTGCGTGCCACTGCCACAAGCACCATGTTGTGAGACTTCTCATAATCGGCTTCCACTATTGTCTTGCCTATAAGAGAGCTCGCAAACGTCACGTACGCAGTGCTTATCTTCCTGCGGCGGTCAACATCGTCAAGCCTATATACATGCTCTGTCGCGCTCACGAGCTCATGGCTCTTCTTCAACTCCAGGATTGTGCTTACGTCGCCGCTGAATATCAGACGGTCGCCGCCAAACACATACTCACTGTCAGCAACCGGCGAAATAATCTCCTTGTCGAAACGCACAATTTCTATCAGGCGGCCACCGCTGATGTCGGCAAGACCACACTCTTTCAACGTGTCGCCAACAATCTTCGACTCGGTAGGAACCAAAAGCTCAACCGTATAGTCGCTGATGGACTCAAAAGACTCTTCGGGAGACTTGCGGTCGGGTAGCAAGCGACGCATGGCAATGACTGAAAGAATGAGAACACACACGCAGAACAAACCAGGGAGAAGAGGCTCAAAGAAAGATATCACATCGCCCGTCTTATCCTTATAGAAACCAGCTATAACAAGGTTCGTGGGAGAACCGATGATGGTACAAACACCACCCAATCCGGCTGCATAACTCAAAGGAATGAGCATCTTTGAAGGAGTGATGCCAAGTTTCTTCGACCACATCTTGACAACATTGATAAACAGCATCACCACAGTGGTGTTGTTTAGCAACGAACTGAGCACCGCCACTGGCAACATCAGCTTCGTAATGGCGCGTGCATAGCCTTTCGGCTGTCCAAGAAGGTTTTTCACCACCCACTGCAGCACACCGGTATGAACCAGTCCCGTGACCACGATAAACATTATGCCAATAACGACGACTGTCTCTGAACTGAAACCCGAAATAGCTTCTTTCACAGGCAGTGACCCACTAAGTATCAGCGCTCCCATTCCTCCTAAAAACACCATTTCCACCGGCAACTTGGTTTTCAAAAGCAAACCAAACATCACCACTATGATCGTAATGGTGTACCATGCATGAACTTCTAATCCTAACAATTCCATTTTTTCTTCATTTTGTGATATATCCTAAGCGTTCCTTTTATTATGGGAAACGCTGCAAAGGTAACAAATAATCATTAATAATATACTTTTTTTGACCGATATTTTTGCATTTTCCATATCTTTTTTTAATTTTGCACCAGCAAAAACAACTCTTTTATCATTATGAAAACAATAATCTGCGCCATACTAATGGCATTCGCACTGGGACTGAGTGCCCAAGAAAACAACAAGTGCAAGGAAGTGATGCTCGAAACCACAGCTGGCAACATCCGACTGAAACTCTACAACGAGACACCGCTACACCGCGACAACTTCCTGAAACTCGTCAACCTCCACGTCTATGACTCGCTGCTCTTCCACCGGGTCATCAAGGACTTCATGATTCAATGCGGCGACCCGAAAAGCAAGGACGCAAAGGCTGGTGACTTCCTCGGAGAGGGCGACCTCGACTGGACAGTAGAACAGGAACTAAGACTCCCGCAAATCTACCACCGCAGAGGGGTGCTCGCCGCAGCACGTGAGCCTGACAGCGACAACCCATATCGCGAATCAAGCGCCTGCCACTTCTACTTGGCATGGGGAAAGACTTTTACCGATGCTGAGCTCGACAAGATGCAGTCGCGTCTTGACACTCTCTACGGCTATCGCGTGAAACTTACGCCTGAGATGCGCGAGACCTACAAGACCGTAGGCGGCATTCCTCATCTCGACGGCGGCTACACTGTCTTTGGCGAGATAACCGAAGGACTCGACGTATTGGAAAAAATCCAGCAGACAGCCACCGACAAAAACGACCGTCCGCTGGAAGATGTAAGGATTATTAAAGCTACCGTTGTCAGCGACACATCTGCCACGGCTGCAAAGAAACAGGCCATGGCAAAGCGTCCCGCCGCTAAAGCAGGAAATCAGTCAGCTCAGCGCAAGCCTTCTGGCTCTCGCGCTCGGTAGTCAAGACATTGTCAATGGCGTCATAGTAGTAGGACAAACCGACAAGATATTCAACCAAGGATATCTCACCAGCCTTAAGGGCCTTGGTAAGCAGCTGGCTATTGTCGGCTTCCGCCAAGGCCTTTTTCGATGCCTCTGCAGCCTCGGCAAGTCCTTTCGCACGAAGATAACGCTCATACAGCAAGCCACGAAGCTGTCCCTTGGCATCGTCGCGCATGGCATCGGCAGCCTCACTCTCGCGTTTCGCCTGCTTTATGCGTCGCCCACTGCTCCACAATGGAACACTCAGACCAACCGTCACTCCCTGAAACTGCTCGCCCATTGTCTTCTCGCTCATATAACCAAGCGAGATTGAGGGAAGGGCGAACTGGCGTGCTGCCGACAACTGGCTGCGGCTCATCGCCGTCTGGCTCTCGGCATATCCCACGGAAGGATGGGCTGACGACACCTGCATGTACCATGAGTCGAAGTCGGAAGGAAGCTCCGGCAAGACATACTCGGTATCGGTCAACGACAATGGCTGTCCGCCGTTGAGTCTGGAGAGTTGCGTCAACAGCGACTGACGTTCCGTCACTGCTTTTTTCATCTCTGCCTCAACCTGCGACAAACTCAAACTGACGTTATTGTATTCAAGCCTGTTGCCAGCACCTGCCTCAAGGCTTCGTTTCTGTGCCTTACAGATAGCGTCGGCATGGTTCTTCCTACGCTCCAGTTCTGCAATATATCTATTATAATAGACAACATCGATTAATGCTTGTTTTGCCTCGAGAAGTACAGAAACCCGTTCCGACTTGTACTGCCAGTCAACCATGTCGTCAAGACGACGCGCCACACGGGCCTTAGCACCGGAAATCGTAGGAATGTCAAATTCCTGGCTCACACTGATATCGGTACGGTTACCTATCGACGACGGGTCGCCCCACAGCCTGTTAACCCCAACCTCAGGGTCAGCAAGAGCATTGTCGGCATGATTAGCTCTTTTCTGAGCCTCAACAGTTTTCTGCATTGCTTTCAATGTCGTGTTGTTGGCTTCTATTTCAGCCAAAGCCTTCTCTATGCCGTTTTGTGCAAAGAGTGTTGACGTTGCCAATATGGCAACAGATAATACGATACCTCTATTCATAATCTTTTTCATTTTTTGTCTCTTAATATTTCCTCACTCAACAAATACATCACCGGAATGATAAATCCATTAAGCAATGTAGAGGTAAGCAAGCCACCAAGAATAACCTTTGCCATCGGGCTCTGAATCTCGTTGCCAGGAAGGTCGCCGCCGATAACCATCGGTATTAATGCCAGGGCTGAAGTCAAGGCGGTCATCAGTATCGGGTTCAAGCGGTCGGCAGAACCTTGAAGTACGCTCTGCTCCAGTGGCATGCCTTCCTCACGAAGGTCGTTGTATCTCGACACGAGGAGCATTCCGTTACGTGTGGCTATTCCGAACAGTGAGATGAAGCCGATGATGGAAGGAATGCTTACAACTCCACTCGTCATCCATATCGCCACCACACCACCAATCAACGCCAATGGAAGGTTGACCATCACCACAGCCGACTGCCTCATGCTGCGGAACTGACTGAACAGCAACATAAAGATGACAAGCAAAGAAAGCAACGAGGTCACAGTGAGAGTGCGTGAAGCCTTCTGCTGGCTCTCAAACTGCCCGCCGTATTCCACATGATAGCCCTCAGGCATTGCGACATTCTTTTCCACAGCCTTCTGGATGTCGCGCACTACACCGATAAGGTCACGTCCTGCCACGTTACATGACACTACAATCTTACGCTGCGCGTTTTCCCTGCTTACTGTGTTAGGTCCAGTCGTCGATGTAATATCGGCTATGTTCTCAAGAGCCACCTTTTGGCCGCCGGCATCAACCATCAAATGGCGTATGCCCCAGATGCTCTGTCGGCTGGCATCGTCAACCTTCAGTGTCAATGCGAAGGTCTGGTTGCCTTCAAACACCTGCGACACTTCTCGCCCTTCCAGCAATACTTCTATCATATCGACAAATTCAGGCATCGTGACTCCATATTTTGCAAGTATCGTGCGCTTGGGCTTGATGGTCAGCTGAGGGCGCTCCACCTGTTGTTCCACGTTCAAGTCTGCCACTCCATCTATGTCCTTCACGCTCGCCTTTATCTCATTGCCAATCTTGAAAATGTGGTTAAGGTCAGGACCGAACACCTTTATCGCAATGCTCGCCCTTGTGCCTGACAACATGGCATCGATACGGTGACTGATTGGAGAACCCACCTCTATGTTAACACCTGGTATTCCAGAAAGTTTTTGGCGTATGTCGGCTAAAAGTTCGTCCTTTGTCCTGTCCTTAAGCTCGTATGGAGCTTCTATCTCCGAGGTGTTCACTCCGAGGGCGTGCTCGTCGAGTTCTGCTCGTCCTGTCTTCCTTCCCACCACCTTTATCTCCGGAACGGAAAGCAACAGCTCTTCCGCCCTGTGACCGATTTTGTCTGACTCATCGAGCGATATTCCTGGCAAAGTGCTCACATTGATGGTGAACGACCCCTCGTTAAACGGAGGAAGGAAACTGCTTCCAAGACCGGCAAACACTACGATTGCTCCCACGAGAGCCACAGCTGTCGTTGCCACAACTGTGCGTTTGTGACTTATCGCCCACCCTAACGCCTTGACATAAAGGCTTTTCAGTTCGCGTGCCACAAAAGGCTCACGCCCCGTCTCGTTAAGCTTCCCCTTGCCAAGCAGGAAGCTGCACATCACTGGTGTCATTGTCAGCGCCACAACAGTTGATGAACACAGGGCAACGATGAACGCCACTCCAAGAGGCTGCAACATCCTTCCCTCCATACCCGACAGGAAGAAGATGGGCACAAAACTCGCAATGATTATTAACGTAGAGTTGAGAATAGGCAGGCGTACTTCCTTTGACGCCTCGAATATCACGTCAACGACCGATTGACGCTCACCCTCAGGCAACATTCTGTTGAGCCGCAACCGCCTATAAACGTTTTCCACATCAACAATAGCGTCGTCAACAAGCGACCCGATGGCTATACACATTCCTCCTAAACTCATCGTATTGATAGTCAAGCCCATGAGATGCAATGCTACAATAGCTGCAAGCAGAGAAAGGGGAATGGTGACAAGTGAAATCAGCGTGGTGCGCACGTTCATGAGGAATAAGAACAGGATTGCAACTACAAGCACGCCTCCTTCTATCAATGCATTCTTCACGTTGTCAATACTGCTCTCGATAAAATGCGACTGACGATAGACGTCGGTTGTCACTTTCACGTCGGCAGGAAGGCTTTTCTTCAACATGGAGATGGTTGAGTCGAGAGCCTCGGTCAGTTCAAGTGTCGGAACAGAAGGCTGCTTCGTCACCGTCATCATCACAGCGGGCTTGCCATTATAAGATGCTGTTCCCATACGCGGCATGCGGTTGCCAACCTTAACCTCCGCTACAGCATCAAGACAGATGGGAGCTCCCGAAGGTGACTTCTTCACCACGGCCTTGCCTATCTCCACTGGGTCGTTGGTTGACAGCAAGCCTCTAATTATATATTCGTTACCGTATTCATAAAGTGTGTTACCTGCTACATTACGGTTCATGTTGCCAACGGCATTTATCACCTCGTTAAGCCCAACGCCGAAGTGCTTCATACGCTCGGGGCTGAGCAGTATCTGGTATTCACGGATGTCGCCTCCAAGCACTGCCACCTGCGCCACACCTCCTGACGACATCAGTCGAGGACGTATGGTCCAGTCTGCCAACGTGCGGATCTGTTGTAGCGAGGTGGAGTCTGACGTTAACGACACAAACATCAGCTCGCCAAGTATCGACGACTGAGGTCCAAGTGTCGGACTGCCAATGCCTTGCGGAAGGTCATCGGTGACGGTAGAAAGTTTTTCTGTAACTATCTGGCGGGCACGATAGACATCAGCGCCCCAGTTAAATTCTACCCATACTACAGAAAAACCGTTGGTCGATGACGACCTCACGCGACGAACGTCGGTAGCACCGTTGACTGCGGTCTCTATGGGGAAAGTGACAAGGCGCTCCACTTCCTCGGCTGCCATACCCTTAGCCTCTGTCATCACCACCACGGTGGGAGCGTTGAGGTCAGGGAACACGTCAACCTCCATATTGTCGGCTGTATAAAGCCCACCTATGGTCAACAGCACTCCAACAATAAGCACCACGAGACGATTGTCAAGTGAAAATCTGATAATCTTGTTCAACATGGCTGTCGGGATTAATGGTTGTGGTTATGGCCTTCAGGAATGACTGAAGACGATGCAGCAAGTTTTACTTGATAAGCTCCTTTCGAAACAACAGTCTCGCCTGCCTTCAAGCCACCGACAATCTCAGTGCGCGAGCCATCTGTCTGCCCGATTATCACCTCACGTTTCTCAAATATCCCTTCTTCGCCCTCATGCTTATGGACCTCGTGCTCATGTGGCTCATGATTATGATTCTCATGACCATGTGCCTCATGACCATGATTCTCGTGCTCATGGTCAGCATGCAGCCTTACATATACATAATAGAGTCCTTGTTCTTCTGTCAGGGCAGAATTAGGCACCGTTATTACATTCTTTCTCGGCTGAAGCAACAGATATACTTCCACAAACGAACCGGCAATGATGTCGCCTACATTGTCAAACTCAAAGGTTGCAGGCAGATACGCCGAGCCCTCGGGTAGAGTGCGACTATACGACACGAGTTTTCCGTTAAGTTCAGAAAGCTTATAAACATTATCGTTACCAGTGGCACGGAAATTGGCACTTTTGATATCGCTCATCTTACGGTACGCACATTCAGGAACATCAACCACAAGCTGCTGCCTACGGTTCTGGGTGACAATGGCTATCGGGTCACCGACATTAACATAGTCACCGGACTTGACAAGCAGCGACTTCACATATCCGCCCATGCCTGTCGTCACCACTGCGCTTCCGCTTCGCGATGCCTTCAGTCCTTCGTAAGCTGCGCGTGCCGTCTGATAGGTCAGCCTTGCCTGCTCCCATTCGCGCTGCGAGACGATGTTCTCATCAGCCAATGGCTTCACTCTCTCCATCTCGCTTTTCGCAGCCTCGAAGGCAGCCTTTGCCTTGGCAATCGGGTCGCCGTCCTGCAGGTGACGTGCAGTGATGTCAGCCAAAGCCTGTCCGCTTCCCACGTGACTTCCTTCCGACAGCGACGCGTTTCTCCAATACACTATACCGCTTATTGTGGCAGCCACCGTCTGTTCGTCACCTTGCCTTCTGACTATCTGTCCTGCCGCCTTCATCACGGCTGTAAAGTCAGCCGCACTTACAGTCTCTGTCTCCACTCCAGCCTTTTCCATCTGTTCGTGGGTCATCACTATTTCACCGTTATGGTCTTTCTTCCCTTCTCCTTCATGGTCATGACCGCCATGACCTTTCTCTCCTGAATTACAACCTGCCAAAAGACTTGCTGCCATCAGGATTACAAATATATTCAAATGTTTCATTTTGTTTCATGTTTTAGTTAACTTACAATAATTCCTAAAAATAATGACACTTAACTAAAACACGGAGGTGCCCTGAGACCGCTCGCCCCTCCATAGCCTTGCAGAATAGCTATTGTCGAGCGGCAGAAATGTTTTCGCAATACGTCAATGCCTACATCCTCAACATGCCATTCATAGCCGAACAACACAAAAAGCGGCAGAATAGTGATGTCGGGAATAATGCGGTTACTTCCAGCCTTCACGTTAAGCCCATGCGCGTTCTTTACGCACGAAGAACAGTCCTCACCTTCACCATGATGACTGTGACTGACAACGCACATTTCCTCGCCATGATGATGGTGGGGAACCATTGGAGCTGTCAGCACTGCCAGCAGTCCGATCATGCAAACGATTATGGGAAGTATGCGTTTCATTTACACCTTATTATATATAGAAGCCTATTCCTTCTTCAATTCCTCATCAACCATGTTTGTCAGCTCCACGAACTCTTCTATCGTGAGCTGTTCCGGACGGCGTGTCATGATGTCATGGGAAAAGAAACCTTCGGTAACATTGTGACCTGCAAACAGCGGGCGCATGCTTACTCTTAGCATCTTCCTCCTTTGGTTGAACACCGTCTTCACCACCCTTTTGAACAACGTCTCGTCGCAACCAAGGTCAGTAGTCGAGTTACGGGTCATCCTTATCACCGCACTCTTTACCTTTGGCGGCGGGTTGAACACATTCTCATCTACCGTGAACAAATATTCCACGTCATACCAAGCCTGAATCATCACGCTCAGTATGCCATAAGCCTTCGTCCCTGGTTGCGAAGCCATACGCTGTGCCACCTCACGCTGAATCATTCCAGTACAACAAGGTATCAAGTTTTTGTTGTCGAGCATCTTGAAAAATATCTGTGAAGAAATGTCGTACGGATAGTTGCCGGTCAGCACAAACGGTCCGCCGTCAAACACCTTCGTCAAGTCCATTCTCAGGAAGTCTTCACCAAGGATATTGTCGCGGAGTTTAGGAAAGCGTTCGTTAAGATAAGCCACCGACTCTGTGTCTATCTCCACAACCTTCGTCAGGCGAGGTTTCTCCATCAGATACTGTGTCAGCACACCCATTCCCGGTCCAACTTCCAGGACAGGCAGCTCCGGACATGCATCGACCGTGTCGGCTATGCGTTTGGCTATCGAGAGGTCAGTAAGGAAGTGCTGACCGAGATTCTTCTTGGGGCGAACTTGTTTCATTGTCATTCTTGTTTGTGACCTTTTTCTTCATTCGGCTTCAGTATTCCCGAAACCCTTAAACCGAAAGAGAGCGCAACCCTAAGATTGCGCTCTCTTTTGTTGTTGGGATACCCGGACTCGAACCAGGAAAGGCAGGACCAGAATCTGCAGTGTTACCATTACACCATATCCCAATTTCCTTTGCAACCGTGTTGTATCCTGATTGCGAGTGCAAAGGTACGCACTTTTTCCGAAATCTCCAAATTTTTACCTCTTTTTTTTCTCTTCCGCCCTATATTTTTCGTATTTTTTTACAAAATATTTCTTTTCTACTGCTCAAAGACCGTTTATTTAGGATATTTTGCTACCTTTGCATCGGTATTGCGATGATAATACATTATTGTTATGAAGACTGAGATAGCAATCATAGGAGCCGGAGCAGCGGGCTGTTTTGCGGCTATCGAGATAAAGCGACGCTTCCCCGAAGCTGTGGTCACTGTATATGAGAGTGGCAATAAGGCTTTGGCAAAGGTGGCTGTGACGGGTGGCGGAAGATGTAATCTTACCAACTCGTTTAGTGGAGTACGCAGCATGGAAACGGTCTATCCGCGTGGAGCACGGCTAATGAAAAGACTGCTCAAGGAGTTTAGCCATGAAGACGCATACGGATGGTTTGAGCGCGAAGGAATAAGGCTCACCACACAAAAGGACAACTGCGTGTTCCCCATGTCACAGGATGCCATGGAGATTGTCGATAAACTGCTATGGCTCATGCGAAGACATGGGGTGACGTTGAAGACGGGTCACCGTGTGACGACAATCACTCACCATGAGAGATACATCTTGACATTCTCCAATCACGACAGTGTTGAAGCCGACAAGGTGGTAGTGACTACCGGCGGCAGTCCCAAACTCAGCGGACTGAGGATGCTCGACGGCTTGGGGCTCGATATCGTGGAACCTGTGCCTTCACTGTTCAGCTTCTGTCTTGCCAACCATCCCATTACCGAAATGTCAGGCACAGTGGTTAAGGACGTGCAGACAAGTGTCGTGGGAACAAAGATGAGAGCCGACGGCCCGCTACTCATCACCCATTGGGGATTAAGCGGTCCTGCCGTCTTAAAACTCTCGTCGTATGGTGCACGCCATTTTCACGACTCTGATTATAAGACAGATATTGCTGTCAACTGGTTTGGACCTGCCAATGAGGGCGAGGTGACGGAGGAACTAAGCGGTTTAGCTGTGCGACATCCCCAGAAACAGGTGCAGAGCGTCTATCCCGAGCGTTTCAACAGTCGCCTGTGGCTTTATCTTCTCGACCACGCAGGCATCCGTCACGACATGCGATGGGCGGAGATGGGACGCAAGAGTTTCAACCGTATGGCGGCAATGCTCACCAACCATGTCTTCAGTGTCACCGGCAAGAACAAGTTCAAGGAGGAGTTTGTCACCTGTGGCGGTGTAGCCCTTTCAAATGTCAACTCCTCCACTCTCGAATGTCGCCTACATCCCGGTCTCTACTTCGCCGGCGAGGTGCTCGATGTCGATGCCCTCACCGGCGGTTTCAACCTTCAGGCTGCCTGGACTATGGGGTATGTCGTGGCAAAGAACATTGATTACTTTTTGCGATAGCCGCACTTCGGACAAACGCCGTTCTCGTCGAGAGAGATGCCGCAGAGCGAGCAACGGTCAATCTGCTTGCGCTCGGTAAACTCGGCAGAAGCTGCATTGACACCGCTGGTGAAGGTAATCTTTGCAATGTTGAGCTTGTCCTTGAGCAGGTCATAGACAATCTTGATCATTCCCTCGACAGTCATGGTTTCCTTGGTGACAACGAGGCGGCTGTCGGGATAAGCCTGAGCAAGCTCGGTCTTGAATGCCTCACCCTTCATGGTGTTGCGCGGATGACCATTCTTCAACCCTGTCTTCTCGTAAACGTCGAGGATAGCTGGCAGCAGCGGGTCGTCCTGACGGAGTATCAGCGCGTGGTCGAAATTCTTTAGCACGTCCCATGCCACTTTTTGAATCTCGTTGCACGGATAAACCATATTCACTCCCTCGTTTACCGAGTCTTCAACCTCAATTGTCAGGACACCTGTATGGCCATGAAGATACTGAGCCTCGCCCTGGAATCCGTAGAACCTGTGTGCATACTGCAAGTCAAATGTTGTGATACTTCTCATAATAGTTTCTCCTTTTCTTTAATAAGTTAATACTCTTGTTTATTTTTCTGTTGCAAAGTTACGACAAAATATTCATGGCTGCAAACTGAAAATGTCTATATGACAATAGATTCCATCTATTTAGGGCGAGATTTTCACGTAAAGTCTTGCACAGACGGAACAAATTTCGTAATTTTGCAGCCGTTTTATTAACACATAATTATTTTACAATGTACAACAACAATTCTATCAAGAAGCAGGGCACAGTGGTGTTCAAGCGTTTCGGACGCAAGGGCTACTCGCTGTTCTCGGTTCTTGGACGTGAGGTGCTCATCAGCGTGCTCAGCATCGCCACTCTCCAGCATGCAAGTGCGGGAAGCGTGAGCATGAAGCCTGTGACCGCCGATACCGTTGCGACCAAGACCGACCGCGAGATGACGCTCGACGAAGTGAGCGTCACCGGCTCACGTGCGCCACTCACAAGAGCCCAAGCTGCGAGAATGGTAACTGTACTGGAACGTGCCGACATTCAAGCGGCTCCAGTGCAAAGTGTTAACGATTTGCTGAAATACGCCGCAGGCGTTGATGTCCGTCAGCGCGGACCAATTGGAGCGCAGACCGACGTGAGCATACGTGGCGGCAACTACGAGCAAATCACAATCCTCCTCAACGGCATCAACATCTGCGACCCGCAGACAGGACACAACGCCTTCGATTTCCCCGTTGACATTAGCGAAATTGAGCGTATAGAAGTTCTCGAAGGTCCTGCAGGAAGAGTCTATGGAACGTCTTCCCTGCTCGGTGCCATCAACATCGTCACCCGACCACGTCCTTCCACAAGCGCCTCTGCCCATCTCGAGGGCGGAAGCTACGGATACCTGTCAGCAGGGGCAAGGGCAAACGTGGCAAGCGGCAAGTGGAACAACCAGGTTTCGGGAAGCTACACACGCTCTGACGGCTACTCACGCAACAAAAAAGGCGGACTTAACGCCGACTACAGTGGAGGGAAGGCCTTCTATCAGGGCATTTATGACGACTATGACATCAGCGTCAACTGGCATGCGGGACTGTCGGCAAGGGGCTATGGGTCGAACACGTTCTACGGAGCGAAATGGGACGACCAGTACGAGCACACGCTGAAAACCTACACCGCCCTTCAGGCAGAGACGAAGCACGGCAAGTTCCACCTGAAGCCGCCAATCTACTGGAACCATTCCGAAGACCGTTTCGAGCTGTTCCGCGGCGCTCCCGATACCTATCCATACAACTATCACCGAACCGACATCTTCGGCGTGAACCTCAACGGCTATTTCGACTGGGCATTGGGAAGGACTGCCATAGGTGCCGAACTGCGAAATGAAGACCTCGTTAGCGGTAACCTCGGGGAAGTTATTGACAATCCCCACCACATCAGCGGCACCGACCGTTACTACGACCACGGCATCAACCGCACCAATGTCAGCTTCGTGCTCGAACACAACATCCTGTTAAAGCGTTTTACCCTGTCGGCAGGCCTTGTTGCCGTGAAGAACTCATGGAACGGAATGAACATGAAGGTCTATCCGGGAGTGGATGCGAGCTACCGCATTGGCGACAACTTCAAGTTGTTCGCCTCCTACAACACCTCGCTACGCATGCCTTCGGTCACAGAACTGTACTACTCCGTCGGCGGACATGTGGCTGACAAGAACCTGAAGCCGGAGGAGGTGAGTGCAGTAGAAGGAGGAGTGAAATACTCGTCAAGGGCACTGACCGCGCAAGCAAGCGTTTACCACAACAAGTGGAAAAACATGATTGATTGGATTCGATATACGTCCGACGGAGCCGACGCGCCGTGGCAGTCGGTGAACTTCACCGAAGTGAACGCGACAGGATTCACGTCGCAGCTGACCGTCGACTTCCGCCAGCTTATCCCTGGGCAAAAAGTGCTGAAGTCGTGGAGCACTTCATACAATTACCTTTTCCAAGACAAGGACATCGCCTCCGACGTTCAGAGCAAGTATTCGCTTGAATACCTTCGCCACAAGCTCGTGTCGGGCCTTCAGCTGAATCTTTGGCGCAGTCTCGACCTCGGAGTTAACTTCCGTTGGCAGGACCGTCGTGGCACATACACCGACTTCGACGGCGAGGTGAAGGACTATTCACCCTATTCCATCGTCGATGCACGGTTGTCATGGACAGCTCCCCGCTACAAGCTCTACGTTGAAGCCAACAACCTGTTTGACAAGACCTACATCGACTACGGTTGCGTTCCGCAGCCAGGTGCATGGTTTATAGGAGGCCTGAGCTTTTCCTTATAAATGAAGAATGAAGAGTGAAGAATCGGCTGCGCAATATCCTTCACTCTTCGTTCTTCACTCTTCATTTACACCTCTTCCCTTTTGTACTGCGAAGGAATGACCCCATACTTCTCCTTGAAATACTTGGAGAAGGAACGGGGATTATTAAATCCCACACGATAGCTGATTTCACTGACCGAGAGCTGGCTTTTGAGGATGAGCTTTTCGGCATGGCGGAGGCGGATGTCTCGAATGAACTCCGAAGGTGTCTGACCTGTTATGGCAAGCAGTCGCTTGTAAAGGTGAACGCGAGACATATTCAACGCCACGCTCATGGTCTCTACGGTAATGTCGCCGTTTGCCATGTTGCTCTCGACATAATCGGTTGCGGAGTTGACGAGCTGCTGGTCAAGACTGACAATCTGCGTCTCGGTAATGGTCGGTTTGATGTATTCTGTCTTCTCTTCAGTCTTTCCGTTGAGTTCATGCACTTTAGTCATCAGCGACTCCACGTCCGAAAGCACTTCCTGTTGCTGCTCGTAGCGGTGCTCGTTGACCTCGGTTCTCATGAGCGAGTCAAGTTTCATGAATATCCCGTCGAAACAAGGTCTCAGGTCTCCGCTCATGTTATTATAGGCATCGGCAGTCTCGAGACGCTTGCGTTTCTCGTTTTCCTGTTCCATCTTCATTTTCTCAAGGCGCAGCTTGCGGGTTGAGCGTAAGTGGACGTAGCGCGCCAAGGCTGCTATCACCGCCAAATATAAGAGGTATGCCCACCAGGTCATCCAGAACGGCGGACGTATGACAATATCCAGCGAACTTTCCTCTGTTCCCATCTGGTTGCAGTCGTCGAGCAGTTTTACAACAAGTTTGTACGATCCTGGTGAAAGTCCGGCAAAGGTGATATCGGGATTGTCGGGGTCGGTCTTCATCCACTTGTCGCTGAAGCCTTCAAGCCGATATACATATTGCGAACGGTTGTTGATAAGTCCCTGGTCTGAAGCCATCTGTATGGAGAAGAGGTTGTCGTCGTGGCGCAACACCACGCGTCGACACTCGTTAAGAGCCTCGGGCAGCACTACGTGTCCGTTGTATTTCTTTCCCACCTCAATCTGTTGTCCATATATCACGATACCGCTGAACAATGGCTTGCCGACGTTTTTTCTGTTGCCAAGAAGGTCGGGGCGTATGATGTCAAGTCCGTTGGTTCCTCCGACGAGCACGAGACCGTCACTGGTCAGGAACGACGACCTTTGGTTGTAAGGTCCAGGCAACAGTCCGTCCCTGTTGTTGTAGTTTCTGATGTCAAGCACCCATTGTCCGTCCTCATATCTTGGCATCACCATCGACACTCCATATTCTGTTGCCACCCAAATATTCTTCAGCTTGTCCTCGACAACGGAATAGACTGCGTTTCCCGCCAGTCCTGTTTTCTGGTCGAGAAGTGTCACTCGTCCTGTGGCGTTGTCAAGCACATGCACTCCTGCAGCCGAGCAGTACCAGATGAGTCCGCGGCTATCGGAAAACACTTGCGTGTTCGATGCCGTGACTACGGTCATGCGTGTTGAATCCTGGTCGAGCTTCATGTTCACCACCTTCCGCGTGTCAGGGTCAATGAGCGAATAATTGTTCGACGTTCCCACGACGATCCATCCCTCCTGTGTCATCTGCATCGACGACACATAGTTGCTTGCTAACCTGGAGTTCTCGCTGTCGTAGGTGTCAACCTTTCCTGTCGCTGGGTTTATGCACTGTACTCCCGCTCCGAGCGTCCCGATCCAGATGTTCTTGTCGGGAGCTTCCACCACCGCCCACACGTTGTCGTCGCCTATTGCCCCTTTTCGGTAATAAGAGAAGTGTCCGTTGGCATAGCGGATAAGTCCTCCTCCGTATGTTCCGAACCACAACGTTCCGTCGCTGGCGCAAAGGCTGCTGACGAAGATGTTCGACGACAGTCCGTCGGCAGCTTTCGTGAACAGCCGTTTCTCGCCTGTCTTCGGGTTGTATCTGTACAGTCCGTCCTCGTTGGTACCGAGCCAGTAGTTGCCTTCCTTGTCTTCTACCACGGTGTTCACACTTCCCACCGCCACATTACTTATATATTTGTTGCCGAACACCACCTGGTTTATTCCACCGGTATATGTACCGATCCACATCTGCCCGTTGTTGTCGTTGTATAGGCACATCACGTTAATGTCTGACAAGGAGGTTTCGTTGGCTACATTTTTCTGATAACCGTAGATTTCCTTCTTGTCGAAGTCTGCCACGAAGAGTCCCTGGTGGTTTGTTCCGATGAACATGTGTCCGTTGTTGTCTTCCATCACCACCGACACCATGTCGATAGTTGGCACGTCGCGGAAATTGAGGTGTCTCAACAGGCTTTCAACGCTGTCGTACCACCGGCGTGTCCTTTGGCTATACACATAGCACTTTCCTCCCGAGGTCACCCAATAGTTTCCGTGGCGGTCGATATACAGGCGGTTGTCAATGCCCGTTGCCTTCTGTTTGCCCTTGACGTAGTTGCTGACCCATTCCACTTTTCCCTTGTCGCCGTCAAGGCTGACGATTGTTCCGTTGTTCATCATGACCACGGTGCTTCGTCCGCGGCTTGCAAAAGAGGTGACACCGACACCAATGCCATACTTCCCGTTGGCGACATCGAAGCTATTCTTTATGTTTTTCCTTGGGTTGTAGTAATAGAGTTTTCCATCCCACACCTTTATCCAGTAGTTCTTCGCCTTGTCGATGTACATTCTCTCCACACCACCTGACGCGCCGACCTTCTCCAACCATGGAGAAAGATTTTGCGTGAAGGCTTCCTCTCTCTGGTTGTAAATGCAGAACCTTGTTTCCTGCTGCACCCAGATGTTGCCGTCGATGTCCTCATACAAGTTGTCAACATAGTCGCTTATCAAGGCTGTCGAGTCCTTGACGTGGGAGTGGAACTCAAGGAAGCGGTAGCCGTCATAGCGATTCAGTCCGAACTTCGTACCAATCCACACGAAGCCCTTCGAGTCCTTGAGGATGCAGTTGACCTGCGAGTTGGAAAGTCCGTTGCGGGTGTCAATGCGCTTGAACTTCAGGTCAGGTTTCTCAGCCATGGCAACCAAAGAGAGTGCAAGCATGACAGAGGCAAGAGTCAGTTTGAAGTAGTTCTGTATTATGTAGTTCATAAATTGTTGTATATAATGAAATGTTAGTTGTTTGTTGCTATTTGACATTTGCCTTTGCTGATGTTTCCCTTATCACGAGTTTCTGCGGGACGATGACTTTCCTCACCTTGTTGTCGCCGCCGATGGCTTTCATCAACAGGCGGCACGCTTCCCTGCCCATGTCTCCCGACCTGTCGGCAATGACCGACATTCGCGGTGTCACGTATTCCGTGTGGACATCGTCGGAGAACCCTATGAGTGCCACATCCTCAGGGATGCGCAGCTTCTTTTGCCTGATGGCGGCGAAGGCAGCAAAGGTGATGATATCGTTGAAGGCGAGTATCGCATCGGGGCGGTCAGGACGTGAAAGCAGTTTCAAGGTGTTTTCAACCGCCGTCTCGTAGTCTATTTTGTCACACACCACAACCTCGCGGTCGATGGGTATGCGGTGTTCTCGCAGGGCTTCGAGATATCCATGCTTGCGGCGTTTCACCATGTCGAGGTGGTTAGGGCCGCCGATGAATGCTATTCGCCGGCTTCCTGTCTTTATCAGATGTTCGGTGGCGAGTTGTGCAGCCTCGTCGCCGTTGGCTGTCACTGTCGATATCTTCTCGGTCATGCAGGTCCTTCCGAAGAACACGAGAGGTATTCCCATCTCGGCGATTTCCTCAAAATGCGAGTAGTCGGTGGTGTTCTGTGCCAGACAAGCTATGATGCCTTCTACGTGCATGTCGATGAACGTATCTACAGCCTTTGCCTCAGCCATGCAGTCCTCGTGGCTGTTGGCGCTGATGACGGAATAGCCCGACCTCGCCGCCTCCTCCTCTATTCCGTCGAGCACGGCAGAATAGAAGTGTGTCACGAGGTTCGGCACCACCACTCCGATAATCTTCGGAGCCTCGCGACGAAGGCTGCGTGCAAACGGATTAGGCCTGTAGTTCAGTTCCTTTGCAAGAGCCTTCACTTTCTGCTGCATCTCCTGCCCTATCTCTGGACTGTTCCGCAATGCCCTGCTGACAGTGGCAATGCTCACGCCGAGCTTTATGGCAAGGTCTTTCAGCGATGTTCTATGTCTTGTATTATTCATGCTTGTTAGGAGTCTTTATTTCAGGTTTTTGTTTCTTTCGAGTGCAAATATACACGTTTTTCAGGAAAAATGCAAACGTTTACGTAATTTTTTTTTGAAAAACATTCGTTTTTATAAAAAAAAGGTGTATCTTTGCAGAAGATTTTGTAATGAGTAATGAATAGTTGATAATAAGTTAGTTAGAAAACGTTTGGAAAAGGGCTGTCGCGAGACAGCTCTTTTTATTTAGCAGAATTAAATACGATTATAGATATGAGATATGCTGTTATTGGCACCGGAGCTATCGGAGGCTACTACGGTGCGCGTCTTGACAAGGCGGGATTTGAGGTTCACTTCCTGCTGCATTCCGACTACAGGTTCGTCGTTGACAACGGGCTGACCGTTGACTCATGCGACGGGTCGTTCCATCTGCCTTCGCCGAAGGTTTACGACAACACCGCCTCAATGCCTGAATGCGACGTTGTCATCGTGGCCCTCAAGACCACCAACAACCACCTTCTCCCCTCGCTTCTTCCTCCGCTCCTCAAGCCCGACACCATCGTGCTGCTCATCCAGAACGGCATCGGCGTAGAAGCCGACGTGGAGAATATGTTCCCCGGACAGCCACTTGCCGCAGGACTGGCATTCATCTGCTCGGCAAAGGCTGGGCCAGGACACGTCAACCACCAGTTCTACGGAAACATCAACATCGGCAACTACAGCTGCACCGACCTCCAGCGCTTCCAGCAGCTCGTCGACGACTTTCGTGCCGCAGGCATTGGGGCCGCAAGCGTCGGTTATCTTGAGGCAAGATGGAAAAAGGCAGTGTGGAACATGCCGTTCAACGGAATGACCGTTGCCCTCAACACCACCACCAACCGTCTCCTCTCCTGCGATGCCACCCGTCGTCTCATCTACGACCAGATGCTCGAAGTAATTGGTGCCGCCAATGCTCTTGGGGTGAATAACATCGACCCGTCGTTTGCCGACAAGATGATTGCCAACACGGTGAAGATGCCTCCTTATTCGCCAAGCATGAAGCTCGACTACGACTTCCGCCGTCCTATGGAAATCGAATATCTCTATTCCCGCCCGATAGCCGAAGCCAAGGCGGCAGGATTTGCAATGCCGAAGCTGGAGATGCTCGAAGCTGAGTTGAAGTTCCTTATTTAATTATCTTCAACGCCATCTTTATCACCTGCTCGACAGGAGCGGTCGGGTTGTCCTTCAATATCTGCAGCACAACCTTCTGCGACGGGGCAGGTGAGAAGCCGAGCATCGTCAACGCACTGACGGCCTCGTCCTTCACCATGTTGTCAACAGGATGGTCGATAGAGCCTCCCGCAGGTATCTCGTCGGCAATGCCAAGACTCACAATCTTGTCGCGCAGGTCAACGATGATGCGCTGGGCGGTCTTCAGGCCTATGCCTTTGATGGTCTTGATCATCCGCTCGTTGCCTGTCGAGATGCTGTTGCACAGTTCAGCAGGACTCATCGACGACAGCACCATCCTTGCCGTGTTGGGACCTACTCCCGACACGGTGATGAGCAACAGGAACATCTCGCGTTCTTTTTTCGACGCAAACCCGAACAGCACGTGCGCATCCTCTCTTATCGACTCGTAAGCGTACAGTTTCACCTCTTTCTTTCCCTGTATGGCAGTATAACTGTTGAGCGAAATGTTCATTGCATATCCCACTCCCGCAGCTTCAACCACAGCCATTGCCGGTGTCAACTCGGCAAGTTCACCTTTTATATAGTCAATCATGTCAGTATGTTCAAATTATTAATTCCACATTAATTAAAACGTTTTTGCTTACGGATTATTGTTTTAAGGCATAATAAAAATAACAATTCAACAAAATCGTGGCAAAATATTATTTTTTTATTCCAAATTGACAGATATTTCACGAAAAAACAGTAATTTTGCAACCGAAAAGAAATGAATGACAAACAAGCAACAATAAAAGAAATGAAAAAAATCAGAGCAGCCGTAGTAGGCTACGGCAACATCGGGAAATACACCGTGCAAGCTCTCGAAGCTGCAGGTGACTTTGAAATAGCTGGCATCGTTAGACGTAATGGTGCTGAAAACAAGCCAGTCGAACTGGCACAGTATGAAGTGGTAAAGAACATTCGCGAACTGAAGGACGTTGACGTCGCCATACTCGCCGCACCGACACGTTCCTGCCCAGAATTCGCAAAGGACATCCTGCCACTCGGCATCAACACCGTTGACAGTTTCGACATCCACACCAGCATTCTTGACTACCGTCGCGAACTCATGCCAATCAACAAGGAGACCAACACCGTGTCGGTCATAGCAGCCGGCTGGGACCCAGGTTCTGACTCCGTGGTACGCACTCTCATGCAGAGTCTCGCTCCTAAAGGTCTGAGCTACACCAACTTCGGCCCAGGCATGTCGATGGGACACTCTGTTTGCGTGCGCTCAAAGGAAGGCGTGAAAAACGCACTCTCCATGACTATACCTCTCGGAGAAGGAATCCACCGACGCATGGTTTACGTTGAACTCGAAGAGGGCTACAAGCTCGAAGACGTCACGAAAGCCATCAAGGCAGACCCATATTTCGCCAACGACGAAACCCACGTGTTCCAAGTGGCTTCGGTCGACGACGTTCGCGACATGGGGCATGGAGTGAACCTCGTGCGCAAAGGAGTCAGCGGACAGACCCAGAACCAGCGCCTGGAGTTCAACATGAGCATCAACAACCCAGCCCTCACCGGCCAGGTGCTCGTCAACGTTGCCCGCGCAACCATGCGCCTGCAGCCAGGTTGCTACACCATGATAGAGATTCCGGTCATCGACATGCTCGAAGGCGACCGCGAAGACCTCATCGCACACCTCGTGTAATTTTGACCACCCACACACAAAAACAATATCATAAAACCACGACAGAAGGGGAGTTAAGAGACATTATTGTCGATTAACGCCCTTTTTTTTATTCTTTTATTTGATATATACGTTTTTTTGTCTATCTTTGCACACACAAACAACGTAACAACAACTTTAATCTCATTTCATATGAATATCAAAACCACATTACTGACCTTGGCCGCAGGAATCACAATGACTGTAGCGGCACAACAACCACCACAGTTAAATGCCGACAACATCGACCAAGTACTAAAAGCCATGACGCTTGAAGAAAAAGCCACTCTACTCGTCGGGGCTACCAACCAAAGCGATGCTGGAAGCGGAGCTATGGTCGGACAAACAAAAAAACTCGTGCCCGGAGCCGCTGGTGTTACTGCCGCCATTCCACGACTCGGCATACCTATGCTCGTACTCGCCGACGGACCTGCAGGAGTGCGCATCGACCCACTAAGAGAAGGCGACAACAATACTTACTACGCTACAGGATTTCCTGTCGGCTCAACACTCGCGTCAACCTGGAACACTCGGCTCGTGGAAGAAGTTGGACGAGCCATAGGCAACGAGACGCGCGAATATGGCGTTGACGTGATACTTGGTCCTGGAGTGAACCTGCATCGCAACCCTCTCTGCGGACGTAACTTTGAGTATTATTCAGAAGACCCACTGCTCACTGGCCGCATTGCAGCTGCTTACATCTGTGGAGTGCAAAGCCAAGGAGTAGGAACAAGCATAAAGCACTTTGCCGTAAACTCACAAGAGACCGACCGTACGCGTGTGGACGAGCGACTTTCTAAGCGAGCCCTGCGCGAGCTCTATCTGCGCGGATTCGAGATTGCCATCCGCGAGAGCGACCCTTGGACCGTCATGTCATCATACAACAAGATCAATGGAGAGTATGCACAGGAGAGCTATGCACTTCTCACCGACATCCTGCGCCATGACTGGGGGTTCCGCGGTATGGTCATGACCGACTGGACCGGCCTGCGCAACACCGCCGCACAGGTTCATGCTGGCAACGACCTGATGGAGCCAGGATATGAAAACCAGATTGAGGACATAATAAACAGTGTGAAATCAGGAAAGCTGAAGGAGAGCGACATGGACATTTGTGTGCGCCGAATACTCGAGCTTTGCGTGCGCTCGCCAAAGATGAACGGAGTGGCTTTCACTAACAAACCAGACCTGAAAGCTCACGCACAAGTGACACGACAGTCTGCTGCAGAAGGCATGGTACTGCTGAAGAACTCCGGTGTCCTGCCGATGCACAATATTAATAAGGTGGCGCTATTTGGTGTCAACTCCTACGACTTCCTCCACTGTGGATGCGGATCGGGCAATGTCAACGTGCCTTACGTCATCGACATGGTGAAAGGCCTGAAAAATGCTGGCATCTCGACGACAAAGACGCTCACCGACATCTATCAGAAGTATGTTGAGTATGCCCGTGTGAAGTTCGAAGCTGACCGCGAGACAACCAAGTGGTTCCAGATGCCACAGTTCGGAAAGGTGAAACTGCCAGAGATAGAAATCTCGCAACGCTGCATCAACGAGACCTGTCCCGAGGCCGACGCTGCCATCATCACTATCGGTCGTCAGGCTGGTGAAGGAATGGACCGCGACATTAAGAATGAGTTCAACCTCACCGACCTTGAACGCGACATGATATTCCGCGTCAGCGACGCTTTCCGTCTGGCAGGAAAACCGGTAATCGTAATCCTCAACTCAGGTTCAGTGGTCGAGACAGTGTCGTGGCGCGACCGTGTCGATGCCATACTCATGGCATGGCAGCCGGGCGAGGAAGGCGGCAACACTGTGGCTGACATTCTCACCGGAAAGGTGTGTCCATCAGGCAAGCTCACCATGACATGGCCTGTTACAGCCTTCGACCATCCTTCCACAGCCAACTTCCCGCAGGACGAGCTCTCGCTCTACTCCTACCGCGAAATGAAAGGCTGGGGCTCACCGATGAAAGGCTTCGACTACACCAACCACGAGGAGGACATCTACGTAGGCTACCGCTATTTCGACACCTTCGGCAAGCCCGTAGCCTATCCTTTCGGCTTCGGTCTCAGCTATACATCTTTCTCCTACACTAAGCCTGTGGCAAAAGTCGCTGGCGACAACGTGGAGATAAGTGTTTCAGTCAAAAACATCGGTTCTATGGAAGGTAAAGAAGTAGTACAGATATATGTCGCCGCACCTGAGGCAGGACTGGAGAAGCCAGCCAAGGAACTGAAGTCGTTTGCCAAGACTCACTCGCTCAAGCCTGGCGAGAGCGAGACGCTGAAGATGAACATCCCCATCCGCGACCTCGCCTCTTACGACGAGCAGAACAGCCAGTGGCTCGTAGCTCCAGGCAAATACACCCTCAGCGTCGCCTCCAACATCAACGACATTCGCGGCACCGCGACAGTCCAGCTGAAGCAATACACCGAGAAGACCTCCGATGTCCTCTCCCCACGCGACCCCCTGAACCTTCTCAAAAGGAAATAAAACATGCTGCAAAACATGATTTCACACCACACAATAATAAAGAGAGGCAGTCCTTCTGCCTCTCTTTATTTTATAAAAAAGCCGATATAACACGAGACAAACACTTTTGTTAAGTTAGATTAATTGAATCGGCTTGGCATGGCATTAAGGTTAAAAAGATGTTAATCATCTCCAGTTTTCGCATATTAAAATTGAAAAATTTGCATCCGATTTTTTAATGGCTAAAATAATGTCATAAAAGAAAAGCCGAATCGCTTGAAAGGACGTAGGCAAATAATAATTACTCAAGCTTCGCATATAGATTACTGGATAGTAAGGAAAGCCCACAACCTATGGTGTGGCTCACAACGAATAATGGAACATTGAGCAAAACAAGGTGAGAATAGACGACTTGTAGAATTTATTGTTTTCGGTACCGATTTGGGGAATATTTCTCTGTTTTTCAATACGGATTTTGGGAATTATTCGTATCTTTGTCACCAAGATCAGAGTATATGGAAATGCGGTCTTTGGTTTCGTTGGCTTGACTGTGGCGGTAAGCATCTCTCCACATGGTTTCATCATCTCGTGCCTATCAAGGTTGCATGGAAAAATACATATATGCAATACGCCATCGTGGAGACGCTTTCCGCATGAATGTAGGGTGAATGTAGAATGAATGTAGGGTTGGAAGGCACCCTACATTATGCAAATTGCAGATTATCAGCGACTAAGATACAAATAATGTAGGGTGTAGAGTGTCAGCGGAGCTGGCTTATATACGACGCGGAAGAGACTACAGTCGCGATTTAGCGTAACGTCTCTTGCGAGACTGCCACGGTTATGACAGGCGACTGTCGTAAGTTGACAGTCGGCGAAACATAAGTTATCTTTAATAACAGCATAAGCTATCGTCTCAACTTTCGGAAGTAATGGAACTTAAGTTAATAATACATAAAAGTTACCTTAGGGTAAATTACCCTTGGGTAACTTTTTGTATATTTGCATCCAGATAATGACATATATATAAATTTTGATATGGCAGGACTAATAAAGTCACCATTCCAGTTTGGCACTCTTGCCACAAAGGATAATTTTATAGACCGCGTGGAAGACAGGGCATTGCTGAAGCAACTGCTTTCCTCGCATATTAACACCATGCTTGTTTCGCCAAGAAGATGGGGCAAGTCGTCGTTGGTAAAAATGTCTATGGACGAATTGCAAGCTGAAGACAAATCGGTTAGGGTTTGTTATATAGATGCTTTCAGTATAGCTTCGGAAGAGGAGTTTTATCGGGTTTTTGCAAGTCATGTCATTTCTTGTACCTCCACCAAGATTGAACGTTGGATAAGTGATGCAAAGAAATGGCTTACAGGTGTGGTGCCACAGATAGTTGTGAATGATCAGGTGACCGACTTTCTGGCTTTCGACCTGCGTTATGTACCGAGGGAGAACGACAAAAACACGATTTTGCAGCTCCCGGAATTGTTGGGTAAAGAGAAGGGGATTCATATAATTGTATGCATAGATGAATTCCAACAACTCGCCAATTTGCCGCAATATAAGGACATGGAGGGGAAAATGCGTTCTGCATGGCAACAGCAGGAACACGTATCGTATTGTTTCTACGGAAGCAAAAGGACTATGATGCTTGAGATATTCAATAATTCCAACAGTCCTTTTTATCGTTTCGGACAGGTTATCTTTATGGGCAAAATAGCCAAGGAAGACTGGATTCCATTCATCACCTCGTCGTTTGAGAAAACGGGCAAGAAATGTTCTGAAGAATATGCATCAAGAATATGTGACATTGTAGAGTGTCATTCTTGGTATTTGCAGCAGGTGTGTTATTTTATTTGGAGTTATACGGCAACCGAAGTGAACGAGGAATCATTCAGTAGAGGATTAAGGCAGACTATAAACATAAACACACCTATGTTTCAGAATGACACAGAGAATCTTTCGTTTAGCCAAATTGAAATGCTTAAAGCTATCAGTAACGGTGAGACAAAACTGTCGTCTGATGATGTTAAGCGCAGATATTCTCTCGGCAATCCAAACACGATAACAAAAAACAAACTCGCATTAGTAAAACGCGACATACTTGACAACGACAAGGGCGTTTTGACTTTTGTTGACCCGCTCTATCGTATTTGGTTAAAA
>JALFCG010000040.1 GCA_022771265.1 Prevotella sp.
TGCTTGCACGTATCATGGCGGAAACCTTATAAGTTTGACCTTCCTCAAGACCGCTAAGGCCGTCAATTACGAAGTACTGGTGCCATCCGTCAGGAATATAGCTGGTGAGGATGCCGTTGATAATCTCGGGCTCGTACCCCATTACAAAGAACGGGAATTTTGTGAGTCCTTCGAAGCTTTGGGTTTTCACTTCGCGCTCTATCTTTTGGTTGGGATCGATGTCCAGTTCCTTGTCGGCAATGAGCTTGTTGAGCCACTTCACCGGCTGCTGCTCGTGCCATGCGAGAGTGTGGCCATAGATGGAGAGGTTAGCGTCTTCAGAAGCCTGAACGAAAGAAGACACCTTGCTGAAGTCCATTTCTCCTTGGTCGTTGACGCAAGAAGCCATCTTCATAGCGTTTCCGGCTACAATCTCGTCGAAGTTGCGTGAGGCAAGGCGGAAGAGACTACCTTTACCGTTGAACTCGTCAACAGAGAGGGCTGCACCGACCTTGAAGTTCGGATGAGCACTGCGGTCGAGGTTCTCCTTCATTGGAGCGTAGTCATTGAGATACTCATACTGTGCGATAGTCTGAGGCTTCTCCACGTTGTAGCTCCAGTCGTCCCAATCTGCGCAGCCCACCATCATTAGTGGACTGAGCAGTGCAGGAATATAAAATTTGTTTATTTTCATAATAATAATTCTTGTTCGTTGATTACGTTACGAAATTATTTCCAAGACTCGAGCTTGTTGTTACGTGACATCATCGACATTACGTAGTCGCAGTCGATGGTCCATGTCTTCTCGTGAGCGGCATCGCCGGCATTGGTCACTATTGATGCGGCAAACTTGATTTTCAGGCAGTCAGCCATGCGGTTTGAATCGCTGAAGTCCTGTATGCCACGTGGAGTGAACTTACCCGTACCGATGGTCTTGCCGTTCTGGAGAACCTGGCAGTTGCCGTCGGCACTGAAGGCGAGGTTGATGGTCACGCTCTGTGTCGTTTCCACTTCCTCCCACTTGCCGTCCCTGTCTCTCAATTCCTTAACGGGGAAGGAGTATGTGAGTTGGCAGGTGTTGATGTCAACAGAAGAGACAACGTCGAGGTCGTCAGAGTTCTGGTGGCTGATGGTCTTGTAGTTCTTGACAGATGAAGTGCCGGTCTTGCAGTACAAACCAGTGTATTGGTTCTTGTACTTTACGCAAAGCAGCTGGTAGTTCTTGTCTTCAAGGATAGAGTCACCGGTCTGTGACGACAGAAGGCGTACAGGGAGCACATAGTGTGTCGTGGCAGCCTTTGGGTCGTTGAAGAACGCATCGGTGAGTTTCACTGTTGTGCCGCCGATTACGCTTCCCGAAGGAATGGTCAGCGTGCTTGCGTCCTCAAGAGTGTAGTAAGATGAAGGCAGAACCTCCATGCCGCTGTTGTCGTCAAGCAGCGAAGGGTCTATCTGGTAGCTTATCTTACGGTCAATCTCGTTCTTGTATAATCCGCCGATGGTAGCCTGAAGCTTGAACTGATGGGCGTTGTCATCGGTGTTTACGGCATCGTCGTCATTACCGAGGGTAATGGTACGTATAGGCGCCTGCATTGAAAAATACACAGAAGTTTTGCCGTTGTTACCGCCTTGGCCAATGCCTCCGGGAAGATTTTCCTCCCAGTCCCCATTGGAGCAAGAGGTTGTCAGTCCAATGGAAAGTGCAAGTCCTGTTACTGCGATTCCTATTTTTCTGAATGTCATATTCATATTGTTACTATTCTATTTTATTTGCAATTGATTTTTATTACCAGCCCGCATTCTGAACGAGAGACGGGAAATTGAGAATCTGCTCGTAAGGCACCGGACCGTAGTAGCCGTTGTCCTTGTAGTTACGCGATTCCACTGAGATGTATTCATATTTCTTGCCGGCACCATCGGAGGTGATGCTAACGCCCTTAGCCTCCTGCTTGATGTCAGCCTTCCAGCGACGGAGGTCCCAGAAGCGGAAGCCCTCGAAGCAGAGCTCAATGCGGCGCTCGTTGCGGATGAGCTCGCGCATCTTCTCCTTGTCGTTCTTGATGCTCTCAAGATAACCGTCCTCACCGTTGATGTCGGAGATGCCAGCACGGTTGCGGATAGCCTTGATTACGTCGTAGGCTGAATAGCCGTTGCCGCCGGTAGGACCGTAAGCCTCGTTCGCTGCCTCTGCGTAGTCGAGGTAAAGCTCAGTGTAGCGGATGCGTGCAGTGTAGTGCAGCTGTGTGCTGTTGACTGTCGGGTCTAGGTTGATGTCCTGACGAAGGAGCTTCTTCATGTAGTAGCCGGTACGTGTCGATTTCGATACGTCCTTGTTCAGACCGTCAAGATTTGACGAGTTGTCAGCCTGTGTGTTGATGACAGTGTTTCCGGAACCGGCTTTCTGACCGTTGAAGATGATGTACTTCTCCAGACGTGGGTCACGGTCGGCGTAAGGATTGCTTGGGTCATAGCCGCTTCGTGCGTCGGTGATAGGATAACCATTGGCTGCCGGGAATGCGTCAACGAGGTTCTGTGTCGGGTTGATGCGTCCGCGTCCATAGATTGAAGGTGGATAGTACTCTGCCTCAAGAGTGTTGTTGGTCGATTTCTCAGTTCTCCACATCACTTCTTTCGGGCACTCTGCGGCCGACAGGTTCTTCATGTTCGCGTCAGCATACCATTCAAGTCCGTTGGCGTCGAGTCCGGCGATACCACCGTTGAGGTCAAGCACTTCCTTGGCGTACTTTGCAGCCTGCTCGTAGGTGATGCCGCTGCCGTTGGCGAAAGCCGGAGAGGCAGCCATCAGCGTTGCCTGTGCAAGAAGGGCGCGGGCATAGCGGCCGCAGAAGCGGCCGGCGAAGTTCGTACCGAGAACACGGTTGTAGGTAGTCTTGTTGACAGTGTAGGTCTTGCCGAAGCAGTTCACTGTCTCATTGTCTTTCTCAGTGTCCTTGTAGTCCAATGGGAGAACACGTACAGCCTCTTCAGCATCCTCGATGAGCTGTTTCATGCAGTCGGCGAAAGTGGCTCTCACCTCAAGTGAGTTGAAGTCAGAGTTCACTGTTGTAGCCTCCAAGAGGTTAGGCACTCCAAGCAGTGTGCCGTTGCTGTCGTAGCCTCCGTGGGCACGCAGCAAGTAGTACATGAACAAGGCGCGGAGTCCCTTTGCCTCGCCTACGTAGCGCTGGTGGTACATGGCGCGCACTGTCTCGTCGTCGTTCCAGTTCACCTTGTCAACGTTGTCGAGGAAGAGGTTGATGTACTGTATTGCGGCGCGGCAGTTTTGCCATGTCTGTACCGGGTTGTTGTTAGACGTCCAGTTATCGACGGCGGTCATCTTACGATAATTGTTGGTAGGGTCGTTTGACACTGCATCGTCGGTAGCCACGTCGTTGAATGAATAGGAACCGTTAGGCAGACGAGTATAGGCATTTCCAAGTACGCCGTCGGCATAGTCAGGATGGTCGTACATATACTCGAAGCCCAGGTGGTTTTCGATGGCTGGCTCGAAGAGGTCGTCACAGCTTGTCAGTCCCACTGTGAGTGACAATCCGAGAGCCAATGTCCCAAACTTGTATTTTGAAATTATGTTGTTCATAACTTTTGTTCTTTTCTTTTTCTTTTATCTCTGATTAGAATTCAACCTTAGCACCGAGAGTGAAGCTGCGTGTCTGTGGCGACGAGCCTACGTTGCGCTCCATCTGCTTACGCTCGCCTGCAATGGTAAGGAGGCTGTTGCCGTTAGCATAGACCTGCAGACCCTTGACAATGCTCTTGTCGCCGAAGAGTGACTTCTTGAAGTCGTAGGTGAGCTGGACACGTTGGAGGTCGATGCGGTCGGTGGAGTACATCCAGTAGTCGGATGTGGTGAAGTTGTTGTCTGAACTTTGGGTTGTCAGACGCGGATAGGTGATAGCCTCTCCGTTCTCATACTTCTGCTGAGTCCATGCACCAAGCACCACGTCGCTGTACTTACGCTCGCCATATACTTGGTTGTAAGAGTCGTTCTTAAGCGCGTTTCCTCTGAACTGTCCTGTGAGCATTGTGAACAGTGTGAAGTTTTTGTACTTGAGGGTGAGGTTGAAACCACCGGTGAACTTTGCGCTCCAGCGGCCGAGAACCACGCGGTCCTTAGAGTCGATGACTCCGTCGCCGTTCTGATCCTTATACTTCAGGTCGCCGGGCTTTACGTCGCCGTAAGAGCTCTTTGCCTCAGCGTTGTCGATCTCGTCCTGAGAGTTGTAGTATCCGAGACACTGCAGTCCCCAGAGGGCATCGGTCTGCTTGCCTTCTGTACGCAGGTAGTCCCACTCCACGTTTTCAGCCACGCGCAGGTTCTTCGATGTTGTTGTCTGTCCGAAGAGCTGTGCTCCAAGTTCCAGCTCGCCCATCTTCTCGTTGTAGCCCAATGCGAAATCGACACCCTGGCGGCGGTTCTTGCCGTAGTTGACGTATGGCACGAATGTTGACACTGGCCAACCTGTACTCATATAACTTGGATAGATGTAGTCAGGGCGGGCAAGCAAACCATCGGTAACGGTGTTGAAGTAGTTGACGGCAAAGGTCAGCCTGTTGCCGAGCAACGCTCCGTTGAGTCCGACACTGAACTCCTTACGCTTGATGAAAGTCAGTTCGTCGTTACCACCACGCTGTGAGTCGGATGTCTGGATAGAGTTGTTGGAGTCTGACCATCCCCACCATGTACCTGTAGCGGTGAAGATGTTCTTGTACATGTAGTATTCAGAGATGTCGAGGTCCTGGTTGAGCACGGTGTAACCGGCGGTCAGACGAAGATCGTCGAGCCAGTCCACGTCCTTCATGAACTCTTCCTCTGTCAGGCGCCAGCCAAGGGTCACAGAAGGTGAGATTGCCTGACGATGGCCTTCTGCGAGCTTTGCCGAGTGAATGGCGTTGGCAGCCAGGTCAACGTAATACTTGTGTGCAAGGTTGTATGATACCTGCAGACCGAGGTTGGCGTTGCTCACCTTGTGATACTCGCCGCTGATGGTCTGCTGATAGCCGTTGGCAACGAGAGTGGCGTGGATGTTGTGGTCGCCGAATGAGCTCACGTAATCGAACTGTCCTGTCCAAGCCAGTGTCTGCTTCTCGGCAGAGTTGCTTGAGTTGAGGGTTCCCGTGTGCTCGTCCTTACCGAACTGTGTCAGCGAGCCGATAACGTCTTTACCATCAGCCTGTGTCCAGTTGACACCGAACGTAGAATACTTGTCGTTGAGCGATGTTGAGTAAGAGGTAGCATAGTCAACGGCAAACATTGTCTTGAAGGTCAAGCCTTGGAGTATTGACTTCAGGTCGAGCTTCACACCAGCGTCGAACTGCATCTGTCGGCTTGTCCAAGTGTTGTAGCCGGCAGCATACATGTCTGCAAAGGCGTTGGTCTGGTCTTCCTGAGTAGCTCCGAGGAAATAGTCGCCGGCAGGTAGTCCTGCAGGATTGGTGATGACGTTTCTTGCATTGGAGATGAGGGCGAGCGAAGCAGCGTCCATCTCGTCGATGTAGGAAACAGGAATGAACGGTGCCACACGGTTTGGACGCAGCTTGGAAGCGGCATCCCAGAACTTGGAGTTCGAACCGTGCTGGTTGTAATAGGTTGCATTGGCGTTCACCCAACCTGAAGCCCAGTCGGAGAGAGTAAGGTCGATGTTACCGCGAACGTTCAGACGGTCGGTGTAGTTGTTCTTTCCCTCGCCAAAGCTGATGAAGTCGCCCTCGCGATAGTAGCTGACGTTGGTGTAGAACTTCGCGAACTTTCCTCCGCCCTGGAACTCGGCTGTCACGTCGTAGCGCGACTTGGTCTTGTTCAGGTAGTCGGAAGTGTAGAACTTCTGGTTAGGATAGCGGAAGGGGTTCAAACCTATCGCAGTGTTGTAGATGTCCTCGTCGGTATATTTTGGCTTAAGACCGTCGTTGGCAAGTGCCTGGTTGTAGAGGGTCATATACTGAGCTCCGTCGAGGTATGTAGGATAAGCCTTTGCCACTGCCATCTGGTAGTCGGCTCTTGCCGTTACCTTCAGGGGCGACTCAGTTCCACGCTTGGTGGTGATGAGGATTACACCTTTCGATGCACGGCTACCGTAGAGCACCACAGCCGAGGCACCTTTCATGAAGGTGATGTCCTCGATTTCGGTGGGGAGTACATTGTTGGCGTCGCGAGGCACTCCGTCGATGAGCACGAGCACGTCGCCCTGATTCCACAGTTGACCGTTGTAGCCTGCTGTCAACGCCTGCATGTTGTCAAGGCTGTAGGTGGAATAGTTCTTCTTCATCAGCTCGTTCACGTTCACGCTGCTGACAGGCACGATTACGTCGCGGGCATCGGTCTGACGGAAAGCCACGTTGATGGTGTCGGCCTTGGGTTCCGCAGCTTCCTGTGCCGTCACGCCTTGTGCGAACAGGGCGAAGAGCGAAAGCGGAAGAATTCCTTTATATTTTGAAATTATGTTGTTCATAATTTTTTTCTTCTTTTTCTTTTTGTCTTTATACTTTATTCACGCTATTACCAACCAGGATTCTGGAACATCTCGGGATAGATGCTTGTGTCCTTCTTCTTCAGTGGCAGCCACCAGTGCTTCTGAGTGAAGTTACGTGTGAGGATGACCTTCTCGGTGAAGCCTGACACTTCGGTGTCTTTCGGATTCTTGGGGTCGAAAGCACCTGCACGCACGAACTCCTGTGAGGTCTTGATGTTGTAAGGTGCCTTGTCGAGGAGAAGCCAGCGACGGAGGTCGTTGAAGCGGTGTCCCTCGAACGAGAGCTCTACGGCACGTTCGCGGCGAACCTCGTCCATGAACTTGCTCTTGTCGGCAGTGAACTTCGCAGCCACGTCGGCTACTCCTGCACGCTGTCGAATCTTGTTGACTGCATCAAGGGCGGTGAGAGAGCAGTTGGTTGACTTCGAGCTGGCACCACCCATTGCGGCACATGCCTCGGCATACATCAGGTAGCAGTCGGCAAGGCGCAGATATGGAACGTCGATGTAAAGCTTGTTGAAGGTATCACCCATGTCGTAGTTGTTGGCGAGCATCGGGATGAACTTGTAGAGGAAGTAACCGGTGCGGCTTTCGTTGATGTCGTCGCGGTAGGAGCCGCCTGTGTACATGTTGGCATATCGGTTTGACTCAGGATTGATGGTTCCTTCCACGACCTTGACTCCGTCATACACGATGTCATGATAGAAACGCGGGTCGCGGTCTTTCCATGGGTGGTTCTTGTCGAAGCCTGACTCGGGGTCGTTAAGTGGCAAGCCGTTAGCCATACCGTAGTAGTTGACATAGTTGGCTGTAGGCTGTGAGAATGCCATACCACCAGTAAGAATCTGTCCGCCGAATTCTGTGAACACACCGAACTGGGAGTTCTGCCATGCGTCGTGAGCGATGGCGCGGAGTATTGACTCTGTTGAACCTGGAGGGAGCATGTTCTTGTTCCATGTGTAGAACAGGTCGGAATACTCTGAGAAGTCAACCAGCTTATACTGAGTGCTTCCTGACTCGACCAGTGAGAGCAATTCACCAAATGCATCGGCAGCTTTCTTTGCGTAGTCGGTGTCGTACTCGTAGGTGCTTGCATTCGGGTTGAGAACGTTCATCTTCTCGTCGATGTTCTTCATCAGAGGCGAAGCAGCCCAGAGATAGTTCTTGCCGAGATAGGCGAGGGCAGTGATCTTGTTGATGCGGAATCCGTTCTTGCCAAGGGTGTTTCTGCCCACAGGCGACTTGTCCCAGTCAACGGGCAGGAGGTCGGCAGCTTCGCGGAAGTCCTTGGCAGCCTTGTCGGCACAAGCCTGATAGGTCTCGCGTGGGAGAGTCATCGGCTGGTCGGGAGCGACTGCTGAATCGAGGTAAGGAAGTCCTCCGAAATACTGCATCAGCATGAAGTGGAACCATCCGCGGAAGAAGAGCAGCTGACCCTTTACGGTGTTTCTCTCTTCTGTAGATGCGGCAGTCATCAGCTCCATGTTCTCGAGACCGATGTTACACTTGCGGATGCCGTACCATGCACCTTTCCATAGTGAGCGCTTAAATCGGTCATTAGGGTCAAAAGTGTTACCTGCATCCATGAAGCCAGAGCCCCATCCGTCAAATTCCTGCTGCCATCCCCAGAAGTCACCCTGGTCAACCTTGTAGCTCATGTGGTAGTTGATACCCACTGCCATGATGTCGTCCTCACCCCAGTTCCAGGAGGTAGTCCAATATCCTCGGCAGAAGTCAGGCATACAGAGGTAAAGTTCCTCGGTATAACCCTGGAAACTCGTGAAATTCTTGAAGGCATCCTCAGCCGACACGTCTGACTCTGGTGCCTTGTCAAGATAGTCTGTACAGCTTGTTGCCATTGTCAGCGACAGTCCCAAAGCCAATGAAACAGCGACAGACTTATATTTTGAAAATATTTTTATCATATTATTATTAATAATGTTTTATATTTACAACTCAAACTTGAAGCCGACGTTGAAACGCTTCATGGTCGGGTAAGCACCCTGTGAAGCAAGACCAGTACCGGCGAAGTTGCTTTCGCGGTCGTCAGGCATATCAGTCCAGAGGAAGAGGTTGTTACCATTAACGAATACCTTCAGCATGTTGAGGCCAAGGCTCTTAATCCATCCGCCGTTCCAGGTGTAGGCAACTTCCAGGTTCTTCAGACGGCAGTATGAACCGTCGAAGAGGAAGCGGGTGCCCTCATAGTAAGCTGGAGTGGTGTTCATGCGAAGTGAAGGAATGCCGTCGGGAGTTGACGGTGACCAGTAAGCGCCCTCCTGGAATACTGTGTGGAGGTATGGCTTTGGCAGGGAATTGAATGCCACATAGCGGCTGACGTTGGTCACTCCATAGAACTGTGCGTAGATGCTGAAGCCCTTGTAGTCGATACCGATGGTGGCATTGTAGGTGTTCTGTGGTGTGCCAGTGAATCCGTATGGAGCTGAGTCGTTCTGGTCGATGACACCGTCGCCGTTGAAGTCGGTGATGATGTACTGGCCAGGAAGCTTCTGGTTGTCGTTGCTGTTGTGGGTGGTCATGGCGATCACGTCGTCCCAGCTCTGTGCGATGCCGTTGTCGAGATAGCTCTTTGCCTGACCGATGGCATAACCTGCGTTTTTCTGGTAAGCTGGCAGCAACTCAGCGTCGTCATGCTCGAGCACGATGTTCTTTGCATGGGTCATGTTCATGTTGGCATAAGCGTGGATGCCGTTGGCAAAGTCGTACTTCAAGCGAAGTTCCAACTCATAACCAGTGGTCTTCGTCCTACCCTTGTTCATGTAAGGAGCAGATGCACCGAAATAGAAAGGCACCGAGCGGCTTGAACCTGCAATCATGATGTCTGAACGCTTCTCGTGGAAGAACTCGAATGTACCTGCAATGATACCGTTGAGGAAGGCGTAGTCAATACCGAAGTTCTGCTTGATAGCCTTTTCCCAGTGGATGTCGGGATTACCTACCTTTGCTTCCTTATACCAGGTGTAGATGGAGTTGTTGCGACCGTCGCTTGAGTCAAGCTTTGTGACACCGCCGTAAGCCCATGTGGTCTGGTAGAGCCAGCGTTCCCACACGTTGTCCTCACCGATTTCACCGTAAGAGTAACGGAACTTCAGCACGTCAATAAGGTTGCGTCCGAAGAGTTTTGTTTCAGCAACAGGCTTGAACCACTTCTCGTTAGAGAGATTCCAGCCGATGGCGCCAGAGTTGAAGAAAGCGAAACGGTTTTCTGGAGAGAACTTCTCCGAACCGTTGTAAGCACCGTTATATTCAAAGAGGTAACGGTCGTCGTAGTTGTAGGTGGCACGGAATGCCCAGTCCTCACGATAGTTGGTGAACTGCGAACCGGTAGCTCGTTCAGAACGGTTGAACACACCCATGGCGCTCACGTCGTGCTTGCCGAACTTGCGTCCCCAGAAGAGCTGTGCCTGGTAGAAGAGGTTACGCTGAGTCTGGTTGTTGTCAAGAGTACCTCCGGCAGTGCTCCATGCTATTGTCTCAACAAAGTCGAAGTTGTTGTTGCCGGCAGGTTTCTCGGCGTAACTTACCTCACCTGTCAATGGGTTCACATACTTATACTGTGCAGAGTGGTAAAGGTCGTTGACACCACGCTCCTTCTCAACGAACACGTTGTCCCAAGAAACGAGGGCCGAGAACTTCAGACCCTTGGTGATGAACGAGAGATCCTGCTCGAGGGTGAAGTCGGTATTGATGCGTGTAGTTGTAGTCTGCATGGCACCTCCAAGAGCGAGGTTGGTCACTGAGTTTGGCGCACCCTGTGTGTCCTTTTCAAAATATCCCCATATGCCGTCGCTGTAGCGAGGCACGAAGGCATCGTGTGGAGCAGAGTAGGCTGCTTGCCAGAGCTGAGTCTCGTGCCAAGCGCTCTGCAAGGTCCAAGGAGAGTTCTTCACTCCGTGGTTACCAGCGATGTTTGCCTTTAATAATGTGGTCTTCGTGAGCTGGAAGTCGAGGTTTGAACGCACGTTGATGCGGTTGAAACCGTAACCGCCCTGATATCCGCGGTTGTTGTCCCACTCGCGGAAGAGGTCGCCCTCGTGCTGGTAGTCGATAGCTGCATAGTACTTGACGTTCTTCGTACCACCGGCGATGTTTACGTTTGCGTTGTAAGACATGGCGTAGTCCTTGAACAGCTCGTCCTGCCAGTCAACGTCGGGATAGCGCTCGCTCATCAACATGCCTGTCTCAGGGTCAATGCTGCCTGCGGGAGCGTTGTAGTTGTTGATGAATTCCATTGACCTTATGTCGCCCCAGCTTGATGGCTGAAGGCCAAGCTCGTGTCTTACGGCCTGGTTGACATAGTAAAGAGCGTCGGCAGATCCGTAGGTTTGAGGCAGCTTTGACACTAATTTTATGGCAGAGCTTGCGCTTGCCGAAATCTTTGCCTTGCCTTCAGTACCACGCTTTGTGGTGATGAGGATTACACCGTTGGCACCTTTCACACCATAGACGGCAGTGGCGGAAGCGTCCTTGAGCACGGAGATGCTCTGTACGGAATGGATGTCAACACTTGACATTGGACGCTCGATACCATCGACGAGTACAAGAGGGTCAGAAGAGTTCCAGGAACTGACACCACGGATGACGATTTTCGGGTCTTCCTCACCAGGCATACCTGATGACGATGTGGTGATGACACCCGGAAGGTTACCTGCCAATGCTGAACCGATGTCGGATACACCTCCGGCACGTTCAAGCACCTTTCCTGTGGTCTGGGTGATGGCTCCCACGACGGAGGCCTTCTTCTGCTGGCCGTAACCAACTACGATTACTTCGTTGAGTTGGTTGTCCTCAGAGAGGGTGATGTTAAAAACTCGATTCTTGCCCACCTTCATTTCCTTGGTCACCATGCCGACGTAAGAGAATACGACGACAGAGTTCTCTGAAGGGACTGTGAGCTTGAAATCTCCACTTAGGTCAGACACTGTACCTGTGGCAGTGTTGCCTTTTACAAAGACAGATGCGCCGATGAGTTCTTCTCCTGCCGAGTCTGTCAGCTTACCGGAAATCTCAATGCCTTGTTGGGCGAAGGCTCCGATGCACATCGAGAACAGCAAGAGGAACAGTGCGACTGTCCTTCTCATAGTTGGTTGTTGTTGTCTCATGTCTCTTTGATTTTGGAACATGCGTTAGTTATTGAAAAAATTAATTAATACTTATTTCGTTTTTTGTTTTCGTCTGCAAAATTAACGATA
>JALFCG010000144.1 GCA_022771265.1 Prevotella sp.
CATAACCCAAACAGTCGGATTTGAAGGAACAGTAGAATTCGATTCGTCAAAACCAGATGGTACACCACGCAAACTAATTGATGTTCAAAAGCTTCATTCTTTGGGATGGACACACAAGATTGATATTGAAGAAGGTGTACAAAAACTATTTGACTGGTATGTAAATGAAGAGTGAAGAATAAAGAATAAAGAATGAAGAGTGAAGAATGAAGAATGATGAGTAACGCAGGTTACGCAGCCGATTCTTCATTCTTCATTCTTCATTTTTATTTTACATTAGTTTATTCAGCTGACTCTTCCATTCTGAATAAGCATGCAGATATTCTGCACGTTTCGTCTCGTCAGGCTCAATAACCATAAGTTTGTCAAGAGTGGCGAATGCCTCATTGTTGTCCTTGTAAATACCAACACCAATACCAGCGCCTTTTGCAGCCCCGACACTACCGTCAGTATCATAAAGTTCAATGGTCGCTCCGCTTACTCCAGCCAGTGTCTGTCTGAAAATGTCACTCAGGAACATATTGGCTTTTCCTGCATGTATTTTCTTGATGTTCATACCCATCTGCTGCATTATCTCCATTCCATAACAGAAACTGAACACGATACCTTCCTGTGCAGCTCTAACAATGTGGGCATTTGTATGCTTGTTGAAACTAATACCAGTTACAGTACATCCAATTTCTTTGTTCTCCAACACACGCTCTGCACCATTGCCAAAAGGAATAACACTTACACCCTCGCTGCCTATTGCTATCTTTGAGGCAATGTCGTTCATCTCTGAGTAGCCGACACCTGAAGAAAGGATATTACGTCTTACCCATGCGTTAAGTATTCCGGTTCCATTGATGCAAAGAAGTACACCCAATCGAGTTTTTTCAGCTTCATGATTAACATGAGCAAAGGTGTTCACGCGGCTTTTCTTATCATAGTTAATGTCACCAAGAACACCATATACAACACCTGAAGTACCAGCAGTGGATGCAATCTCACCAGGGTTGAACACATTAAGGCTCACAGCGTTGTTTGGCTGGTCTCCAGCACGGTATGATATCGGTGTACCCTTGAGAAGTCCTGTTTCTTTAGCAGCAGCTTCTGTAACTTCGCTCTGCACACTGAATGTCGGTACTATGTCAGACAAAATACTACTGTCAAACCCATAGTAATCCATAAGGAAATCAGCAACCTTATTCTGCTTAAAATCCCAAAACATCCCCTCGCTAAGACCACTGACAGTAGTGTTCGGGACACCACTGAGCTTCATCGCGAGATAATCACCAGGTAACATCACTTTGTAAATCTTACCGTAAAGCTCAGGTTCGTTTTCCTTCACCCAAGCCAATTTTGCAGCTGTAAAGTTTCCTGGAGAATTGAGCAAGTGCTGAAGACACTTGTCAGATCCGATGGAGTGGAATGCCTTTTCACCGTAAGGTACAGCTCTTGAGTCACACCATATGATTGCAGGACGCAAAGGTTTCAAGTCCTTATCCACGCAAACAAGCCCGTGCATTTGATAAGAAATGCCAATAGCCTTAATTTCCTCTGCTTTGGCACCGGCGTCAGCCATTATCTTCTTCAAGCTCAGTTTAGCATTCTCCCACCACATCTCCGGGTCTTGCTCAGCCCATCCTGTTTTCACAGCGGTTATAGGAGCCTCGTGTTCTGGGAAAAAAGCAGTAGCGGCACATTTGCCAGTATCTGCGTTTACGAGGGAAGCCTTTACAGAACTGCTTCCTACGTCAAATCCTAATAAATATCTATTTGCCATACTTATGTTTTTTATCACTTTTAATACGCATAAAAGAGAAAAACCCCTCCCAAAAGCATTGATTTTCTTTTTTTTTTGCACAAAATGCGTTTTTTTTCTAAATAAATGAACGTTATTTCAAAATATTATTTACCTTTGCAGAAGAAAATAACATAAAATACCTTTAGACATAAAAAATCTTTGTATGAAAAAGAAAATTCTTATACTCGATGACAAGGAGACGATAGCAAAAGTACTGTCGATTTACCTTATGAGCGACTACGAGGTACAGTGGTTGCCGGATGGCTTGCAAGGTGTTAAATGGCTGCAGGCTGGAAACACTCCTGACCTCATCATTTCCGATATTCGTATGCCTGGTATGAGAGGTGACGACTTCCTTGAATGGATTAAGCAAAACGAGTTGTTCAGACATATTCCTGTCATCATGCTCAGCAGTGAGGATTCAACCAACGAGCGAATCAGACTGTTGGAAGTTGGAGCTGTCGATTATATTGTAAAACCTTTCAACCCGATGGAGTTGAAAATAAGAGTAAAAAAAATCTTACCGAACTAATCTTTTACATATATGATAGGTGTAATATATCTTGGTGACAATCAGAATTCCCGAGAACGGCTAAAATACGTTCCTGGGCAAATGGTTCGTATGACTACGATATACAAGGACGCAGCCAAACTAAGTGTACCAAAGGTGCGCAACGAACACTTCATATTGTTCTTTGAGCGTAATGACCCTAATACCGATGTGACAGCTATCACCTATCTGAAAAAGAAATGTCCCAACATCTATATCATTCTGCTTACTGACAAACTGTCTGATAAAGACAGAATGACTTATCAGAAGTGCGGAATTAACGACACGTTAGACAAGAATGCCTCAATCACTGAGATAAACAGGAAGATACAGTTCATTTCTGACCGTGAAAACATTCTGTTTGACTCCATTGCCCCAAAATTCAAGATTCTGCGTTTCAAAATCCCATTGTGGAAAAGACTCTTTGACATCGTTTTCTCCACCATTGGCATTATTGTCCTGTCACCGGTATTCATTATTACGGCAATAGCCATAAAAATGGAAAGTGAAGGTCCTGTACTGTTCAAGTCCAAGAGAGTCGGCACTAATTACAGCATCTTCGACTTTCTCAAATTTCGAAGTATGTATGTCAATGCCGACAAACAACTTAAGGAACTTAGCAAGACTCAAAACCAATACGCGACTCATGACAAGGCGAATGACAACGAATCCGGTGGCAAAATGTTTATATCCGACGACACCGTCTTTGACGAGTCATTAATGGGAGATATGGGTTCGGAAATGCTTATCAGTGACGATGAGGTTATGCTCGTCGGTGACGATTTTGTAGTTTCCGAAGAGGATTTCAACAAGAAGAAAAACGAAGAGATACAAAATGCGTTTGTCAAAATCGAAAACGACCCTCGCGTCACAAAAGTTGGCGCTTTCATAAGGAAATACAGTATTGACGAACTACCACAATTGTTCAATATACTTAAAGGTGACATGTCAATAGTTGGTAATCGTCCATTGCCCCTCTATGAGGCAGAACGCCTGACAGCTGACGACAGCATTGACCGTTTCATGGCACCTGCCGGTCTCACGGGACTATGGCAGGTGGAAGAAAGGGGCAGAGGCGGCGACATGTCAGCAGAAGAACGCAAACAACTTGACATCCGCTACGGTCAGACATACAATTTTTCCCTTGATATGAAAATCATTTTCAAGACGTTAACAGCATTTGTCCAAAAAGACAATGTCTGAAAAAAACATTCAACCAGTTACCCAAAATACAATAACACCCTAAAGATGAACAGAGTATATCGTACTTTCATTACACTCGCTTTGGCAACTACAACAGTTTCAGTCTCAGCACAGTTCAATAAGAGTGGAATCAATGCGGGTTTTTTTGACTCCAGTGAATCAAGCCAATTGAATTTCACTGATTTCCATTTGCCGCCTTTGGCTGTGCTCTATGAAAATGCGAAGTCAAACCCAAACATACTTATCTTGGCAAAACAACAGCAGATTGCCCAAGCTGAGGTAGCAAAACAAAAACGGCATATCTTTTCATATGTCACGGGGCATGCAAGCTACAGTTATGGAAAAGCAGACATGTGGGGTAATAACTCTTCGACTTACAGTCCGACACTCTACCAATTCCAAGGTACCGAACAGAGCTATTGGAACGTTGGTGTCAACCTTGCCGTGCCTGTTGAGGACATCCTCGACCTTAAGGCAGCCGTAAGACGCAAAAAACTCGAAGTTGACAGGGCACAGCTTGAAAAAGACGCAGCTTTTGACCAACTAAAGCTGCAAATAGCAACGCTTTATGTAAAAATAACAAACGACCTTATCGCACTGAAGAGTGCAAGCGAGAATGCAGCCATATATCAGGGTGCGGGAGCATTGACCCAGGAACAGTTCCAAAGTGGAGAGATGAGCATTGAGGCTTTCGCCGAAACAAAGGCACGTGAAAATAGTGCCGTATCCACATATCAGACACTGCAAACCCAGATAACCACCGACATTCTAAACCTTGAAATCCTTACCCATACCCCAATCATCACCAATACGACCACAGATGTCACCCTTGACGAGAAGGTGGAAAAGACGCCAAAGGAACTGGAGAAGGACCACAAGGAATTCCAAGAACGTCTGAAAAAAGAACAAAAAGAAGACAAGAAGAAGCTCCAGGAATTGGAAAAAGCTGACCGCAAGGCTGCAAAAGCAGAAAAGGAAAGTCAGGAAAAAGCAGAAAAGGAAGCAAAGAAATCATCCAAATAAATTGTATAACTTAAACAAATAGTTAGCGATGGACATATTCAGATATATAATTAGGTTTTTATACCGCATTCGTTGGTATCTTGCCATCCTGCCATTGATTTCTCTCGTTGTAGCATGGTTCATGACACGCAACCTCGAAAGACAGTACGACACAAATACCACAATTTATACTGGTATGATTACCGGTTACAACATTGAGGGTGGTACCGGAACGGCCGGAGGTAACGCACAGACCAACATCCGCAACCTTATGTTGATTATCACAACCGACAATACTATTCATGAAGTAGCGTTGCGACTATTCGCACGTTGCATGATGTACGGTAACGAACGAAAGGACAACAACTATATTTCAGCAGAGCATTTCCGTACATTAAATGCTTCTGTACCTGCCGAGGTGAAAGCTCTAATCAACCGTAATAGCGAAGATGCGACTTACACCAATCTCAAGGCATATGAAAAGCCTTCACGCGACAATTTCATCTTCAGCATGACCAACTACCATCCGTACTTCGGACTTAATGGCATCACCTCAAGACTGAAAGTATCGCAATTGCAACAGAGTGACATTATCAATATAGGCTACTCAGCCAACGATGCCGGAATAGCTTACAATACACTTGACATTCTCAACAATGTCTTCGCGCGTCAATATCAGCAAATCCGATACGGCGAGACAAACAACGTAATCAAATATTTCGAACGTGAAGTAGCCCGTCTCTACAGAATGCTTTGTGATGCAGAGGACGACCTCATCGCATATAACGTCCAAAACCGTATCATCAACTATGATGAGCAGACGAAGGTTGTAGCAGGACTTGACGCTACCCAACAAGTGTCTGACAATGACCTTCTCATGAACTACACCGTATCAAAGACCATGACTGACTACCTTGAACGTCAGCTTGGCGACCGTACGAAGGTAGTGACCAACAACAAGGAATTTACCGATAAGGTGAAGGATATTTCACGCATCCAGTCCCGCATTTCCAACCTCCGGCTTATGTCAAGTGAAGGAGGCTCCAATAATGCCGAGGCACAGCTTGAACTTGCCAAAGCCCAGAAAGAACTGCAAAAAGCTACTGAAGATGTTAAGAATATGACACAGATGCTGCAGAAAGACGCTACAGGCACCGAACAAGGCATCAAGGCAAACAACTTGTTAGACAGATGGCTTGAGCAGGTTCTTCTTGGAGAGGAGACAAAGGCTCGCCTGTCTGCACAGGACATCATGCGACAGAACATCGACCGCCAATTTCTCTTTTTCTCACCGATTGGTGCAACATTGGGCAGAAAAAACAGACACATAGGTTTCGTGGAATCCAATTACATGAGCATGCTTAACGCTCTTAATGCCGCACGTCTGCGTCAAAGGAACTTACAGATGACGACAGCTACTCTTAGGGTGCTTAATCCGCCTCTGTTCCCACTCAACGCCCTTCCTACAAATCGCATGATGATTCTTCTCGGAGCTTATGCCCTCACGTTCTTCATGGTGGCAGTCTATTTCTTCCTCATCGAATTACTTGACCGTACTCTTCGCGACCGTATGCGCTCAGAACGAATCACTAAGATTCCTGTCCTCGGTTGTTATCCAAAGGAGAGCAGCCTTCGTTACCGTCGATATAACAAGACAATCAGCGACATGGCTTTACGCCAACTCAGCAAAGCCCTTCTCCCGCGTTTCAAGACTGGTCAACAGAATGTGCTTAACCTCATTTCCACAGATGCCGCCAACGGCAAGAGCTATCTGGCACAAGAGTTGGAGAACTATTGGATATCCATCGGACTTCAAGTACGACGTCTCACATATGACGAAGACTTCCTTGCCGACGACAGCCGTTTCATCATGTCCAACAACATTAAGGATCTCTGTCCCGACATCCTGCCTGAAGAGATAGCAATAATTGAGTATCCAAATCTCAACGACCATTCCATCCCTACCTCACTGCTCAACATGGGCACTGTAAACCTGATGGTAACAAGAGCAAACCGTACATGGAAGGATGTCGATCAAAAAGCACTCAAGGAAATACAGTCGCAACTGGAAGACAAGAACACGTTGTTCATGTATCTCACCGAGTCAAACCGTTATGCCGTAGAGGAGTTTGTCGGCCAATTGCCGCCTTACACCAGATTCAGCAACTTTGTTTACCGCCTGTCACAACTTGGTCTGACAGCAACTGAAAACAGTCACGCTAATTAATGTCCACAAAGGCTTATAACATAAGAAACTACACGAGAGAAAATGGAGGAAGAGCTCTCACGCTCCTTCTCCTTTTCTTTCTTGCCATTTATAATTTCATCAATTCCGGTTACAATGCTTTTGTGACCGTGACTGTCATTCCCTTTCTCGTACTTGCCGCTTACGTCTTCTTCAAGTACAAGATGTCTTTGTTCTGGACTCTCTTCGCCGTTAACTTCCTGTTGATGTTCACAGTGAGACATTTTCCTATACCCATCCCGATTTCATTGACCAACGAAGTTCTTGAGCTTATGCTTATCGGTCTTGCTCTTCTGGATGTGTCTCGATATCGTTTCGGCGATACCTTGAACGTTATGTTGCTCATGCTCGTAGTGTGGATGGTATTCTGTTTCATTGAGTTGTTCAACGATTCCTGTGGTATAGGCATCGATGTCTATAGGTGGTACACCGGAGCCCGTCTGATGTGTTTCCAACTTGTATATGCTCTCATCATCATGACTGTTTATGTCAACACTCCCGACAAAATCATAAGGTTATTGGTAGTGTGGGCTTGCTTCATATTATTTGCGGTCTTTTGGGTTTGGAAACAAGTTAACATCGGGCTTACTGATGCTGAACGTTCTTTCATATATAATTCCCCAAGTCATTATATGGGTGGAAAAATAAGGTACATGTCATGCTTCTCGGATGCTGCAAACTTCGGTGTGCATCTCGCGGCTGCGGCAGCAGCTTTTGTCACCCTTGCCGTTCACTTGCGAGTCACTAAGTACCGTTTGTTTTTCACAGTTGTGGCAGTACTTGCTGTTTGGGCATTCTTCCAGTCTGGAACGCGCACGGCACTTATATGTTTTATAGCAGGACTATTCATTTTCCTTGCGTTGTGCAAGTCAAGGAAGATTCTTTTGTCAGCCGGAACTGTGTTTGCAGTGTTCCTCTATATTCTCATTTTCACCACAATAGGTAACAGCAATGCACAAATGAGACGAATGCGTACAGCATTTGACAAGGATGACGCTTCAATGAATGTTCGTGATGTTAACAAGGCAACATTACGCAAATATATGACTGAAGCCCCTTGGGGTGTAGGCATTGGGGTGGAAACTCCCGACATTCCTCCATATAACAAGTTCAGGCTCATCACCGACGTACCGCCCGATTCCGAGTATGTATATATTTGGGTTCGCACGGGGAAAGTCGGATTGACAGTGTTCATCATTACCACGGTGATTATGTTCATCGGAGCATGTATAGTAGTGTTGTTCAGAATAAAAAGCCGTTCGCTTCGAGGTGTGGGCATTGCTTTCACGTCAGCATTTTTCACACTCCATCTCGGAGGCTATGCCAACCAGATTCTTATGCAGTTCCCGAATGTCTTAATTTTCTATGGAGGACTTGCGCTTGTCTATGTCCTCCCTGCAATGGAAGGAAAGTGGGAGGAATGGGAGGCTCGTGAATTGGCAATACAAGAAGACAGAAAACGACAAAAACTGGAAAAGAAACGTGCGTCAAGAGTGTAGGCTTTCTATCGTGACGGTCAACTATAACGGGTTAAGATTCACTTGCTCGATGCTTGACTCCATCACCCCGGTCCATGAATCGACAGAGGTGATAGTGGTCGATAATGCTTCCGTTCAGGATGAGGCATCAGTAATTGAATCGCTTTATCCGGACGTGAAGGTTATAAGAAGCAAGTCAAACTTGGGGTTTGCAGGAGGCAATAATCTCGGCATTAAAGAGGCTTCAGGAAAATATGTCTTCCTGGTAAATAACGACACAGAGTTTTCGATTGACAATATCGAACACCTGATAAGGCGTTTGGAGAAGAACCCATCTATTGCTGCCGTCAGCCCAAAGATTTGCTTTTTCTATGGTGAACGCGCAATACAATATGCCGGCTACACCCCGATGTCAAAGATGACACTGAGGAACAAGGCTGTAGGTTTCGGTGAAACAGACAATGGGCAATACGACAAATCCAACCCCACCCCATATCTCCATGGCGCAGCCATGATGGTACGTCGAAGTGCCATTGATGCCGTAGGAATGATGCCAGAATGCTACTTCCTATACTACGAAGAGCTCGACTGGTCGTTGATGTTTCGTCGCATGGGTTATAGCCTTTGGTATGAACCTGAATGCACGATTTATCATAAAGAGAGTCAGACGACAGGTTCCAACAGCACCTTACGCACATATTATATCACTCGTAACCGTTTGCTGTTTGCCAGGCGAAATGTGGCTTTTCCTTTTTTTCCACTCACGATTTTGTATCTAATGTGCATTGTTGCACCAAAAGATATAACCATACATCTTTTCAACAAACGTTCCGACCTTGCAAAGGCGGTATTAAAAGGTATATTTGATTTTATTCGACTATGACATATTGGACTATATTATTTGTTGTTGACGCATTTCTGTTTGTGCTTGTGGCATTGACTGTCGCCTATATGACATTCTATTCCATAGCATCACAGTTTGCGCGCAATCCAGAAATACCTAAGACTAAGCGTCTCAACAGGTTCATCGTTATCATTCCTTCCTACAGGGGCGACGCGGTTATTGAACGTACTGTGAAGTCGGTGCTTTCACAGTCCTATCCACAACGCCTTTTCGATGTTGTTGTTGTTTCCGACCATCAGGACGAGATGACCAATTTCCGCCTTGCTCAATATCCTATCACCCTCCTCACCCCCAACTTCAAGTACAGCACCAAGGCAAAGTCACTACAGTATGCCATTAACAATCTTCCTCAGTTCAAGATTTACGATATCGTTGTAGTGCTCGATGCTGACAACATTGTGCTACCGGAATTTCTTGACGACCTCAACAGTGCTTACGAATACGCTGGGACCAAGGCAATACAGACCCACCGGCTTTCCAAGAACCGTGACACTTCATCAGCAATGCTCGACGCTACTTTTGAGGAAATCAACAATTCCATTTTCCGTCTTGGCCACATAGCCATAGGCATGCCGGCAGCCATTGCTGGTTCCGGTATGGCATTCGACTACAACTGGTTCAAGGATAATATTGTAAAAACCAAAGCTGCATGGGAAGACAAGGAACTGGAGGCTCTTCTTATTCGTCAACACATCTTCGTTGATTATTTCGATCATATACTTGTCTTTGACGAGAAGACACGACGCTCTACTGACTTCAACCGTCAACGCGGTCGATGGGCAGCCACCCAGTTCTACACAATTCTTAAGAACATTCGCTTTCTTCCCGCAGCAGTCATCAACAAACAGTATGACTTGATTGACAAGATTTTCCAATGGATGCTCCTACCACGTACTATCATGATGGCTATCATCGGCATAATGGGTATTACCCTGCCGTTTGTATATTTCACCTTAGCTGTAAAATGGTGGTTCACCGCAGCCCTAATATTGTTTGTCTTTGCACTTGCCACTCCCGATTACCTTGTTGACAAGCGTTGGGAAAAAGCTTTCTTCATGACTCCGTTTATTATGTTTAAATCGTTGTTGAACGTGCTGTCATTGACAAAGTCTAAAAAGAGTTTTATTCATCGTAATAACAAAAAGTCACACAACTCATGAATCCCTTAACTACCCTTGACCGACTGCTATGGATTATAATGGCAATGTCAGTGGCATATATTGCCTTCTATGCGTTGGTTTATGTTCTATTCCGAGGGAAAAAGGTAAAAAAGGGACATACTTTCACTGAAAAAGAATCTTTCTTGGTGCTTATTCCGGCTTATAGCGAGGACAATGTAATCATTCATACCGTTGAGAATTTCCTGCTTCAAGATTATCCTGCCGACAAGTATGATGTGGTCGTCATATCCGACCACCAAAAACGAGCCACCAACGAACACCTTTGCTCATTGCCCATAACCGTTCTTCGTCCTAAATTCATACGCAGTTCAAAGGCAAAAGCACTTCAATTTGCCATGACGGCGACAAGAAAGTGTTATGACAAGGTTGTTATTCTCGATGCCGACAACATTGTCAATACCGATTTTCTCTCTTGCCTAAACAACTTGGCATCATGTGGATACAAGGCTGTCCAATGCCATCGGAGGGCAAAGAATGCCGACAGTTCTGTTTCTGTCCTTGACGGTGTTAGTGAGGAAATTAACAATACACTTTTCCGCAAGGCACACAATCTAATCGGACTCTCATCGGCACTCATTGGCTCGGGCATGTGCTTTGACTTCAAATGGTTCAAGGACAATGTTGACAAACTTTCTACAGCAGGAGAAGACCGTGAGTTGGAAGTGTTGCTGCTCACTGAAAGCATCTTCATCAAATATGAGGAAAACATCTTTGTATATGATGAAAAAGTGAACAATGCCGAGAACTTCCAGCGCCAGCGTCAACGATGGATGTCGGCACAGGTTAATTGCCTTCTGGCAATGTTGCCTCTCATGCCACGCGCCATTCTCCACTTCAATATCACTTTCATTGACAAAACCATACAGCAGATGTTAATACCTCGTTCTATGCTGCTTGTGGGAATAATCATGATGACTGTAATAACATCTACTGTCAATGTCGGTCACAGTGTCAAATGGTGGATATTGCTCGTCGTGACTTGCCTGTCACTGTTTCTTGCAATTCCGACCGATATGCGCAAGAAGTCTTTGTTAGCAAAGTCAGGAATGTTTTTGAAGCTTGCTGTGAAAATGATGCGTAACATTCGCCACATCGACAGAAGGAACGAGGAATTCATACATACAGAGCACAAATAAACCCTTCAAACCAGTCTTTATCCTAACTCTACCACCGTAATTCCAGCACCACCAAACTGTACATGTTCGTCACGATATGAAACAACATTTGGCACTGTTGACAGATACTCTCTCACAGCCTGACGTAGAGCTCCTGTACCTGTTCCATGAAGTATGCGTACACGGCTCATGCTGACAAGGATTGCATCGTCGATGAAGTACATCACAGCATTGATGGCTTCATCTGCACGCATTCCCCGAATGTCAATGTCTTGCTTGAAATTAAGTTTTCGAGAGTCAATGGCAGCACGGGTCTGATGACTAACGGCATAGCCAAGCTTTTCCTTTCGGTCGTCGTTTTTGGTTGCAGCCGATGTGTCTTTTGCATGTTCAAGACGTTCGACACGCATCTTTGTGCGCATGTCACCAAAGACGACGGTTGCCATTTTTCCTTCAAGGCTTTCAATCTTACCGACAGTGGTAAGCCCTTTTATTCTGACAGTGTCTCCCTTCTGCATATTCTCTGATGAAGATTGTCCGGTAGCCGCAGTGACAATAGCTTTGCCTGATTGACCGTCTTGCTGCTTTTTCATTTTTTCCTCCTTGCGTTTCATCTTTCTGTCGCGACGTTCCTGAATCTGCTTCATCTTTCTCTCAATCATCTCGTCGGTCTCGTTCTTCCCTCCAGTTTCAACCATTCCCTGCTCAAATGCCTTCAATTCCTCACGAATGCGCTTTGTAGCCTCTTTTTCCGCTTGTTTCTCACGTATCTCCCTAATGGCATTTTCTATACGTTTGTTTCCCTCACGATAGATTTCCTCTGCCTTCTCCTTTGCTTTGCGTATTATTTCCTTGCGGCTTAATTCCAGTTCTTTCAGTTCTTTCTCGTATGCCGCTATTTTCTGTTCCAAGACCTTCTCATGCTGATGAACAGTCTGGCGTTTTGACTCCCAATAGCGTTTGTCACGCACAATGTCCTGAAGATACTTGTCACTCTGGATGTAGTCGCTGCCGACAATGGCAGAAGCGTCAGCTATTACTTCTTCAGGAATGCCTGTCTTACGCGCAATCTCTATGGCAAACGACGACCCCGGTTGCCCTATGGCAAGTTTGAACAATGCACGCATCTCATGACGATCGTAAAGCATTGCACCATTGACCACCTCATCATGACTGTCAGCAAAATGCTTGAGGTTCTGATAATGTGTAGTAATGACACCGTAGGCTTCCTTCTTGCAAAACTGCTTTAGCACACTTTCAGCAATGGCACCTCCGATGTTTGGTTCCGTTCCACCTCCAAACTCATCGATGAGCAACAGTGTTCGGTCATTAGAGTTTCTCATCATGTTCTTCATGTTCAGAAGATGACTGGAATAGGTACTTAGGTCGTCAGCTATGCTTTGTTCGTCACCAATGTCAATCATTATATTCGAGAACACACCAGTCTTTGAGCGGTCACTGACCGGTATCGACAGACCACACTGAAGCATATACTGCAAAAGTCCTACTGTCTTGAGGCATACCGACTTGCCTCCGGCATTAGGACCGGAAATAATCAATATGCGTTTCTCTCCTGTGAGGGTTATGTCCAACGCCACAACGCTTTTCCCCTGTTGTTCCAATGAACGTTCAAGAAGCGGATGGCGGGCTTGAATCCAGTCGATGACGGGACATTTGCCTACTATTGGCTCAATGGCTTTCATCGATGTAGCCATCACGGCACGCGCGTGGACATAGTCGATATTCCCCATAAAGACATAAGAGAAAAGAATGTCCTTGACATATGGACGAATGACTGAAGACATGTCTGTCAGAATACGGATAATCTCCCTGTGTTCCTCCGCCTCCAGCTCACGTACCCTGTTGTTTGCCTCAACCACTTCCGCAGGTTCGACAAAGACAGTCTTTCCTGTTGCTGACTCGTCGTGGACAATACCTTTGATGCGTTTCTTCAAGGCAGGGGCGATGGGTATGACGAGCCTGCCGTCTCGTATGGTCGGAGCGACATCCTTCTCTACAAGTCCCTCGCTTTGTGCTGAACGTAGAATACTGTTCAATGTCCGTGATATGCTTCCTTCAGTACGCGACAATTCCTGACGAATACTTAACAAGCGGTCTGATGCATTATCCTTTATTTTCCCGAACTTATCAAGAATACGGTCAATCTGACGTAGTATTTCCGGAAAGGTCCTGACATCATCTGTCATGCGCGCAAGAGAAGGATAGAAGAACTCTCCCACCCCATTGTCACTGTCGGCACCGTCAGCACGTCGTCTAAGGAATGCAACCATACGGTTGATTGTATCAAGCGACCTTCGCAAATCAAACAGTTCGTCCACCTCCAGATGTGTACCCTCAAGCCTAATTCTCGACACTGGTTCCCGCACATCGAAAAAAAAGCTCATTGGGAAATCATCGTGTTCGTCGGAAAGCCGTCTGAACTCACGATTTTGACAAAGCCATTCGTTGACCTCATCATTGCTACTTGACATCTTTATGGCATCAACCATATCCTTTCCCATCTGGCTTAGGCAAAATGCCTTCAACATTGTCCTTATTTCATCAAAGCCAATCTTACTTTCAAAATTCTTTGGATAAATCATGGTGCAAATTTACACATAATGCGTGAAATAACAAAAAACTATGGGCAGAAACAGCAAAAACTATAAAAAAAACAACAAAAATAGGAAAGAATGAAAAAAAACACTGGAAAAATTTGGAGGATTAAAAAAAAACTCGTACCTTTGCACACGCAATTGAGACGCAACACTGTTGCTCCCTCAAAGGAGAGATGGTAGAGTGGTCGATTACAACGGTCTTGAAAACCGTCGTGCTGAGAGGCACCGGGGGTTCGAATCCCTCTCTCTCCGCTCCATAGTCTTATTAATTTATAGTTTTAGGGTTGGATCGCAAAGCGTTGTGATACAACCCTTTTTCATGGAAAATGCTTACGGATTGACCATCAATGAGCCTGCTCTGCCACTTACGCCACTAAAATTACTATCTTTTATAATAATAATATATTTATTTTATTATATAGTTATTTATATTATATATAATGTTATTATATTATATTATATGGCATATGTGGCAGAATCAGTTCTAAACTGATTGCCCGATTCTGTTCCCAACTGATTGCCCGATTCTGTTCCCAACTGATTGCCCGATTCTGTTCCCAACTGATTGCCCTGTTCAGTTCCAAACTGATTGCCCTGTTCAGTTCCAAACTGATTGCCCTGTTCAGTTCCAAACTGATTGCCCTGTTCTGATTGCATCTGAGTAGCACGTAATACTCAATAAATTGCATGAATAACTGAAATAAATGCTATAAAATTTGCTAATGTTATTTTTCTTTATTATCTTTGCAAACCGAAACCACAAATGGAGCGATAGTTAGGAAAATGCGAGTCCTTATAATGTGGAGACAGTATTCTGAAAGAACGAAAATAATGCATAAAAGAAAATGAAAAAATTCCTATTTGTATTCTTGCTCACACTCATGACAGGAACAATAGCCAACGCACAGTCAATGAGCGACGAGGCTGTCATGGAGTATGTAAAAAGCGGTGTTAAGCAAGGAAAGACACAGAAACAGTTATATCAGGAGTTGCTGATAAAGGGAGTTACCAAAGAGCAGTTGCTACGCATAAAAGAAAAATACGAGCAGCAGCAAAGTGAGGCAAAGACAATCAACGGCAAAGACAACGTTGACACACAACGCGTCAACCCTGAGCAACGCGACGACACAGCCAATGCACAGGACGACAACAAGGCAGAGGCTGCCCCTGAAGGCGGCATCAAGGTGTTCGGACGTGACATATTCAGGAACAGCAACCTCACCTTCGAACCAAGCATGAACATTGCCACGCCGGTCAACTACAGGTTAGGTCCCGGAGACCAAATAGTCATTGAGGTATGGGGTGCAAGCGAGGCAAACATCACCCAAAAGGTAAGCCCAGACGGCTACATTTCCATACCTGACATCGGTCCAGTGTCAGTCAACGGACTTACAGTGCAGGCCGCAAGCGAAAGGATTCGCGGGAAACTGAGCAAGATTTACTCCGGCATGGCTTCATCAAACGTTGACCTTAGCACCAACGTCAAGGTCAGTCTCGGACAAATACGCACAATACAGGTAAACATCATGGGCGAAGTGGCACGTCCTGGAACATACGCCCTGTCATCGTTCAGCACCGTGTTCCACGCACTTTACAAGGCAGGAGGAATAAGCCAGCTCGGTAGCTTGCGTAACATTAAGGTCGTAAGAGGCGGAAGAACAGTGGCAACAGTCGATGTGTATGACTACATCATCAACGGGCGCTCCCATTCTGACATCCGCCTGCAAGAAGGCGACGTTATTCTGGCAAGCCCTTATGACGCCCTCGTATTAATTCAAGGAAAGATCAAGCGTCCGATGTATTATGAGATGAAGCGCACAGAGTCAATTCGCACACTCATCAACTACGCGGGAGGTTTCACCAATGACGCCTACTCTTCAGCCGTCACCGTTGAGCGTAACAACGCGAAGGAAAAAACCATCTGCACCGTGGACGACATGAACTATGGAGTGTTCAAGGTCAGGGACGGCGACGTAATCAGCGTAGGTGCCATTCTCGACCGCTATGACAACCGCGTAGAAATTAAGGGTGCCGTCTATCGTCCCGGTTTCTACGCCATGGGCAAGGAGATAAGCACAGTGCGCGACCTTATTCAAAAGGCTGACGGTCTCCTCGACGATGCCTTCACCAATCGTGGAGTGCTTCATCGCGAGAACCCTGACAAGACTCTGGAAGTACTGTCGGTAAACATCAAAGGAATACTTAACGGTACCGAGGCAGACATAACACTTCAGAAAAACGACGTACTTTTCATACCGAGCATCTATGACCTGGAATCGAAGGGTACACTTGAAATCATCGGTGAGGTTTATTCACCAGGCATTTTCCCATATGCATCCAATACGAAGCTTGAAGACCTTATCATCATGGCTGGAGGTCTGACCGAGGCTGCATCAACGGTACGCGTAGATGTCACCCGCAGGTTCACCGACCCCAAAAGCACGAAGAAGACCAAGGACATATCCAAGACCTATACATTCTCTGTCAAGGACGGCTTTGTCGTGGAAGGAGAGCCCGGATTCGTGCTCGAGCCTTACGACCAGGTATTCGTAAGACGTTCGCCAGGCTATGCCCAAAAGATTAATGTCACTATTAACGGAGAAGTGGAGTTCGAAGGCAACTACGCCCTCAATGTCCGCAACGAGCGTCTGTCAGACATCATCAAGCAAGCTGGCGGACTTACAGAATTCGCCTATCTCGAAGGAGCACGGCTTGAACGTCAGCTCACCTACGAGGAATACCTCCAGGCGAAGGAACTCATGGCAATGGTGACAAGCAACAACAAGGTTGAGGGCAACGACTCAATTGTAGTACCGGAAGTGACAAGGACTTACCCTGTCGGTATTGACCTCGTGGAGATAATGAAAAACCCTCATACGGATATCGACCCGGTACTCCACGATGGAGACGTCATCATCATTCCGCAACTAATGACCACTGTCAGCATCTCCGGTTCTGTTAGAAAACCGAACTCAGTTGTTTATAACCCGAAGATGAAACTCAAGGACTACATCAGCGAGGCAGGTGGATATGCAGAGCGCGCCCGTAAGAGCGGCACCTTCATCCTCTACCCTAACGGTCACATAAAGGAACTCGGACGTAGCGCGAGTGCGAAGGAAATCATTGGCGGTTCAAAGATTATTGTGCCTCAGAAGGCAAAGAGCCAATGGAATATCGGCACGACACTCTCTACGGTGACTACGTCCGTGTCAATGCTCGCCGTTATTGCATCCCTCATCAATACACTTAAATAGGCCAAAGACAATGGACAAGAATGAATTGAAAGAAGTTCTACGCGAAATACAGAACGAAAGAATGAGACCCGCCGTGGAAGAAGGCACTGACATTGACTGGAAGGAACTTCTCACCAAGGCTTGGAAAGGAAAGAGATTTATCATCTCGACAACATGCGTGTTCATGTTCCTCGGACTGTTCTACGCCTTGACCATGACGAGATCTTACACCTCTACCGTTACTCTTGTGCCAGAACTTGGAAAATCGGGCTCGTCATCATCGCTTGGAGGCATTGCCAGCATGTTGGGATTAGGAGGAGCAACACTAAATTCCACAGCAGACGCTTACAACGTTACCGTTTACCCTGAGGTTGTCGCATCGTCCCCGTTTGCTACCGGACTCTTCGACATTCGAGTGTGCGACCCTAAGAAAGACATTGACACCACTTTGGTCGGTTATCTTACCCGGGAGCAGTTCTCCATAGGTTCCATTATTGGCCTTGTCACAAAGCCCATCTTTTCATTGCTCTCTTCGGACAACAGCGATGAGGATGAGTCAAAGGAAAATCAGATTGACATATTTCGACTTACACGAAAGCAGGACCAGATAGTCAAGTACCTAAGTAAATCTATAACGGTAGAAGTTGACAAAAAAACCGGCGAGACGACAATTCAGGTCACTATGGACAACCCCGTGGTGGCAGCAACCGTAGCCGACACCGTATGCAGTCGTCTTCGTGAATACATCACCGACTACCGTACACGCAAGGCTCGTGAGGACCTCAAAAGCTACAAAAGAATAGCGGAGGAAAGCCACCAAAGGTATTTGAAGGCAACAAATGCCTACGCCTACTATCAAGACCACAACCGCGGACTTATACTCAACGCTGTGATATCTGAGGGTTCACGTCTTGCCAACGAGGTTCAGATTGCTTCACAGGTCTATTCGCAAGCCAAGGCACAAGCCGAACTGGCACAAGGAAAGGTGATTGAGGAAAAACCCGTTTTCGCCATCATCCAGCCTGCATCAGTGCCGCTGAAAGCAAACAATAGCAGGATGAAAGTTCTCATAATCTGCACATTCCTCGGTTTCGTCCTATCAACAGCCTGGGTGCTCTACGGAAAAGAATACTGGCTCAAGGGCAAAGACCTGATTGATGAAGTGAGAAAGAAATAGACAGTTTTTTCGTTTTGTATGCAATAAATTGTGATTTCTTGAGTTATATTATATATAGAAAGAATCGCAGTTTATAATGAACAATACACAAAAAACAGTAAAAAGATGGTTTGACATTGCAGTTTCTGTCGTGTGTCTTGTAGTGTTCTCACCGTTGTTCCTTTATTGTTATATTTTAATAAGGAATGAAGACGGCGGACCAGCCATATTCAGCCAAGAGCGCATAGGCATGCATGGCAAACCATTTTTTATTTACAAGTTCAGAAGCATGAAAGTAGATGCCGAAAACAATGAGCCGGCTCTCGCTTGTCCTGCCAACGACGACAGGCTTACGAAGGCAGGGGCCTTTCTCAGGGAGCATCATCTTGACGAACTGCCTCAATTATGGAACGTTTTAAAAGGCGACATGTCGTTCATTGGACCTCGTCCGGAGCGCAAGGTCTATATTGACCAGATTATGCGACATAATCCCAATTATGAACGTCTGTATCAGATACGTCCCGGTGTAACCTCCTATGCCACTCTCTACAACGGCTATACTGACACGATGGAGAAAATGCTTCGACGCCTTGAGCTTGACCTTCAATATCTTGACAACTATTCGTTATTGACTGACATGAAGCTCTTGTGGAAAACATTTACAAACATTGTGAAAGGGAAGATATTTTAAGGTAGCATACAAGAAACGTATGCTACCTTTTATGTTAAAAACACTGATGACCGTATATTATTCCTGAAGACCTATAGTTCAATTGCTTCAAAAGAATAAGGAGGAATTGAGATGACAAGATTGCCATTGTCGATGCAACCCTTTTCACCTTTGACAACAGCAACCCTTTCCTGTGAAGGTTGTCCGCTGAATCCCTCGACCATACATGCACCTTTTAGCTTGGGTGCCTTCACAGTAAGCTCGAGTTCAACCGGAAGGACATTGACAACTTTAAGGTATCGCTTGCCTGTGGCAGAGTCTTTAACTATTGTAGCTGCAACACGCTTAGAGACATGTGCAACAGACACATCACCTATTTCCTTTCCATCGACATTGACAGTAGAGGCGAGAAGAATGTCGCCAGAATACTTTGAGAACAGTCGCTGAGTTTCATAGCTTGGTGTCAGGTCAATTGTCTCGTTGTCGAAGTATATCATGTCCGGATTCCAATTCTGGTGCTTTAGATGACAGAGCATAGGAGCATAGGATGTCATCTCGACAATATCGCCATTGCGTTCAATGCCGCAGAGATGCAATGCCTCAGAGAGGGCACAGTCGATGTTACCGCGCTTGCTGCGTGCGGCATACTCACCAAGATAGACCTTGGGTGCCGTTCGATCGTAGTTGTCATAATAGTCTTGGTTATTAATAAACCATCCTACGCTCTCGTAGTAGTGTTCATCCACCATAAAGAACAGGTCGCGGTTAGCCTTTGCAAATTTCCATCCTTCGACATAGTCTGACGACGGGGTGTGGAATGGACCAGCTGTTCCACATATTTTGATATCAGGATAACGCTCGTGGATTGCCTTGCAAATCATCAGGCAACGCTCCTCGAAAACTGTGGAGATAATGTCCTCATTGCCAATGCCGATATACTTGAGGTTGAAAGGAGCCGGATGGCCTGCATCAGCACGCATTTTCGCCCATCGGTTATTGGCAGGATCTCCATTCGCCCATTCAATCATGTTGCACAGTTCTTCAATGTACTGTGGCATCTCGTCCATAGGTATTCCACCCTGCTGCCCACCGAAGCCACAAGAGTCTTGTGAAGAGTTCTGGCATGGCACTCCTGCCGCAAGCACGGGAAGCGGCTCTGCACCTATATCTTCGCAGAACTGGAAATACTCATAAAAGCCGAGACCTCGAGTCTGATGGTAGTTCCAAATATTTCGGTCAGGTATTCTGTTATAGAGCGGTCCTACGGTGTGATGCCAGTGATAGATGTTGTCAAGACCATCACCATGACTCATACACCCACCTGGAAACCTGACAAATTTCGGATGCAGGTTCGCTATAGTTTCCGCGAGGTCGGAACGAAGTCCGTTCTTATGTCCCTTGAAAGTATCCTCAGGGAAAAGGCTGATCATGTCAAGTAGAGCTTCGGCCTTTCCTTCGGCAACGATGCATAGCTCGGCTGCTTTGGTGTCAGCGATAGGTTCAAGTGTCGTGACGTATTTCTGCCAGCCGTCATGCAAACGTTCTGCCGACTTCTTATCGTTTGGCAAAGTGTTGATAACAGCTGTCGCCACGGTCTTGCCGTTTTCCACTATTGCAATCTGAAAGCGCTTCTTCCTATTTACATTTACATAGAAGCTGAAGTCGTATTTCTTGCCGGCTTTAAGAGTCATGCCATCCCATCCTGTATTGTACAGAGTGTCGGCAACAATGGCAAGTGAGTTAGCGTTTGGTTTTCCCAAAGGTTTGTTGTTGACAATACGTGGCTTTTTGCCTGAAGCCAATCGCCATGCCGTGAATGCGTTCCATCCATGATGGTCTTTGGGCGTGTATTCAAAGTCGCGGTTCTGCACCAGTTCTGCATAGAGTCCTCCGTCGGCAGCATAGCTGATGTCTTCAAAGAAGATACCGATAAGTTTGTCACTGATTCTTTTCTCCTTACCATTGACGACTTCAATGGATGCCTTTACATTACCTTTTCCCATCAGGTTAGAGAATCTTTGCCGGTCATCGTTAAGGGTCTCGTTCCAGAAGAACGACTTGTCAGCCAGCGATTCAAAGTATTTCTTTATACCTTGAACAGTCTGTTCGCGCCCTTCAAGTGAGATGACATTACCGGTTTGTCGCTTACCGTTTATGGTTACCACGTCACGTTTGCCATCAGCTTTGGCGTATTCCTCAGCAGTAGCTTCAGTGTCAGGAGAGAAATGCCGGAACTGCGAATCTGTAGATGTCTTCCGGTATTTTCCACCTTTTGTCTTATAGACCACGGAATAGGAATTGTTTCCATTCCTGATTATTACAGGAGCGATAACCCCTTGATGGCTCATCTTTGGATAGTCCTGTGGTCGCCATGTGGTGAGGTCGTCACTATAGGCTACAGCAAAGCAAGGAGCATAGTCATTGACCTGGAACACTGCAGCATATCCACCTTCATCCAAGGCGACAGCATATTCCGAAAACATCCTCTTCTCCCCTCCCCACTGTCCGTAGTCGGAAGAAAAGACTTGTGCAATGTCAACAAACTCGCCACCATTAGGTTTGCTCTCGTCAAGCCAAGCGATTCTGACACCCTCCTTTATTCCTGGAGAATAGAGGAAGACCTTGTCGCCGGCATACGTTGTGATTGACAATGCGACAAGAGCAGCAATTGCAATCTTGTTTCTAATGTTCATAATAGTTTATAATTAATTAAGTTTGTAGTATTAGTTATATTTTTATCCTTTAATCAAATAAGTTCCTATTATGTCAATAATTGATATAACTGTCCTTAAAGCCAAGGAAATACAGAACGCCGTCGAGTCCGATAGTGTTTATTGACTGTTTGGCGTTTGCCACCACACGCGGTTTAGCATGGAAGGCTATTCCAAGTCCAGCTTCAGATATCATTGGCAAGTCGTTGGCACCATCGCCCACGGCAATGGTTTGTGCAAGATTCACCTTTTCCACCTGTGCTATCAGCTTCAGCAGTTCAGCCTTACGGTGGCCATCGACTATTTCCCCTACATAGTTACCAGTCAGTTTGCCGTTTTCATCAACCTCCAATTCGTTGGCATACATGTAGTCTATGCTATATTTTCTCTGCAGATATTCCCCAAAATAGGTGAAACCTCCGCTAAGTATTGCTATCTTGTAACCATAACGCTTCAACACTTCCATCAGCCGATCGACTCCTTCGGTGATAGGCATATTTTCTGCTATATCCTTCATCACGCTTACATCCAGGCCCTTAAGCAGTTGTACTCGTTTCTTAAAGCTCTCCTTAAAGTCAATTTCTCCTCTCATGGCACTCTCTGTAATGGCCTTAACCTCATCTCCTACACCTGCTCTCATTGCCAATTCGTCGATACACTCTGTTTGTATAAGTGTCGAGTCCATATCGAAACATATCAGTCGTCTCATTCTTCTGAACATGTTATCCCGCTGGAGTGAGAAGTCAAACTCCATTTCCGCCGACAACTGCATAAGCTGCGACTGCATATCAGAAAGATTCTTTGGTGTTCCTCTTAACGAGAACTCTATACAAGCCCTGACATTCTTTTCAACATGTTTGATACTTTGACGGCCAGTCAATCGAATAATTGAGTCGATATTCAATCCTTGTCCCTTAATTACTTTCGCAGCGGCAGCTATCTGTTTTGCAGAAAGACTTCTGCCAATAATCGTCAGGATATACCTGTTTTTACCCTGTTGTTCTACCCAGTCCTCGTATTCGTCGTCGCCAATGGGTTTGAAGTCTATATTGATGTTCAGCTCAGTAGCCTTGAACAGCAGTTCTTTCATAACTTGTCCCGACAAACCCTCATTAATCCTGAAGAGTATGCCAAGTGAAAGAGTACTGTGGATATCCGCCTGTCCTATATCAAGAATCTTTGCATCATATTTAGCCAATATTTCTGTGACAGAAGCTGTCACTCCCGGTCTGTCCTGTCCGGCTATACCGACAAGTATTTGTTCTTCTTTTTCCATCATTCTATAATTTTATTGTATTTTCTGCAAAAGCAAGGGAAATAACTATACTATTTCAAGTATTCTGTCCTGTCAACGAGTCCTGCTTCGCGAAGGGCTTCTTTTCGTTCCACGCAGGTACCGCAAGTTCCACAGTGCACTGTTTCACCCTTGTAACATGACCATGTCTCGCTATAGTCAATGCCAAGTGCGGAGCCACGTTTGGCGATATCGGTCTTGGTAATGTCAGTATATGGAGCAACCACCTTAACCTTCACATAAGTTCCTGCCTGTGACGCAGCGTCAATAGCTGATATAAACTCCGGACGGCAGTCAGGATAGATGGCGTGGTCTCCGCCATGGTTGGCTATTAGCACCTTGCCAAGTCCATTACTTTCAGCAATCCCAACAGCAATGGACAGCATTATGCCGTTGCGGAACGGGACGACTGTTGACTTCATGTTCTCATCGGCATAGTGTCCGTCGGGGACAGCCTCAGCCCCTTCAAGCAACGAGCTTGTGAAATACTGATGAATAAAATCTAACGGTATGACAATATGCCGTATGCCAAGACGTTCACAATGCATTTGAGCGAATGGTATCTCGCGAGCGTTATGGTTGCTTCCGTAGTCGAAAGTGACCGCAAGCGCTATGGAATCCTTGTAGTCGTAGAGCAGGGTGATGCTGTCCATCCCCCCGCTCACGATTATCAGACTGTCTTTTGTCATTACTTATTTAGCTGCTATCATTTCGATTTCCACAAGAGCTCCCTTAGGCAGGTCGCGAACAGCAAACGCTGAGCGTGCCGGGTAAGGAGCGTTAAAGAAGCTGGCATAGACTTCATTCATGGCTGCAAAATCAGCGATGTCGGAAAGAAGGACCGTAGTCTTTACAACATTGCATAGGTCAGCTCCAGCCTCCTTAAGTATTGATTGCGCATTAAGGATTGACTGGCGTGTCTGCTCCTTAATTCCTCCTTCGGGGAATGAACCTGTAGAGGGGTCAATAGGGAGCTGTCCGGAAGCGTAGATGAAACCGTTAGCCTCGATAGCCTGGCTATATGGACCTATAGCTGCAGGCGCATTGTTTGTACTGATTGCTTTCATAATATTAAAGATTTAAATTAATAAAATATGTGATAACAAAATTTTTACACCTATGAACACAAGGATTAATCCTCCGAACAGTTCGGGATTAAGACGGCGGCGTATGGTAGATCCAAAACGAATTCCTAAAACGCAGCCTACGACACTTAACAATAACGAACCGACACCAATAACTGAAAGTGGCAACATCAGTTGGGAAACCGATGAGTAGCCTGTACATGCCATTGAGATGCCTACAGCAAGCGCATCGATGCTCGTGGCTACCGACAACATCAGTTGGGTAGAAAGTGATGACGGAACAGAATGGACTTCGTCAGAACCGCCGCCAATGACAGAGTCGCGAATCATTCGTCCTCCAATAAACGCCAAAAGACCAAAAGCAATCCAGTGATCGACAGCCTCAAGATATTGACTGAACATACTCGTGCCTGTCCATCCGATGAATGGCATGAGAGCCTGAAAAAAGCCAAAGAGTAAGCTCATACGAATCATCAGTCCTGTCATCCACCTACCACATGCCACACCACATACGATGGACACCGTGAAACAGTCCATTGCCAAGGCTACCGAAAGGAATGTCAAATCAAATATTGATAACATATAATATTGGATTGTTAAATTAATGTTCAGATTGTTCTATACCAAGCCCGAAGAGAGCAAAGTCTCCTTTCAATGGATCGTCGGGAAAGACCTGACGCATAGAGTCGGTCAGACGAAGAGCGGCTGACATAGACGTTGTTGAACTTCCAAGCAAACCGAAACCTACCGACTGACGGACGACATGGACATCCATTGGCATTATCAACGTACGGCGATCGAGAAAATCACTCCAATGCCCCAAGTCAACAGGAGAATGGGAACGAACCATCCAACGAAGAAACATGCAAAGACGCTTACACGACGAACTTGCATTACGAGGCACGACACCAATAGAGCCTTGATTGGCAAAAAAAGAGGTCAACGCCCTTACTGCTGACAAGCCGTCGGAGGAGTTTTCACGCACGAAATCGCCGATAGAGCCATAACGTGACAGCATGGACTGACAAGCTGTAAGAAAACTGTTCATTGTGGCATTCGTGTACAGACGATAGAAGCACGACTGGTCGTTTGGTACGACATCATTAAATGCCCCTTCAGAAATCCAACGTGCCATATCCCCTCCAGAACAGTCGAGGAGACGCTGAATCTTTGGCATGAACTGCTTCCTGCTTCCATAGCTGACCGCTTGAGCCACAAACCCCATTACCTCCTGGTTATCGCGTCCAGAAACTTGATGCATAAACCAACTCGGATCACCGACTATGAAGTCGGCTGTCTCGAACCGTTCAGCATAACTACGCAGAGACTCAACTATGGAAATTGGAATGTCAGTATTCATCTGTTCTTGTTTTTTAAAAACCAATTATGTGTGAACAATATATATAACACCAAAGCAAAAGTGACCAACACTAACGCCGTCAGCAATACAGGCTGACCGTCGGCGGCAAACATAGCGTAGCCTACCCCAACGCCCAAAGCGACTCCGGACTCCCATCCGAGGATATAAGTACTCTGTGACGTTCCACGTTGGCAGTGCCGGCTTAACTTTATGAAGAAAAGAAGGAAGCGTGCACCAATAATTCCTATGCCAAGACCAATCATTGTCGGCGCTGCATAGCTGACAATCATCTGGTGGCGCGTTATCATAAGCAGTAACGCTGCAAAAAACAGTACTAATCCTGTCACTACTTCACTCTTCAATTCTGCATTTGGAAACACAAACCTTCCTGACAACAAGGCAAGGAAGAAACCCGCCATAATCATTCCATAGAAAGTATAGTCTCGCTCAACTGTCATTACAAGGCCGACTGCAATCGTTATCGGCAACAAGTTGAGAAACAAAGGAAAACCATGAGGAAGGAAAAAACGATCAAGGCTAAATAGATTCACCCTGTCTTCGGGAGCACGAAAAGGGAAATCGACAAGCCTTATCAGCAATACCGAGACAACACAAAAGGCTATAGACATCAAAACCACACTGCCAAAGCCAAATAACGTGTTGGAAATGATAGCAAACAACGGTCCCAAGGATATGGCAAATCTTGCAAACCACGATGAGCTATGATTAGCCTCTGTACGTTGGAACGACTCACTTGTATCAACAATGAGTGTACTCGACAAAACCATTTTCGCCAAGCCAAAGGCCGCCCCGAGCAGAAAACGCTGGGCGATAATAAACCATACATCAATGACCGTTATACGGTTGTCATGAAGATAGAAGAGTCCAGCTATCAACAATCCCATTATGAGAATCGAAGCAATACACACTAAGTTGCGGCGATACCGCTGGACAAGGTACGAACAGAAAAAACCGAACGAAAACACCCCCAAAGCAAAGGCGCCCATAGACAAGCCAGTATAGAATGATGAGAAATGCTCGTTTTCCATCAACCATTGGGGCATGACCGGAATAAGGGCATAAACACTCATAGTGACAAGAAGATTGGCAATCGACAACAGCCAAAATCCTTTATGCCACAATGATATATGTACTGGAGTGTTTTGAGTGTTCATTAGTAGGATTCTTGTTCGTTTGGAAAATCGCAGTTCTTCACGTCTTCAACGTAACGGCCTATGGCAGAGGTCATAATGGTGTTGAGGTCGGCATAACGGCGAAGGAAGCGTGGGCTAAAACCTTGAGTCTTGCCAAGCATGTCGTCAACAACGAGTATCTGTCCGTCAGTGCCTCCTCCTGCACCAATGCCAATCGTTGGTACAGCTACTGAGTTTGACACGTCCCGGGCAAGACTTGCAGGAACTTTCTCTAACACAATGGCGAAGCATCCTGCCTCAGCAAGGGCTACGGCATCAGTCCTTAGTTTTGCGGCCTCTGCCTCATCCTTTGCCCTAACGGAATAAGTACCGAACTTGTTGATACTCTGCGGCGTGAGTCCGAGATGTCCCATGACAGGAATACCTGCGTCAAGTATTCGCCTTATGGTGTCGATAATCTCTACTCCACCTTCAAGCTTCAAAGCGTCACAACCACTTTCTTTCATGATGCGGATAGCGTTGCGTACACCGTCAACGCAGTCAACCTGATAACTACCAAAAGGCATGTCACATACAACGAGAGCCCTCTTAGCACCTCTGACTACTGAACGGGCGTGATAAATCATCTGGTCAACAGTAATCGGTATGGTGGTCGTGTTGCCAGCCATCACATTTGACGCGGAGTCTCCAACGAGTATTCCATCAATGCCCGCTCCATCAACGATGCGTGCTGTAGTATAATCGTAAGAGGTGAGCATAGATATTTTCTCACCTTTCTGTTTCATTTCAATAAAACGATGCGTAGTAACCTTACGCGTGTCGTTAACTAAATATCCAGACATAATGTTAATTATTTGACACAAGTGTATTACAATATTCAAAACCGAAAGAAAGATAGTTAGGAATGACCTTATCAGACAATGGTTCAATAGAATCGGGAGTATTAGTCGTTGAAAGACCTACAACCTTCATGCCTGCAGCCCTACCCGATTTTAGACCATTAAAGCTATCCTCAAAAACTATACACTCATCTACCTTACAGTCAAAGCGTTGACTTGCTTTCAGATAACAGTCGGGGTCAGGCTTGCTGCGTTCAAAATCCTCCGATGTGAGAATAGCGTCAAACAAATCGCGAAAGCCTTCAACCTTTTCATATACGGCTTTCATTTTGTCTTTGTTTGAACTGGTGACGACGGCAGTCTTTATGCCGTTGTCCCTTAACTCTTTGACAAACTTCACGAAACCGGGAACGAACACGAAGTCCATGTTCCTCTCAAAATCGTCCAAACGGCTAATTATCAAGGAATGACAATGCGCCAATTCCCCTCCAAAGTAATTGTCAAGAATCTGAACAAGTGTCTGACCCTTAATAACATGTTCCAATCCAGGATAATCCGGGCGAAACTCCCGACATTGAGCCCCCCAAAACTCAGTGTATTGCGGTTCTGTGTCAAACACGACCCCATCTAGGTCGAAGAGTGCTGCTTTAAACATATTTATATCCCTATTTTTTAATTTTCGGTGCAAAAGTAACACTTTTTTGGCATACGGCAAAACGGTTAGGCAAAAAATGTTATTTTATCAGCATCTTTATGACATAAAAACAATGAAGAGACAGCATCAGCAGTACTATAAGCGGAGCAGAACGGCGTATTCCGTCGAAAAAACAAGAAAACACATCGGTCAAGGAATTATAGCTGCCTTTTACAATTCCAAACAATACTGACACCGATATAAGCCAAAGGCACAAAGCAGGAACAACAGCAGAACTAAATGGTGATGGGAAAAGCTCACCTGTGGCACTAAGCAAAAGTGCCTCCGGGAGCATGGTCAATACGACTAATACTACAAAGAATAGCATAGAAACAACTGCCGCAAGCCTTAATCCCATCATCTCACGATAGTGAATGTCATGAGCCTGCATCTTCCCTTGTGTAAACAGTTTTCGTACAGAGAGAAACAATCCGCTACCCCTAACACATTCCACTGACATTGAGACAAGTAACAGTGCGACGAGACACTCGGATGCCATCAATGACATCATGTTGCGGAACATCCATCTTACGAAATCTCCGAGAAATGGGTTCTTGAACGCGCCCATAGGGTCGATGGAACTAACAATCCACGCAGTCGTTATTGCCGCCACTTCCAAAGAAACGACAAAAAGACATATCCACGCAACTGTCTTACTTTTCATCAGCCCTAAGGTTTTCCACATCAAGAATGTTCAATTCCAAAGCCCTTACCGCAAGACGGGTGGCATTGACACTAATACCTCCGTTTCCATTTGGAAACAGCTTCTGCACGAGTTCGTTCTGGCGTTTCTCAAGACTTTTCACTCCGAACGGCATTCCACGCAGACTGGCGATTTGTTCTTTCGTATAACCTAATGCAAGATGGCGAAGGAAACGCTCGTCGTATTCGTCAATCTCATAGTCGAGCATTGCTTCCTGACGTGCTGTTTGCTTACTGACCGTATGTTTGAACACTTCCACGATACGCTTAATAATAGGTTCATTGAACACAAGGCTTTTCCCTCCCATGACACTAACCACATCAGCTCTTGTCAACAATTCACCCGTCTTTAGTATTATTCCGTCGGCACCGGCATCCAAGACGTCAACCCACAATTTCTCATTAAGAATCTCACCCGTGAAAATCAGGACTTTCACCATAGGATAAGCCTCTTTGGTGTGACGGCATATCTCTACACCGACAGTGGTTGAACCTCCCAATCCCAGGTCAAGCAGGACAAGGTCGGGCTGCTGTTGCTTGATTAGTTTCCAATAAGAAGCATCGCTGTCAGCCGTGCCGATAATCTCTGCCTCGGGAATGTCATTTCTTAATATTCCCTCAGTTCCTTTGAGTTCCAGCGGAACGTCTTCTACTATGATAATCTTGAAATTGTCCATAAAAATTTCTACTGTTTATTCCGTTGGCAAAGGTACGAATAATTCTCCGAATCGCCAAACAAAAGTAGGCTTCAACTTGTCTATAAGGCAAAAAGTTTCTTAAATTATCTTGCAAGACGGCTTTAATTAATATTTTTTAGTCAGATTATTGCCTTTATTTCCCTTTTCTTGGTTAATTTTGCAGCCAAATTTGAGAAATATAAAAGCAAACAATAAATTATACACACAAATTATGGCAGAAGCTATTGACATTCGCGAACTAAACATTCGCATTGAACAACAAAGCGCATTCGTAACTAATCTGACCACAGGTATGGACAAAGTCATCGTAGGTCAGAAACATTTGGTTGACTCTTTGCTCATAGGACTGCTTAGCGATGGGCATATATTGCTGGAAGGAGTACCCGGCTTGGCAAAGACACTCGCAATCAAGACTCTCTCACAACTAATAGATGCAGACTATAGCCGCATACAGTTTACACCTGACCTTCTTCCTGCCGACGTCGTGGGAACAATGATTTATTCACAGAAAGACGAAAAGTTCAACGTCAAGAAAGGCCCAATCTTCGCCAACTTCGTACTTGCAGACGAAATCAACCGCGCACCAGCAAAAGTACAGAGCGCGCTGCTTGAAGGCATGCAGGAAAAACAGGTCACCATTGGCAGCCAGACGTTCACCTTACCCAACCCCTTCCTCGTCATGGCGACACAGAACCCTATTGAACAGGAAGGGACATACCAACTGCCAGAAGCGCAGGTTGACCGTTTCATGCTCAAGGTACTTATTGACTATCCTACACTTGAGGAAGAAAAACGCATTATCAGGGAGAACATCACCGGAAAGATGCCAGAAGTTAAGCCTGTCACTTCTTCAGAGGAAATCATCAGGGCAAGAGATGTCGTAAGAGAAGTCTATATCGACGAGAAAATAGAGCAGTACATCGCCGACATCGTATTCGCTACACGCTACCCTGACCGCTACGGGCTGAAAGACCTGAAATCGTTAATCGCATTCGGAGGAAGTCCAAGAGCCAGCATCAGCCTTGCCAAGGCATCAAGGGCATACGCCTTCATCAAACGTCGTGGATATGTAGTGCCTGAAGATGTAAGGGCAGTGGCACACGACGTGATGCGCCACCGCGTGGGACTCACATACGAAGCGGAGGCAAACAATGTAACCAGCGAAGAAATAGTAAGCAAAATAATAAATAAGGTAGAGGTGCCATAATGGAAACCCAAGAGATACTGAAGAAAGTAAGGAAGGTTGAGATAAAGACACGCCGACTGAGCGCGAACATCTTTGCCGGACAATATCATTCCGTATTCAAGGGAAGAGGTATGGCGTTCAGCGAAGTGAGGGAATATCAGTTTGGCGACGACGTGCGTGACATTGACTGGAATGTCACTGCCCGTTTCAACCGTCCTTATGTTAAGGTATTTGAGGAGGAACGAGAACTGACCGTGATGTTGCTCATTGATGTCAGCGGTTCCCTTGATTTCGGCACAGAAGTCCAGACAAAGCGTGACATGGTTACTGAGATTGCGGCAACGCTTGCTTTCAGTGCCATTCAGAACAACGACAAAATAGGCGTTGTATTTTTCTCTGACAAGATCGAGAAATATATTCCGCCAAAGAAAGGCCGTAAACATATCCTTTATATCATAAGGGAAATGCTCGACTTCAAGCCGGAGAGCAAGAAGACAGACATCAAGCAGGCGCTTGAGTTCTTGACAAGTGTATCAAAAAGAAGGTGTACGGCTTTTATCCTTAGTGACTTTTACACACGTCAGGACTTTCAGCAGACACTAATCATCGGTAACAGGAAACACGACATCGTGGCTATTCAGGTCTATGACCGAAGGGCAAAGGAACTGCCTAACGTCGGTCTGATGAAGGTTGTGGATGCCGAAACAGGGTACGAGCAGTATGTCGATACAAGCAGCAAGGCCCTTCGCTCGGCTTATTCACGTTACTGGCGCAACAGGCAGAACGGGCTTCTCGAGACTTTCAATAAAAGCAATGTGGACAACATCTCCATCGCTACCAACGAGGATTACGTGAAAGCTCTGCTAATGCTATTCAAGAAAAGGAGCTGAGCGTTAACTGACCGTCGGATTATTGTGACGAACGTATAAATTGGAATAAAAGAACAAAGCTTTGAAAAAAATATTTACCTTTTTAGTCCTTCTTGCCTCAACCCTGGCAACAACTGCACAAGTGAGTGTCGAGGCAAGAATTGACTCACTGGAAATCGTCATCGGACAACAGGCGACAGTAACAGTGACAGCTACTGCAAAAGAGGGAGCGCAAGTGCAATTCCCAAACTTCAAGCAGCAGCAGATGATTACGCCAGGCGTGGAAGTAGTGGAAACAGGACCGGTGAACACGTCTGACGCCAATGAAGGACAATGCATCTACCAGCGCACTTATACGTTGACATCATTCGACGGGAAGCTCTACTATTTGCCGCCGTTCGCAGTGAAGGTTGACGGCAAGACCTACAAAAGCAAGAGTCTCGCGCTCAAGGTACTGGACATTGCCGTTGACACTACTAACGTCGATAAGTTCTATGGGCCAAAGGACGTTCAGGACAATCCGTTCCAATGGAGTGACTGGAGCTTGACATTCTGGTTAAGCCTGTTGATGTTGTTGCTCGCTACAGTCACATACTATCTCTATCTCAGGCTTAGGGACAACAAACCCATTGTCGTTCACATACGCATCGTCAAACGACTGTTACCACACCAAAAGGCAATGAAGGAGATTGAAACCATCAAGGCTGACAAATTGGTGACATCGGATAATCAGAAAGAATATTATACCAAGCTGACAGAGACACTCAGAAAATACATCGAGGAACGCTATGGATTCAGGGCAATGGAAATGACGAGTAGCGAGATTATCGACCGCCTGACAGAGTCACAAGACCAGCAAGCCCTTGACGAACTCAGAGTTCTCTTCAACACAGCCGACCTCGTTAAGTTCGCAAAGTATTCGACGCTGATTAACGAAAACGACATGAACCTTGTCAATGCTATCGAGTTCATCAACAAGACGAAACTTGAGAACATGCAGGAGGAAATTGTTGAAAAGCCTCAACTGACAGAAGATGAAGTGAAATCAGTAAAGACAAGAAAAGTACTGAAAGCTGTCATCTGGACGCTCGGAGTACTTACATTGGCAATACTCCTTTTCGAGATTTACTCCCTCTACCAGTTGATTGCTTAATGCTACAACAAATAAAAGCAGGAAATAATGGAATTTGCAAACAAAGAATACTTTTTACTCCTTTTGCTCATCATACCTTATTTAATATGGTATGTGATGTATCGCAAGAAATGTGAGCCGACAATGCGCATGAGCGACACCTTTGTCTTCCGCTATGCTCCGAAAAGCTGGAAGGTAAGGATGATGCCCATACAGATGTTTCTTAGACTGCTGGCTTTCACTATGATTGTCATCGCTTTGGCACGACCGCAAACGAGCAATTCATGGAAGAACAGACAGTCGGAGGGCATTGACATAATGTTAGCTATTGACGTCTCGACAAGTATGCTCGCAGAAGACCTTAAGCCTAATCGTCTGGAAGCCGCCAAAATGGTTGCGGCAGAATTCATCTCAGGCAGACCGGACGATAATATCGGCCTTACGATATTTGCCGGCGAGTCGTTCACACAATGCCCGATGACCACCGACCATACCTCCTTGCTCAACCTGTTACAGAACGTCAGGGCCGACATTGCAGCAAGAGGACTTATCAGCGACGGTACTGCCATCGGAATGGGACTTGCCAACGCCGTTAGCAGACTCAAAGTGTCAAAAGCAAAGAGCAAGGTGGTAATACTGCTCACCGACGGTAGCAACAACATGGGAGACATCTCCCCAATGACCGCAGCGGAAATAGCCCAAAGTTTGGGAATAAGGGTATATACCATCGGTGTAGGCACCAACAAGGTAGCGCCCTACCCTATGCCTGTGGCAGGAGGAGTGCAATATGTGAACATGCCTGTTGAAATCGACACCAAGACGCTAAACGAGATTGCACAGACAACCCATGGTGATTTTTACCGTGCAACAAACACGCAGGAACTCAAAAAGATATACAAGGAAATCGACCAACTGGAAAAGTCGAAGATGAGCGTGAAGAAATTCAGGAAAAAATACGATGCTTACCTTCCATTTGCCGTAATGGCAGCCATTGCGCTATTCCTTGAGATACTCCTGAGAATAACCATATTCAGAAGAATTCCGTAAAACAATAAATAAATGTTCAGATTCGAAGAACCCACATATTTATATTTACTGGCCTTGCTGCCCACGCTTGCATTGGTCAGATGGATGCTTGAAAGACAGCAAAGGAAAAGGCTCAAACTATTTGGAGATCTGGCACTGTTAAAAGAAATGGCGCCAGAAGTGTCACGCTGGAGACCGACCGCAAAATTCTGGATGCTGCAAGCTGCACTTGCCATGTTAATAGTCATGATGGCAAGACCGCAAATGGGAATGCGCATCAGCAATGACAAACGCACAGGCATTGAAACCATCATTGCAATGGATATAAGCAACTCCATGCTTGCACAAGACGTTGAACCAAGCCGTCTCGACAGGACGAAGATGATGGTTGAAAACCTTGTCGACAATTTCAGCGACGACAAGATAGGTCTCATCGTCTTCGCGGGAGACGCGTTCGTCCAGCTTCCGATAACAAGCGACTACGTGTCGGCAAAGATGTTCCTCAGCGACATCGACCCTTCACTCATTGCTACTCAAGGTACTGACATCGCCACTGCCATCAATATGGCTGCTGGCAGCTTTACCCAACAACAAGGGGTGGGCAAGGCAATTATCGTTGTTACAGACGGCGAAGACCATGAGGGCGGAGCACTGGAAGCGGCAAAAGACGCAAAAAAGAAAGGCATGAGAGTGTATGTGCTTGGAGTAGGTTCTGACAAAGGCGCACCAATACCGTTAGGCAACGGCGAATACATGAAAGACAATACCGGCAACACCGTAATGACAAGACTTAACGAGGAGATGTGCAGGCAAATCGCTGAAGCTGGTGGTGGGGCTTACATACACGTTGACAACAACAGTAACGCCCAGCAACAACTTGACAATGAACTGGCGAAACTGTCCAAAAAAGAAATGCAGAGCACTGTCTATAGCGAGTATGACGAACAGTTCCAGGCATTTGGCTGTATCGCCATATTGCTTCTCATTCTTGAGATTTGCGTCTTTGAACGAAAGAACCCGATAGCTAAGCGCATCAACCTCTTCGGAAAAAGGCAACGCGCAGCCACCCTTATCCTTCTTTTGTTGGTATCGACACTTTCAATGGCACAAAAAAGCGACAGAAACTACATCCGCCAAGGAAACAAGTCGTTCAGGGCAGGACAGTTCGACCAATCGGAAGTGGCTTACAGGAAAGCATTGGAGAAAAACCCTCGAAATCCACAAGCCCACTATAATCTCGGCAACTCCCTGATGGCACAGAAAAAAGATTCCGCCGCCATACAAAGTCTGCAAAAGTCAACGGAGACTGAAACGAGCAAGACACGAAAGGCGATGGCTTTTCACAACATAGGCGTGATTTGCCAGCAACACAAGATGTACGGCGAAGCCATTGAAGCATACAAAAGTGCCCTTAGACTAAACCCGAAAGACGACACCACACGTTATAATCTTGAACTCTGCAAGCATCAGCAAAAAAAACAGCAGCAGGACAAGAACAACCAGCAGAACAAAGAGCAAAAGGACAAAAACGGGCAAAACGAGAAAGACGAAAAGCAGAAAAACAACGACAAGCAGAATCAAAACAAAAATAAAGAAAACAAAATGAGCAAGGAGAATGCAGAACAGATGCTCAATGCTGCCATGCAGCAGGAAAAGAGCACACAACAGCGAATAAAGAAGGCTATGCAACGTCCTCGCTCCGCTAAGTTGGATAAAGAATGGTAATAAACATGAAGAGACTTTTACTGATATCATACGCTTTTGTGGCTACTGTCGTGGCTTTCGCACAGAATTTGGTGGGAAATGCGCCAGCACAAGTGGCTGTGGGCGAACAATTCAGATTGACTTATACCATCAACACTCAAAACGTCAGTGGATTCCGGGCAGGAAACATTCCTGCCGAGTTGGAAGTGCTGATGGGACCAAGCCAGTCGTCGCAGTCAAGTTTCCAGATGATTAACGGACATACGAGTTCGTCGTCATCCATAACATACACTTACATCGTATGTGCCAACAAAAACGGAACATACACTATTTCCCCGGCACACATCACTGTTGACGGTAGAACGATAAAGTCAAACGCTATCAGAATAAAAGTCAGTGGGACAGCTCAGAACGGGTATGGGGGGAACAGAAGCAATAGCGGCAACGACGCGGAAATCCGTGATGCCGGTTCACGCATCAGCGGCAGCGACCTGTTCATCAAAGTCAGTGCCAACAAAAAACACATATTTGAACAGGAGCCCGTTTTGCTTACCTATAAAGTATATACTTTGGTGGGACTGACAAGTCTCAGGGGCGAGATGCCTGACATGAAAGGTTTCCACTCACAGGAAATCCCATTACCAAAGGAGAAGAGTTTCCACATTGAGACTCTTAACGGCAGGCCTTACAAGACTGTAACATGGCAGCAATGGGTGGTTTTTCCTCAGATGACAGGAAAGATGAACATTCCAAGCATCACTTTTGAAGGAATCGTAGTGCAGCAGAACCGTGATGTCGATCCTTTTGAGGCTTTCTTCAACGGAGGCTCAGGATATGTTGAGGTAAAGAAGAAGATTATCGCTCCGGGACTGTCACTTCAAGTTGACCCGCTACCTACCCGTCCGGCATCGTTTTCCGGAGGTGTGGGCAAGTTTAACATCACAGCTCAAATCAACAAGACAGACGTTAAGGCCAACGACCCTATCTCGCTGCGTGTTATAGTTAACGGAACGGGCAATCTGAAACTTCTGAAGGAACCTGTCGTTAATTTCCCGAAGGACTTTGACAAGTATGACGCGAAAGTGACAGACAAGACAAAAATCACCGCCAATGGCGTTGAAGGCAGCATGGTCTATGACTTCATGGCAGTACCACGCCACCAGGGAACTTACGACATACCGCCTGTCGAGTTTACTTACTACGACACACAGGAGAAGAAGTACAAGACTGTCAAAAGCAACGGTTTCAAACTTAACGTTGCAAAGGGCAACTCGTCAAATGCCACAGCAAACTATACCGAGGATGTTGAACAAGTCAACAAGGACATACGATACATTAAGACCGGTGAAAGCCATCTGAGGAAGGTCAACGACTTCTTCTTTGGTTCACAGTCATATTGGGCATTGCTTATTGTCATGCTTGCCGCGTTCATCTCCCTGTTCATCATTTTCCGTAAACGTGCCATTGACAACGCAAACCTTGGCGCCATGAGAGGAAAGAAGGCTAACAAGGTCGCTACCCGAAGGTTGAAGACCGCCCATAGACTAATGTTGCAGAACAAGGCTGACAAATTCTACGACGAAGTCCTGCGTGCCCTCTGGGGCTATGTGGGCGACAAGCTGAACATGCCCGTTGAAAGTCTCTCGCGCGAAAACATCCGTCAGCGTCTGTCAGAACGTGACGTGGAAGAGGACACGATAGCAAAGTTCATAACCGCCATAAGCGAATGTGAGTTTGAGCGATATGCTCCCGGTGATGCCACGGGCAACATGAACAAGACTTTTGAAGCAGCAATGACAGCAATAATGGACATTGAAGAAAAAATGAAGAAAAACAAGAAAAGACCTGCGACGGGAGTAATCACTCTACTGCTGATATTCTTCGCCACTACCACCGCTAATGCGATGGTGACAAAAGACAATGCAGACAGGGCTTACTCCAAGGAACAGTATCAGCAAGCCATTTCTGACTATGAATCACTGCTCAATCAAGGAGCGAGCGCTGACATTTATTATAATCTCGGCAACGCTTATTACAGGACAGGAAATATCACAAAGGCCATCATCAACTACGAACGGGCATTGCTTCTATCGCCTGGGGACAGCGACATAAGGTTTAACCTCCAGCTGGCACGTTCAAAGACTATCGACAAGATCATACCCGAGTCGGAGATGTTTTTCTTTAATTGGTACAGGCAGTTTGTCAACCTTACAAGCGTTGACGGATGGGCAACGAACTCTCTTATCGCCTTGGCCTTTGCCATAATATGTGCCCTGTCCTACCTATTTGCCGAAAAGCTCATCTTTAGAAAGATTGGGTTCTTCGGTGCCATAGCGTTGATAATAGTGTTCGTCGTGTCAATTGTTGCAGCTTACCAGCAAAAAGACAAACTCGTCAACAGGACTGGTGCCGTTGTCATCGCACCAGCCGTACAGGTCAAGAGTGCTCCTTCCCAAAACGGCACTGTACTTTTCAATCTCCACGAAGGAACAAAAGTGGAAATCACTGACGGCACGATGAAAGGATGGAAAGAGGTGAAAATCGCTGACGGTAAAAGCGGGTGGATTGAAAACTCAAAAATAGAGAAAATATGAGAGATTCGTTAATTGACCTCGACAAAGAGTTACTGCTAAGCCTGAACGGAAGCGACTCATTGTTTGCTGACGGGCTGATGGTGACACTGACAAACGCTCAGACGTGGATTCCGCTTTATGTGGCATTGCTCTATCTTGTAATAAAGAACAATGACAGTATAAAGAAAATCGCGACAATAGTAGTCTGTGTAGTCCTGTGTGTCATGCTGGCAGGAACCATCGACGACCTGATAGTCAAACCGACAATAGCAAGGTGGCGTCCAACCCACGACCCTGGCATAGGTACAATGGTTGATGTGGTCAACGGTTACCGTGGAGGATATTACGGATTCTTCTCTGCACATGCAGCCAACACTTTCTCTATAGCATTGTTCTTCACTTTCCTGGTGAGAAATGCCTATCTGAGCTTTTCACTCATCATCTGGTCACTTGCCAACTGCTGGACACGCATATACCTCGGTGTTCACTACCCCGGCGACATCCTTGTCGGCTTGTTATGGGGAGCGACCGTAGCCACTGTCGTGTATTTGTTATACCGATATGTCATTCCTACCAACAACAATGCTACCTACATCTCGTCACAGTACTCCTCGACAGGCTATACTGCGACAGACTCAGATATTGTCATTTCAGTCCTTGCCTACATATTCATATATGCACAGGTCAAGGCCTGCATCCTCTTCTTTTGAGACATTGCGTCACATTCATCATATAGCAACATGACAGAAACAAGACATATTCACATCAGCGACTACAACTATCCTCTTCCCGACAATAGGATTGCGAAGTTCCCGTTGAAACAAAGGGACACATCCAAATTGTTGGTATATAGGCATGGTGAAATTAGCGAAGACGTTTTTTACAATCTTCCTAAATACCTGAGCCCAGGAGGACTGATGATATTCAATAACACCAAAGTCATTCAGGCACGTCTGCATTTCAGGAAGGAAACAGGCGCACTCATCGAAGTGTTCCTGCTTGAACCTGCATCACCCACTGACTACGAACAGATGTTCCAAACTCGAAATAGCTGCGAGTGGCATTGTCTCGTCGGAAACCTAAAGAAATGGAAGGAGGGTTCACTAAAAAGAGTGTTTGATGTGGCTGGACACAACATTACACTGACTTGCGAATACGTCGAGGCAGAAAAGACATGCCATAGAATCACCTTTTCATGGGACAACAGTCAGGTATCGTTTGCAGAAATACTCGATGCCGTAGGAGAGCTCCCTATCCCACCCTATCTCAACAGAGAGACGCAGGAAAGCGACAAGACGACTTATCAGACCGTATATTCCAAAATAAAGGGCAGCGTGGCTGCACCTACAGCCGGACTGCATTTTACGGAAAAGGTTCTTGCCGACATCGACGGATGCGGTGTTGAACGCGATGAAGTGACACTACATGTCGGAGCCGGCACATTCAAGCCAGTGAAGAGTGAGGAAATTGAAGGTCATGAAATGCACACGGAGTTCATAGCTGTCAACCGTGACACCATAAAGCGACTCATCGAACACAATGCCGAGGCAATAGCCGTAGGCACTACAAGCGTCAGGACACTCGAAAGCCTCTATTACATGGGACTGAAAGTGATTGCCAATCCCGAGATAAGCGAAGAGAAGCTACACGTGGCACAGTGGGAGCCATACGAAACCGCTTCCTGCACCCAACCGCTAATTGCCTTGAAAGCTCTTTACGGTTATCTCGTCAGCCACAATCTGACGACCCTTCATTCAAGCACTCAAATCATCATTGCCCCAGGCTACGAATATAAAATCGTTAAAACTCTCGTCACCAATTTCCATCAACCGCAAAGCACGCTGCTCTTGCTCGTCAGTGCGTTTGTCAATGGCGACTGGCGACATATTTATGACTATGCCTTGGCCCACGATTTCCGTTTCCTGAGCTATGGCGACAGTAATTTGATAATTCCATAATTATGAAAATCGGAGATAAAGTTAGATTCTTAAGTGATATCGGAGGCGGACGGGTTGCCGGCTTCCAGGGTAATAACATAGTGCTCGTCGAGGACGAAGACGGATTCCAAGTTCCGACGCCTCGCAACGAAGTCGTCGTCGTTAATGACGAAGACTATAGCACGTCGCGACTTGTTGCAGAAAAACAAAAGACAAACAAGCCTCTTAACGACGACGAGGACTACGACCCAGCCGACCGGCCCGTTACATTCAAGTCACCCATAGAGGAACGAAAAGGCGGCGACAAGCTCTCTGCCTATCTTGCCTTTGTGCCAATGTCGCCCAAAGAGATGACTACGACAAGGTTTGAGACATACATCGTCAACGACAGTAACTACTTCATGCAATACTCATACATGACAGCAGAAGGAAACAACTGGACACTGAGAAGCTGCGGCGAGATTGAGCCGAACACAAAACTATATGTTGAGGAATTCGGACGAGAAGACCTGAACCTCTACAACCGTGTGGCTGTACAGATTCTCGCCTACAAACGTGGAAAGTCGTTCCTGCTGAAGCCTGCCGTTGACGTTCAACTTCGACTCGACCCCGTGAAGTTCTACAAGCTGCACACGTTCCAGGAGAATGACTTCTTCGAACAGTCAGCCTACGTCCTGACCCTTATCGAGAACGATGCGGAGGCACGCCCTCTCGTGGTCGATGCCAAAAGGCTAAAACAGGAAATGATGGGAAAGATTGCTGAAGACCGCCCTAAGTCACATGCCCCACAACACAAGAAAGACGACCCAAACGCTCCTCTCGTCGTTGACCTTCATGCCTCTGAGCTGCTTGAGACGACAGCTGGAATGACCCATTCCGACATTCTCAACTACCAGATGGAACACTTCCGCAAGACGCTCAAGGCTCACGAGAAGGAGAAAGGAAAGAAAATCGTGTTCATCCACGGCAAAGGAGAAGGCATCCTTCGCCAGGCTCTCATCAACGAACTGCGCTACAGGTTCAAGACATTCACCTATCAGGATGCCTCGTTTCAGGAATATGGATACGGTGCCACACAAGTAACAATAAAATAGACAATATGAAATACGGATTCGTAACTGTCGCAGCGGCTATACCAAGAGTAAAGGTTGCCGACACCCACCACAACATCCTTGCCATAGAAGAACAAGTCGCCATGGCTGAAGGCAAAGGCGTGGAAATTATCGTTTTCCCGGAACTATCCATAACCGGGTATTCCTGTCAGGACCTCTTCCGCTCGCAACTGCTTGTCGAAAAGGCAGAGCAAGCCCTTATGCACCTGCTCGACTTTACGCGCAAACTCGACATCATCACTGTTGTCGGTATGCCCGTGGCTGTTGACGATGTATTACTCAACTGCGCCATTGTCGTACAACAGGGAACCATTTTGGGCATCGTGCCGAAAACATTTCTCCCGAATTACGGGGAATTCTACGAAAAGCGCTGGTTTGCTTCCTCACTCGACATTATTACCAAGCAACTGTATATAGCAGGATGCCCCGTCACTATTTCGCCTGAACCAAAGGTGTTCATCAACTCTGACGGAGTGAAATTCGGAATCGAAATATGCGAAGACCTGTGGTCGCCCATTCCTCCAAGCGACAACCTCACCCTTGCCGGCGCCGACATCATTCTCAACCTTTCGGCAAGCGACGAACTGATTGGCAAGCACGACTATCTTCGCCAATTGATATCACAACAAAGCGCACGCACCATCTCTGCTTACGTTTATTCCGGTTGCGGATTCGGAGAGAGCACACAAGATGTGGTTTACGGCGGGAATGCCATCATAGCTGAAAACGGAAAGATTATCGCTGAAGCCGCAAGGTTCATGAAAGAACCACAGATGATGATAACACAGGTTGACGTGGAACGACTAAGAAGCGAACGACGTGCCAACACCACATTCACCATGGCAAAGCACAAGGCTATTATTGCTGAAGTCATCAACACTAAACCAACTGAAATACATGACTTCACCTTGTTAAGAAACATCGACCCTACACCGTTCATTCCCAAAACAGAAGACATGAGGCGGTCATGTGAGGAAATTCTCAACATCCAGACCTCCGGACTGGCAAAACGTCTTGACCATACCGGTTGCAAACACGTCGTGGTCGGCATCAGCGGCGGACTGGACTCCACTCTCGCACTGCTCGTGGCAGTAAGGGCTTTTGACTATCTCAAGCTCGACCGTAAGGGAATACACGGTATAACCATGCCTGGCTTTGGCACTACCGACCGTACCCACGACAATGCCGTGAACCTCATGAAATCATTGGGAATCTCAATTGATGAGATACCTATCGCAAAAAGCGTAATCCAGCATTTTGAGGACATCGGACACGACATCAACAAGCATGACGTGACCTACGAAAACGGACAAGCCCGTGAGCGTACACAAATCCTGATGGACATGGCTAACCGTGTAGGAGGAATGGTTGTAGGCACAGGCGACCTAAGCGAACTTGCGCTCGGATGGGCTACTTACAACGGCGACCACATGTCGATGTACGGTGTCAATGCAAGCATCCCCAAGACCCTTATCCGCCATCTCGTGAGATATGTTGCCGACAACGATGTCGATGAACAGTCGCGGCTCACTCTCCTCGACATCATCGACACACCGATAAGCCCTGAGCTGATACCTGCCGACGAAGACGGTAACATAAGCCAAAAGACAGAAGACCTCGTGGGTCCCTACGAGCTTCACGACTTTTTCCTCTACAACTATCTCCGTTTCGGCTACCGCCCCTCGAAATTGTTCTTCCTTGCACAAACGGCATTCAACGGCCACGACCCTTCAGTGGGAAAATACGACGACAAGACCATCAAAAAGTGGCTCAGCACCTTCTTCCGACGATTCTTTGCACAACAGTTCAAGCGATCCTGCCTGCCTGACGGTCCAAAGGTGGGAAGCGTCAGCCTCAGTCCGCGAGGCGACTGGCGCATGCCGTCAGATGCCTGCAGCTCTCTTTGGCTTGAAGAGATTGCAGGCTTGTAACGGTAACAGGCGTTCTCATTCAGTTACAATCTGCAGAATGCGGTCGGCGGTCCTGCCATCCCAACGGTCGGGCAGTACCGTCGTTCGCCACTGTCCGGCAACCATGTCTGCCAATGCTTTCTGAAGTTTGACAAGGTCAGAACCAACGAGAGTATTGGTACCTTGGCTAACGGTTTCAATATGCTCGGTATAATCGTTCAGAGTGATGCATGGAACATTACTGAATGTAGCTTCTTCGGCAATATTGCCCGAATCGGTTATTATACCCATGGCATGGGTAGTAAGGTAACCAAAGTCAAGGTAAGACATGCTATCTACAATGTGTAAGCCGGGGAAGCGGCCAGCAAGAGGTTCAATGACGCTTCTTGCCAATCCGCGCAACGGGGCAACGACTGGCGTTTGTCCAATGTTGTCGGATATGGTCTGAAGGAGAGCCTTTATATATTCATTGTCACTTAGAAGTGCCTTTCGGTTTATAGTGAACACGACATAACCTCCATCGTCGATACCAAGACTCTCAAGCGACGACGGTCGGGTGAAACGCGGAAGGTTATGGCGCAGCGTGTCGATGATGATGTTTCCTACCATATACACCTTTTGCAGTTCAGCACCTTCGCGACTGACAATGCTGCTCGCTCCGGCTCCAGCGGTGAAAAGCAGGTCAGAAAGCCCGTCGATGACCAGTCGGTTCACTTCCTTGGGCATGGTGAAGTCAAAGGAACGGGTGCCGGCAACGAGATGTGCAAGCCGTATTCCTCTTTTCTTGCATACTATGGCTACTGCCATTGTTGAGGCAAGGTCATCGACGACAATGACGACGTCAGCCGGAGTTGTGTCCAAGTAGCGGTCGAAGGCTCCCATAACCTGTCCTGTCAGTTCATTAAGGCTTTCGCTCTCCACTCCAAGAAAGACGTCTGGTCGTTTCATGCCCAGGTCATTGAAGAGAGAAGCCTCGACGGTCGGGTCATCTTCCTTTCCCGTAAACACGGTAGTGAGCTTTATCTCTTTTCCATTTTGCAAGGCTTTTTCGCAAGCCCAGACTATAGGTGCCAACTTTATGAAGTTTGGGCGGGCACCTGCCACCATGGTAATGTTTATCATATATCGTATTTCTTTTTATGTTTCTTAGCCTTTTTTGACATCATGCCCTGATAACCGGTTTGAGGGCTCTTGACACCCTTATACGACTGCCATCGCTGACGAATCTTCCTCACATAGTCCTCAGTCTCAGAACCTCGCATATATCCGTATTTCACCACAGGGTCATTGTAGAATTGCGGATTGCTGAGTTTCAGCACATACATGCTCACGTCGTTCCACCTTTTGGGATTGCCACCGAACTTTTCGGTTAGTGCCATCGCGTCACGTATGTGATGATAGCCTCCATTGTAGCTGCCAAGCACGAAGTTCATCCGTTCGTTACGATTGGGAATGTCGGAAAACTTCGCCTCTAACTGTCCAAGGTATTTAGCTGCTGCGGCAATATTGCTTTCTGGGTCATGAATCTTGTTGCGCGGCAGCCCAAGCATATCGGCAGTGGCTGGCATTATCTGCATCAGGCCAAGGGCTCCTGCCCATGAACGAGCCTGCGGGTCAAACGTTGACTCCTGATAACATTGTGCCGCCATGAGCCTCCAGTCCCAACGGATTGGCTGACAATAGGTCATGAACAGGTGGTCATAACGTGATATTACGCCTCCTTTGCGGTTAAGCATCGGGGCATAGACATGTCTTACTATACTTCGCGTACTAAGCAAAAAGTCCTCCTCTTTCCTCACCTCAGCCATCACTCCCGGCTTATACCATTCGTTGAGGGAAGAGATGAGCTTAACCTTGTCCTTGCTGACAATCCATTGGCCTATGGAGTCGTTACCCGCACCGCAGAAGGCTATGTTAGCCATACTGTCAGCCTCCAACCTCAAGTCAGTCTTTTTCAGTTGCAATGCCATTATGTCGGCATCGCCACCAATGATTTTCCTGACCATTTCCAACGTGTCGCGGCAAAGTTCTACCCTCACCCCTACCCCTATGGTCTCAGCATATTTCTCCGCCATCATGTACTGCAGGCCGAGTTGCCTGCCACGGTAGTCGTAGCAGGTTTGCGGACCACTGACGGTGACCACTATGAGTTCGCCGTTGGCAATGATCTGGTCAAGGTCGAAATTGTCGCTTAATGAGACCGTGTCATTGACGTTTCCCCATGGCGCGACAATCGTTTCCGACTTTTTCTCCTTGCATGAGATAAAGGTCACCGAAGTGCACAAAAGTATTGCAAGAACTATTATAATCGGCTTTTTTTGCCAAAAATTACTATTCTTCGTCAACAAATTGCTTTTTTTGACTGCAAAAGTAGTCATTTTCTTGCACATTCTATCATTAATTTGTAAATTTGCAACGTGATTTTCAAAATATATAATAATTTTTAAGTATGTTACGAATTGCAGTACAATCAAAAGGGCGTCTTTTTGAAGACACCATGAATCTGCTCGCTGAGGCAGACATCAAAATCAGTTCAAGCAAGCGCACTCTACTCGTGCAGTCGTCAAACTTCCCATTGGAGGTGCTTTACCTTCGCGACGACGACATTCCGCAGAGTGTGGCTACTGGAGTTGCTGACATCGGTGTCGTCGGCGAGAATGAGTTTGTTGAGCGTGGGGAGGATGCTGACATCATCTCCAGATTAGGTTTTAGCCGTTGCCGTCTATCATTGGCTATTCCCAAGGATATCGACTATCCGGGACTTGAATGGTTTAACGGTAAGAAAATTGCAACATCCTATCCGGGCATACTTCGACATTATATGGAAAATCACGGCATAAAGACAGAAATTCACGTCATCACAGGTAGTGTGGAGATTTCCCCGGGTATCGGCTTGGCTGACGCCATCTTCGACATCGTCAGCAGCGGTTCCACGCTCGTAAGCAACAACCTTCGCGAGGTGGAGGTGGTGATGCAGAGCGAGGCACTGCTCATCGGAAACAAGCAGATGGACGAGGAGAAGCGAAAGACTCTCGAAGAGATGCTCTTCCGATTCGAGGCGGTTCGAAGTGCCGAAGACAAGAAATATGTACGCATGAACGCGCCCAAGGCAAGACTGCAGGACATCATCGACGTGCTCCCCGGACTGAAAAGCCCGACAGTCATTCCTCTTGCCGACGAGGAATGGTGCTCGGTTCACACCGTTCTCGACCAGAAACGCTTCTGGGAAATCATAGGAAAACTTAAGGAGATGGGAGCACAGGGCATTCTTGTTACACCGATAGAAAAGATGATATTATGATTACAATAAAATATCCGGAACCGGAGATGTGGGCTTCAATAACGGAACGCCCACATCTCGACGTGTCACAGCTCTCGGCAACAGTGAAAACTGTGCTTGACGACGTGAAGACGCGAGGTGACGAAGCTGTCAAGGACTACGAAAAGAAATTCGACAAGGCTGAACTCGATTGCCTTGCCGTCAGCAAGGAGGAGATGGACGAGGCCGAGAGCTTGGTTGACACGAAGCTGAAGGAAGCCATCGCAATGGCTTTCAGCAATATAAAGGCTTTTCACGAGGCACAGAAGTTCAACGAAGTGCGGGTGACTACACAACCCGGCGTGGAGTGTTGGCAGAAAAGCGTCGCCATTGAGCGAGTGGGATTATACATCCCAGGCGGTACAGCCCCACTGTTCAGCACCGTTCTTATGTTGGCTACTCCGGCAAAGATTGCCGGATGCAAGGAAATAGTGCTCTGCACACCTCCAGGAAGCAACGGTAAAGTAAATCCCGCCATTCTCGTAGCCGCAAAAGTGGCTGGAGTGAGCAAGATATTCAAGATTGGAGGAGTACAGGCAATCGGGGCTATGGCTTATGGCACACAATCGGTGCCAAAAGTTTATAAGATTTTCGGACCGGGAAACCAGTATGTAATGGCTGCAAAACAACAGGTCAGCCTACACGATGTAGCCATCGACATGCCGGCAGGACCGTCAGAAGTGTGCGTCATTGCCGACGGCAACGCCAATGCGGAGTTCATCGCCGCCGACTTGCTCTCACAGGCTGAACACGGCATTGATTCCCAAGTGCTCCTTATCACCACTTCGGAAGACAAGGCAAAGCAGGTCGAGGAAGAAGTGGAAAGACAACTTCAACTGCTGCCACGACAAGACATCGCAGTCAAGGCACTGGGAAACAGCAGGATTGTTGTCGTGGAAAACGACGAACAAGCAATGCTTATCTCTAACGCTTACGCTCCCGAACACCTGATTATACAGACCGACAACTACAACGAACTGGCACAAAAGGTCGTCAATGCCGGAAGCGTGTTCCTCGGGAAATATGCCTGCGAGAGCGCCGGTGACTATGCCAGCGGCACCAACCATACCCTTCCTACTCACGGTTACGCTACAGCCTACAGCGGCGTAAATCTTGACAGTTACTGCAGAAAAATCACGTTCCAAAACCTCACCGAGGAAGGAGTGAGAAGAATAGGACCTGCAGTAGAGGCTATGGCAGCCGCTGAATCGCTCGACGCACACAAGGAGGCAATGACCGTAAGACTGAAAGAAGTGAACAAATTGGGCTAAACTATTCCATAAAGATGAAAGAACTGAAAGAATTGACGCGTGAGAACATCTGGAATCTCGCTCCCTACAGCTGCGCACGCAACGAGTTCAGCGGCAAGAACGCCAGAGTGTATCTCGACGCCAACGAAAATCCATATAACAGTCCCTACAACCGCTATCCCGACCCTCTTCAGCTCGAAGTGAAAAAACAAGTGGCAAGGGTAAAGCGAGTGGCAGAGGAAAACATTTTTCTCGGCAACGGAAGCGACGAGGCTATCGACCTGATGTACCGTTGCTTCACAGAGCCGAAAATCGACAATGTGGTGGCAATCGACCCTACTTACGGCATGTATAAGGTGTGCGCCGACATCAACGACGTTGAATACCGCACAGTGTCTCTTCAAGCCGACTTCAGCCTCGATGGCGACCGGCTGCTACAGGCGTGCGACAGTCACACGAAAATCGTTTGGTTGTGCTCTCCCAACAATCCTACGGGCAATGCCCTTGACCGCAATGAAATCGTAAAGATTCTCAACGGTTTCGAAGGCCTGGTAGTTGTCGACGAGGCATACAGCGACTTCAGCAGCCAGCAACCGTTCCGTTTCGACTTGGAGAAATATCCTAACATAGTTGTGCTTAACACTATGAGTAAAGCATGGGGAAGCGCCGGCATAAGAATGGGTATGGCTTTTGCTTCCAAGGAAATTATTGACATAATGAACAAGGTGAAATATCCTTATAACATCAATTCCTTAACACAAAAGCACGCACTTGACATCCTCAACGACCCATACGAGGTGGACAAGTGGGTTAGGACGATTCTGCTCGAACGCACAAGAGTGGTCGATGCGTTTAAGATGCTGCCCATATGCCGAAAGGTATATCCTTCCGATGCCAACTTCATACTTGTAGAGGTTAACGATGCCCAAAAGACCTACGACTACCTTGTCGATAAAGGTATTATCGTACGCAACCGAAACAGCGTCCATCTCTGCAATGGATGTCTGCGCATAACTATCGGCACTAAATCCGAAAATCAGGAACTTCTTGCTGCGTTAAGGACGATGTAAAACTACTCTACACTCTACATTATTTGATATTAACACATTAATTATCAATTAGTTGTAGAATGCAGAGTGTATCTCAACCCTACATTCACCCTACATAGTTCAAACTGATTGCCCTATTCAGTTCTCAACTGATTGCCCTATTCAGTTCTCAACTGATTGCCCTATTCAGTTCTCAACTGATTGCCCTATTCAGTTTGCAACTGATTGCCCTATTCAGTTTGCAACTGATTGCCCTATTCAGTTTACAATAAGATTGGGAATTACACGAGGTCAAACGTCTTCGTCAAGACATCCACACTTATGACAGTCGGCGAGACAACAAGTTACTTTTGCAGATAAGTTACGTTTAGCTATCAACTCCCCCTATTAGGAAGAGAACTGAATTATTCACGAGGCTCGTAGTCGAAGTCGTTGACAGTACCTGTTTCGGAAGAGAAGCTGATGCCTACCTTATATAACTTGCGCTTGTCGGCGGCGTATGGCAAGGCGTAGCCCTTTTCGTCTATCTGCTGCAAGGCGACTTCGGCAGTGGAGTTGAGCTTGAACTCGAAGATATAGACATAGTCGGGACATTCCAATACGCAGTCGATGCGCCCCTGGCTCGTTTCCTTCTCAACGTAAGTGTTGTATTTGCCAAGCAGTTGGAGGATGAGGTAGAAGGTGTATTGGAATGGTAAAAGTATAATATTAAGCCCCCTCCGTCTTCCCCAAGGGGGAGGCGGAGGGGGCTTTGGGGAGAGCTGAATTACTGTCCTGCATTGGTCTTACACTGATAGTTTTTTTTGTTGTGCTATTAACAATGGTGGGACAGGTCTATATTATTCTTATTTTTCATTATTCTGCAACCAAGCGCACCGGGCGCACCGAGAACCCGAAGCGGCGAAGGTAGTTGTCCTGCGCATTGACTTTGACACTTTTGACGCTGTTGAAGCTCAGGCAATACGCGTCACCGCTCGAGCGGGCCGAGCCTGACCAGTAGTAGCCGTAAGAGCCGACATATTTGAACGAAGTCTCAGTGACGAAGCCAGCTGCAGGCAAGAAGAGATAAGTATCGGTATCATTTATCTTGGTTATCCTCATTCCATTGATTCCACTTATTGTTTCCAATTTCCTATTTCCGTTATCTCCCCAATTCACCGTATTTTTATTGGCCTTGTACAATGCCACCCAAATATCTTTTGTGGGCAACTGCCAGTCACCACCGAGTATCACGTTTGCGGCATCGTCAGATGCTTCAAGGGTATTATCAATCGTGTATTTGGTATATTCATAAGTTGGACTATCATAGAATGGGGCATTGGCGTTCTTGTATCCACCTGATTTGCCATCGATAGGTGTAATTGTCCAAGGTGAGGATGCTTTATTTATTGAAGAATACCATACCGATATAGCTCCCCAAGCAAAGTAATCGCCATAATCTGTTTCTTTTTCTGCAAGACCTGTGTCTGTGAGTGTGGCTCTGAGTGTGGCTCTGAGGTTGGCATTGGCGAAGATAACTTTATAATTCTTTGTGCCAATATTTATTGTCAATCCCAAATCAACCTCCTGTTCGGGTGTTACTTTTGTTCCTCTTGGATTGTACCAATATGATCCATCGATATCAAACTCACCAAGGTCGATCACCTTGTTGCGAGTGAAAGTGATGTCATTATTTCCCTTGCGAGAATATACTGTACCATTAGACGCTGTGAATTTTATAGTCCAACCTGCCTTAAGTGTAACTGGGGGTACTGCAATATAGTAGTATTTGCCTTCCTTGATGTCTCCTTGAAGTGTGATGGCATAATCCTTTTTTGGAGCACTGGAAAGATCGAGTGTTGGTTCTCCGCCGTTATAAGAGACTGTGCCTGTTCCTGCCAATACCGCAGAGTTATCAAAAGCTTTTAAATCTATTCTTTTGCAATCAAAATTAGGTTTTACCTTTACATAGCCTACGACATTCTTAAAACTCAACGTGTTTTTATCGCCCTCTGCAATCATCAAGGCTGCTTCCTTGTCGAAACTGTTGTCGGTAGCGGCTTGAGTGGCTTTAAGGGTGATGCCTGTTACAGTGCCATTCGATGTGTCATAATTAGCCCCTGCAGTGTAAGGGTAGACAGCTGTATAGGTCGCCGTTGTTGCAGCCTCACCTTGGAAGGTCGCACTCTTTGTTCCTGCACCATCCTTCAATGTAAACTTATTATTCTCCGTCCCGTCAAAGATGCTTATTTGGTCGCCTGATTTCCAAACAATGACTTTTTTATTATCGGTTGAAATAGCTGCCCTTGTTGATTGTTCGTCACCTTCTTGCGTTGCAGTAAAGGTCATTAACTTTGTCGCACTCTCGTTTTCAATTGTTGTGTTGTCCTCCGACGAACATGACGCAAAGGACACGATGGCTGCAAAAGCCATCATAGATTGAATATATTTCTTCATTTTCATTCTTTATTCCAGTCATATATTATTTCCTCATCTAACTGATCTATCTCCCCATTAGGACTCCCCGCCAAAATCTGTGTCCTGCCGATTTCATAAACCGTCATCGAAGGAGATTCATAGAATTTCTTTTCTTTCTTCATCATGTTTTCGTTTCTTGATTCATTATTTGCCTATAGGTTCCCGGAGTCGGCAAATTATTTAATTAATAAAGGTGAACCTATAAGGTTCTTCTGCAATTTAGTTGAAGAGCACACGTCTCAGCGTAAGTTACTGCCATAGCTTTTTTAAGCAGTCATCGCAATCAAAAGTTTTCAGGAAGTCCCCCTAAGTCGAGTTTAGTGGAACGATGCCGCATTTATACT
>JALFCG010000173.1 GCA_022771265.1 Prevotella sp.
AAAAAAAATAAAAGTTTTTGGACTTTTATTTTGTTTTGTCTTCGATTTAAATAAAAATCTTACGCTCAAAAAAGATAATTTATTCTCTTTTTCTTCGCTAAATCGATTTTTTGCACTATCTTTGTTCCCGAATTGTGGGCATATCACTCCTGCAACAGTCAAAAAACTATGGGTACATATATTAATAGAGGTAATAAAGCATTCAGAGACATCGTGTCTCACGAATATGTTGACAAGACATCGCTGATACCGCTGATTAACGCGAGACTCAATTCCGAGAGCCGTTACAGCTGCGTCACTCGCTGCCGCCGATTTGGCAAGTCGATGGCGGCAAAGATGCTGTGTGCCTATTACGACAAATCGTGCGACTCGCGCGAACTGTTTAGCGGATTAAAGGCCGAGCAGGACAAGACATTCGAGACATATCTCAACAAATACTACGTGCTCTATCTCGACGTGACATCATTCACCGCACGGCCGGAAATGAGAAAGAATATTGTGCGAACAATACAGGAGAAAATTATTGCCGATTTGAAGAAGGCATTTCCTGATGTGACGTATGATGATAATTCCGACCTTATGGATGTTCTTTCCTCCATCCACCAAGCCAAAGGAGAAAAATTTTTCTTTATCATCGACGAGTGGGATGCCATCTGCCGCGAGTTCCCCGGGCGACAGAAGATGAAGGGCGATCCCGATACTGTCACCCCCACCATACTCGACGAATATGTTATGCTGCTCCGCCGACTGTTCAAGACACAGGATTCCGACGAGGTATTCGCAGGAGCATATCTCACTGGCATCCTGCCAATAAAGAAATACAACACCGAGTCGGCACTGAACAACTTCCGCGAATACTCGATGATTACGCCTGGCAGATTGGCAAGCTCTCTTGGATTCACACATGACGAGGTCGCTGCTCTTTGTCAGAAATTTGACATGAATATAACTGATATGGAGAGTTGGTATGACGGCTATCGCATTGGTAGCGAATCTCATATATACAATCCATATTCCGTTATGAGGGCCATAGAGAATGACTGGTATCAGAGCTATTGGGCATCTACTGGTGCCTACGACTCTGTGAAGACATATATCCAAATGAACTTCGACGGGCTGAAGGACGACATCATACGTATGCTTTCGGGAGAGTCTGTTCCTGTGATAACAACAAAATTTCAGAATGACTTGAATGTCATAAATAGCAGGAATGATGTTCTCACAGTGCTCATTCACCTCGGTTATCTGGCGTATAATCGTGACACCAACAGATGTTACATTCCCAATAAGGAGGTGGCAGACGAGATGAATAATGCAGTGCAGTCAACCGAATGGTCACAACTGGCAAAGACTTTGGAAAACTCCCAACACCTCCTCGACGCCACCATCGCGGTCAATGAGAATGCAGTGGCTCAAGCCATCGACCTTGCCCACGACGAAAACACGAGCATCCTCGCCTACAACGATGAAAACTCCTTGGCTTGTGTGCTCACCGTGGCATATATATGGGCAAGGAATGAATATGTTATCCATCGTGAGTATGCTACCGGCAAGGGATATGCCGACCTGGTGATGATTCCGCGTCGCAACGTGAGCAAGCCTGCCCTTGTCATCGAACTGAAATTCAACAACACGGCCGACACTGCCATCGACCAGATAAAGCGCAAGCAATATCCCGCAAAGATTGCCGAATACACCGGAGACATCCTCCTAGTTGGCATCAGCTACGACTGGGATTCCAAGCAGCACACTTGCAAGATAGAGAGACATACCAAATAGAATATGCCTTTCCTTTCAGCCGGCGACCTTTGCTTCAGAACTAATATTACTTCGGAATCTTTAGTTCATAAGTTGTATTTTAGTGTTTGTGCAAAGGTAATGCTTTTTTATAATAAAAGGGAAAAAAGTGGATGAAAAATGTTTGTAGATAGGCTTTTTATACGTAACTTTGCAGTAAATTTTCCAATAAACGGTATGAAGAGACTTAGAAACATAATGTTTGCGGGTACGGGAAGCGATGTGGGCAAGAGTGTTATTGCTGCCGCTTTCTGCAGGATATTCCGTCAGGACGGCTATAGTCCTGCGCCGTTCAAGGCGCAGAATATGGCGCTCAACTCCTTTGCCACGCCAGAGGGACTGGAGATAGGAAGGGCTCAGGCGGCACAGGCTGAGGCGGCGGGAATAGCATGCCACACTGACATGAATCCCATACTGTTGAAACCGCAGTCGGACCACACTTCGCAGGTGGTACTCAACGGAGTGCCAATAGGCAACCGCGACGCCTACAGCTACTTCCGTGGCGAGGGAAAGGACTACTTGCGGCGTGAGGCGTGCGAGGCGTTCGACCGACTTGCCCTGCGCTACAACCCGATAGTGATGGAAGGCGCGGGAAGCATATCGGAGCTGAACCTCAGGGAGCGCGACATAGTGAACTTGCCTATGGCACGTCATGCCGACGCAGACGTGATACTCGTGGGTGACATAGACCGTGGAGGCGTGTTTGCCAGCCTTTACGGAAGCGTGATGCTGCAAACGCCGGAGGACAGACAGAGGATAAAGGGCATAATAGTGAACAAGTTCCGTGGCGACCTCAGACTCTTCGACGATGGGCGGCGAATGATAGAGGAAATATGCCAAGTGCCAGTGCTCGGAGTGGTGCCCTATTTGGAAGACGTGGGAGTGGAGGACGAGGACAGTGTGGTGCTCGACAAGAAACAGCGCAACGCGAAGGAGGGAAAGACTAACGTGGCAGTGGTGAAGATACGCCACCTGAGCAACTTTACGGATTTCAAGGCAATAGAGCAAGACCCACGCCTGAATGTCTATTACACCACCGACCGCGATCAACTGCTGAAGGCTGACATAATAATACTGCCAGGCAGCAAATCGACTATCGACGACCTGCGGCATCTGCGCAACGAGGGCGTGGAGGCAACGATAAAGGAAGCCCGCCGGCGAGGGAAGACCATACTCGGAATCTGTGGCGGCTACCAGATGATGGGAAAAGGAATAGACGACCCACGGCAGACCGAGGGCGAGGCAATACACATCGACGGAATGGGTCTGTTGCCCGTGACCACTGTAATGGGTGAGAAAAAAGTGACATGCCAAACGGAGTTCACCCTGATTGAAGGGGGTGAAAGGATGAGAGGATATGAGATTCACCAAGGCATATCAACACCTACGGACAACAGTTATAGTCCGCTGACCAAGAAGGCTTACGGGGAGACGGAAGGCTGCTTTGTGGACAGCCACTGCATGGGAACCTATCTGCATGGTTGCCTGGACAATCCTGCCTTTGTAGATTTCTTGTTGGGACAGAAGCAAAGCGGTGGGTTCGACTATGCAAAATACAAGGAAGAACACTACGACAGACTTGCCGACCATGTGCGGAAGCATGTGGATATGGCAAAGGTGTATGAGATATTGAAGAGATGATAACAGGACACGGTGACGACATACACGAATATGAGGGCATAAGGATGAACTTCAGTTCAAACGTCTATGCCCATGCCGACCTTCAGCCGCTGTTGGACCATCTGCGGAGTAGGGTGGGGCTGATAGCCAACTATCCTGAGCCAGAGCCACTGTCGCTGGAAAGGAAACTTGCCGAGAAGATGGGCGTGGCAGCGGAATGTGTGATTGTTACCAATGGGGCAACGGACGCCATCTATCTCATTGCAGAAACACTGAGCAGGAAAGGCTTCGGGCTACAAAGGATTGTGAAACCGACCTTTGCCGAATATGAGGATGCCTGCCTCCAGGCTGGCATAAGGCTCGACGACTCCGCCGACGTGGTTTGGATATGCAATCCCAACAATCCTACGGGAAGCGCATTGGAGATCAGTGATCTGAAACGCATGGCAGCGGGCGAAAGGCTGATGGTGGTTGACCAGTCGTATGGATGGTGTTCCGCCGTGGATGAACTATCTGCCAAGGATGCTGTAGGGCTGGGAAATGTGATTCAGATACACTCGATGACGAAAAGTTGCGCCATACCGGGACTTCGACTTGGCTACATTGTGGCGGCAAGGGAATGGACCGTGGAACTGCGAAAGTGGCTGAGACCATGGACAGTGAATGTGCTCGCAATAGAGGCGGGACACTATATCGTGGACAACGGCTTCTGTGCGGTGAAGAACGTGGAGGCATATCTTGAGGAAACGCAACGGCTGCGCAGGAAACTGAACGAGATAGTGGGAATGAGTGTGGATCCGACGAGGACGAACTTTATGCTCTGCCGACTTCATCATGGAACAGCCGCAGAACTGAAACACAGGCTTGCCATAGAGTATGGAATGTTGATTCGCGACGCGTCGAACTTCAACGGTCTCACTCCGCAACATTTCCGTGTGGCGGCACAAAGCAGGGAGGAAAACGACGCATTGGTTAGGGCGATAGGGCGCGAGTTGACGAGTTGAAAACGAGTAAGGAGTAAGACAAAACAAAGGAAATGAACTTTCTGACATTATATCTTTTACCACTAACGGTCGGCTGGCTGCTCGACTTGGTGTTCGGCGACCCGGAGAAGTTGCCGCACCCTGTGGTGCTGTTTGGTAAACTGATAGCAAAGGGCGAGAGATTGCTGAACCGGGGAAGTTGGCGCAGAATGAAGGGTGCGTTGCTTGCCGTAGGACTTGTTGCGACAACGGTTGTCGCCACTTGGGCTCTGCTGCAGCTTGCCGATGCTATATATATTATAATAGGTGTAGCCGTGAGGGCAATACTTGTGTTCTACTGTCTTGCGGGAACAACACTGATAAAGGAAGTGCGCGACGTGTTCCTCGCCCTCGACCGATCGTTGGACGAAGGTCGCCGACAAGTGGCACGCATAGTTGGACGCGACACATCGGAACTTTCGCGCGAGGAAGTACAGAAAGCGGCACTTGAGACTCTCGCTGAAAACCTGAGCGACGGAGTGGTGGCTCCGCTGTTCTGGTATGCCATTGGTGGAGTGCCGGCAATGATGGGCTACAAGATGGTGAACACGCTCGACTCGATGATTGCCTACCACTCGCCACGCTATCTGCGCTTCGGGACAGTGGCTGCAAGAATGGACGATGTGGCAAACTATCTGCCAGCCCGAATAACGGCATTGCTCATGATATTGGTGGCTTGCCGCCCGCGGCTGACAGGTTTTGTTGTGAAATACGGTGGTTGTCACGCCAGTCCCAACAGCGGATGGCCGGAGGCAGCCCTTGCGGGCATTCTCGGTTGCCGCTTTGGAGGACCGCACAAGTATTTTGGCGAGATGTTTGACAAACCTTTCATTGGCGACACCGACCGTGAACTGACTACCGTGGATATGCTTAGGGCGGTGGCAATAAACCGAAGGACGGAAATTATTGCCGTGGCAATAGCAGCAGTTGTTCCATGTTTTTTTTGAAGGAAAAAGTTTGTTTAATTGGAAAAAGTTTGTAACTTTGCCAACAAAA
>JALFCG010000057.1 GCA_022771265.1 Prevotella sp.
CGCACCCTGACCGACAGCACTCTCGCCAAGCAACCGGAGGACCTGCGAGCGGCCGCCGAAGTGCTGATGGGCGTGCCGGGGGTGATTTACGCCGCTACGAACGACGAGCGCGACTTCTTCGTGAACCTTTACACCAATGCCACGACCAACCTCTGCCTGCAACAGCACCACTTCGCCCTCGACCAAATCACCGACATGCCCCGGAGCGGACAAGTGAAGTTTCGCCTTTCCCGACTGGCAGAGCCCTTGCCCCTAAGGGTGCATCTGCGCATACCGGACTGGGCTTCCAAACGCCGCCCTGCCTTGGCGGCATTCGCCTATGTCGACACCACGGCGTGCCTGCCCCGTATCTATGTGAACGGCCACGAGCAGGAAAAAGTGGTGCCCGATGCCGACGGTTATGTAGTGATTGACCGCGTGTGGCGTTCGTTGGACGAGATTTACATCGACTTTCCCCTTCAGCCTCAGTACGTTCGCCACGCCGCAGCCGCCACGGGACTCACCCGACGCGGCGAGCTGGCCCTGCAGCTCGGCCCCGTGGTCTACACGGTGGCCACGCCCACCAACGGCCACTACTTTGTGGCACACGAGCCGCTGCGCCTCTCTTCCCGCTTCACCCCTTCGGGCCACCCACAGTTGGAGGGTGATATGTTTCGCGAAGCCGGCACGCCGCAGGATGCCTCCGCACCGCGCGTAACGTTCGAGGCATTGCCCTATGCCGACGGTGCAGCCGGCCGGGTCTGGGTCAGGGAGATGCGATAAGTGTACCCTAATCTTTTATTTAAAAAACATCATAAAAAAGTCCTGGACTATTTTTTACAAGTCCTGGAGTAGGAAAAAATAGTCCAGGAGTAGAAAATAATAGTTCACGGATTGAGGAGCGTACTCCTATTGATAGCCATTTTTCATCATTCCACGGCCTACTCAGACACCCACTCTTCCCCATAAAAAGCAAAGACAATGTTAGTATATCCCAACTGTAAAATCAACATCGGGCTTCGCATCGTAGAGCGCAGACCCGACGGATACCACAACCTGGAAACCATTTTCTACCCCATCCCACTCTACGACAACCTGGAGTTTAAGGAGCTGAAAAATGAGGAGGCGCCTTACCGCCTCAGCCTGGCGGGAGTGCCACTGGCAGGACGCGACGAGGACAATCTGGTGGTGAAGGTTTTCATAGCTCTGAAAGAAGAGTTTAACCTCCCCCCCCTGGAGATTTTTCTCTACAAGCATATTCCCACCGGTGCAGGACTGGGCGGAGGAAGCAGTGATGCGGCAGCGATGATGACTGCGCTGAACGAAGCTTACGACTTGCAACTGTCGCAGGCTGAGATGGAAAGGCGCATGGCCGCTTTCGGAGCCGACTGTGCGTTTTTTGTAGCAAGCCGTCCGGCATTTGCCACGGGCATCGGCGACAAGCTGTCTCCCACCCCGCTGTCGCTGAAGGGAAAATATATCCTACTGGTCAAGCCCGAAGTGTTCGTATCTACCAAGGAGGCTTATGCCCACGTGGTGCCAAGAGCAGGCGGAACGTCGCTCAACGAGCTGGTCCAAGCTCCCATGGAACAATGGCGCGAAACGATAGTCAACGACTTTGAAGCCTCTGTGTTTCCCGCCCATCCGCAACTGGCGGCCATCAAACAGACACTCTACGACATGGGGGCACTCTATGCTGCCATGAGCGGAAGCGGCAGCACGATGTTCGGTATCTTCGACCGACCCACGCCCGAAGCCGCACAGGTGTTCAAGGACGCTTTTGTGTTCAACAAAAAACTTATCAAATGATTTACTGCTTTTCAGGCACAGGCAACTCGCTCCGGGCGGCACGACTGCTGGCCCAGGAGTTGAAGGATGAGGTGGTACTCATGACGGAAGCAGCCCCCGAACGTATCTCTGCGGACAAGACGCAGACATTGGGCTTCGTCTTCCCCGTTTACGCCTGGGGGCTGCCCCGAGTGGTAAGCCATTTCATCCGCCAGCTGCCTCCGGCACCTAAAAACGCCCCGCGCCACGTATATGCGGTGCTGACCTGCGGCGATGACATAGGCTGTACAGACCGACTGCTGCGCAACGCACTGAAAGAACGCGGCTACAGGCTCGCAGCCGTCTACTCCGTACAAATGCGCAACACCTACGTGTGTCTGCCGGGCTTCGATGTGGACTCCCCCCGCGTGGAGCAATCCAAAACGGCCGAGGCGGAAAAGAGGTTGCACGCCATTGCCCGCAACATTGCACACCAACGGCCGTCAAGCCCCGAAGATGTGGTGCCCGGCAGCTGGCCCCGACTGAAAAGTTACGTCCTGCGTCCGCTGTTCAACCGTTTCCTCACCTCCGACCGCCATTTCCACGCCGACACCTCGCTGTGTACCGGCTGCGGACGCTGCACCCGACTCTGCCCGTTGCACAACACCCGGCTCGACCCCGTGGCGCGCACACCCCTGTGGCGCAGCCATTGCACGCACTGCTTAGCTTGTTACCACTGCTGCCCGCACCATGCCATCAGTTACGGAAAATTTACGAAGGGAAAGGGACAAGTCGCGATAAATATATAACTTCGCACGCCGCGCCGAACCGGTTCGACAAACCGGTCCGACACATTTTATTGACCACAACTAAAACATATCACGAAGAATGAACAACGAATGGTTTGAATGCAAGGTGAAATACGAGAAAACCATGGAAAATGGTTTGGTAAAGAAAGTCAATGAACCTTACTTGGTGGATGCACTGAATTTTACCGAGGCCGAACGCCGCATCATCGAGGAAATCACTCCCTTCATGACGGGCGTGTTCGAGGTGAGCGACATCAAACGCGCCCGCTACGCCGAGATTTTCGAAGCTCCCGGCGACGACAGCGCAGACCGATTTTTCCGCGCCAAACTGGTATTCATCACATTGGACGAAAAGAGCGGAAAAGAAAAGAAATCTTCCCAAAACCTCCTCATTCAGGCCGCCGACCTGCGCGATGCCATCAAACGACTCGACGAAGGCATGAAAGGCTCAATGATGGACTACACCATCGCTTCCGTTACCGAAACGGCCATCATGGACATCTTCCACTATGTGCAGGCCAAACGGGAGAGCTACATCCCCGAACAAGAGAAAGCGTAAACCGGGGGCTTCATCACCTCAGACAACACACACATGGTACATCTTCAAGAAATCAAAGCCGACATCCGCCCCGGCGTGGAGCTGGTAGCAGTGTCCAAATACCACCCTGCCGAAGCCATCCGCCAGGCTTACGCAGCAGGGCAACGGGCGTTCGGCGAGAGCCGCGTGCAGGAGCTGCAAGCCAAACGCCAAGAGCTGCCCAACGACATCGAATGGCATTTCATTGGACACCTGCAACCGAACAAAGTGAAGTATATCGCCCCCTACATCTCGCTCATCCATGCCGTCGACAGCTTCAAACTCTTGCTGGAAATAGAGAAACAAGCTGCCAAAGTAGGACGCATCATACCCTGCCTCTTAGAACTGCGCGTTGCACAAGAAGCCACAAAATATGGCTTCACGCCTGCCGAATGCACTGCCATGCTCGCCGAAGGCCAATGGCGGAACCTTCACCACGTGAAGCTGTGTGGCATCATGTGCATGGCTTCCCACACAGACGCCACCGCCCAAATTCGCCAAGAGTTCCACACCGCTTACAGCTATTTCCAGGAAGTCAAAGCGCGTTTCTTCGCCGACGCCCCAGCCTTTTGCCAACGCTCATGGGGCATGAGCCACGACTACCACCTCGCCATGGACGAAGGTGCCACCATGGTACGCATCGGCTCCGCCATCTTCGACTGAACACGGCGAACTTCGCAAACCCCGGGTCCTGAAGGAGGAAACACAGCTATCGGCCTACGATATTCACTCCCGCCATCCGGCTAAAAAAATAGAGGAGCAGACAAGGGAAAACTGACATGAGACGCCTAAAACCTTTCATCTCCATGATTGAGAATTGCTTTAGGGCAGTAGATTATGAGGTGAACTCAAAAGTGTTGTGGACTTCTGATTATGGTGTTCCGCAAAACAAAAACCATTTTTTCATGGTTGGCAATCGCCACGGCATAAAGTACGAGTTTCCTGAGCTTTATAAATAATATGAACTCAAAGTTTCTTACGAATTATACAGACACAACGTTTCTCGCTACTATCCAATCGAACCTGCGAGAGTGTGTTTCATTCAGCTTTTCTGTGAGTTTTATCAAAAAGGCAGGATTGATTTTGTTGGCGAATGACATAAAGGCTGCTATTGAACGTGGAGCAGAGGGCCAACTGATAACTTCGACCTATCAGAACTTTACGGATGTAGAATCGTTGAATTTCTTCTTGCGATTGGCTCTGACATATTCTAATTTTGAATGTCATCTGGATGATGAATGTTTTGTTGATAGTAAGAGTTACAGTACTAATGGTTTTCACACCAAAGGGTACATCTTTGACTTTGGTAACCGCCAGGAGATTATTGTGGGGTCATCAAATATAACTCGCTATGCCTTGCTGAAGAATATAGAATGGGACCTTGTTGTACAATGCCAAAGGAATGACGAGGTTTACGCAAACATAATGGCAGAGTTCAATGAGTTGTGGAACGAGACAAAACCCTTGGAACAGGAACTCATAAATGCTTATGCTCAGAAGATAAACTTCGCCATCGAACGTTGGGATATGGATTACGACCTCGTGGAGCAACGAATCCAACCAAACTTCATGCAAAAGAAAGCTCTGAGGGAACTGAACAGGAATAGAGCCATTGGTGTAAACCGATCGCTGGTCATTTCAGCAACAGGTAGTGGCAAAACTTATCTGGCGGCTTTTGATGCATTGAATTTCAATCCGCAGAGACTCCTTTATGTCGTACATGAGGGTTCTATCCTTCGCAAATCACTTGAAACTTTCCAAGAGGTTTTTAACGGGTTGAAATATTGCGGTATGTATTCGGGCGAAGCAAAGGAACTGGATGCTGACTTCATCTTTACAACAAATGTATCGATGTGTAAGTCGCTGGAACTCTTTGGCAAGAAGGAATTTGATTACATCATCATCGACGAATGTCACCATGCCGTAGCCGATACATACAAGCGTATCATTGAATACTTTGAACCGGAGTTTCTACTTGGCCTTACTGCCACAGAGAATCGAATGGACAACAAGGATGTTGTAGAGCTGTTTGGCAACAACATACCATACGAACTTCGGCTGCGTGACGCTATCATCAACGACCTCATCGTGCCATTCCACTACTTTGGAATACGTGATGAACTTGTGAACTATGGACTTACGGATTCCGAGGAAAGACGAATGATTTCGCAAATCTCTACTCCCGAGAATTGTCAGTTCATCCATCAACAGATAGAGAAGCATCGTGAAGAGGGACAGAAACTCAAAGCTCTTGCTTTCTGTCGCAACATCCAACATGCACGCATGATGGCTGATAACTTGGGAGATTATTATCACACAGCTTATCTAACTGGAAAGAATAAGACCGGTGAGAGAATACGTGCCTACAACGATCTGCAAAGCGACCAGAAAGATTTAGAGATACTCTTTGCCGTAGATATTCTGAACGAGGGTGTCGATATTCCAGGCGTCAACATGGTGCTGTTCCTTCGACCTACGGAGTCAAGTACCATATTTATCCAGCAACTTGGTCGTGGCCTCCGTAAGTATACGAATAAACCATACGTCACAATCCTCGACTTCATTGGAAACAGCTACAAGCGAAGTGTACATATTGCCCTTGCACTTGGTAGTTTATCGCGAAACTACATCCTTGAGAAAAAACTACTCAAATCAATGGTGCGTGAGGATTTTGCATGCCTTGGGTTGAAAGAATATGGTGTTGAGATTCATATTGACGATCTGTCAAAGGAAGAGATTATCAGCTACATTGATTCGGAAAACTTCAACAGAATCAAATACCTTAAGAATGACTACAACAATTTCAAGAGTTTCCTCAAGACTCCTTCTTATCCAAGGCATGTTGATTATCTTAATAGCGACTATGCACCGAACCTGTTGAAGTTTATGAAGATCAAAGCCCCGGGGTATGGTAAGACTGAGTCGTATTACAACTTCCTAAAGCATGTAATCATGGAAGAAACGTTGCCGTCATTTACGGAAAAACAGATACGTGCAATAAATTATCTCTCAAGCCTTCTGCCCCTTGTCAGACGTCATGAGTACATGATTGTAAAACAAATATTTGGTGGTGAAACTAAGGAAAACAAGATTACAAGTATACTGAATGACGAAATCCCCAAATGCACGGACGAACATGTTGACCATGCACTCAGATTTATGCAAGAGGGCGGTGTGATTGTACGTTCTAATGGTGAAGTTTCATTTGCGTGTGAACTTGAACCTGAATTTATCGATTATGTCGAAGACCTGTTGGAATATGGTTTGAAGCAATATTGTGCCCGTTATCAGAATGAAGAGGATTTCCTCTTGTGGCAGGATTATCGTCAGGATCAGGCTTTACTCAAGATTCTGGAGAATCCGAAGCACAACCAGTATGGCACATATTACAAGAATGGCAACATATACATTTTTGCAGGTCTCAAGAAGGATGATACTGTTCAAGAGCATTTGAATTACAAAGACAAATTTCTTGATGACGAGACGTTCCAATGGGAAAGTATTGCTCACATCAAAGAGAAGGACGAAAATCTTCAGAAGAATGCGAAACAGGCTTTTGTCTTTGTAAGAAAAGTAGAAAGCGAGAATGGAATAACACTTCCTTTTACATTTGTCGGTACTGGGCAGTTGCACAATCCTCGTAAAGGAGTAACCGATAATGGTTCAATCCTTTATGACATACACATGGACAATAAACTTCCTGAAGAACTAATGGAGGACTTCAAATGGATAGCATAATAATGAATAAACGTAAACACATAGTGGTCGTTGCAACCATCATCGTTCGTGACGGTCGCATCTTCGCCACTCAACGTGGGTATGGGAGTGGAAGGATTGGTGGGAGTTACCGGGAGGAAAAAAAAGACGAAAAAAAGTTTTTGCGGGCAAAGTTGGGCTAAGTTCAATCCTTTTAAACTTCAGGTTCACGCTGGACATACCTATTATCCGCAGCGCCAATTTCGTTTGAGACCTTGCGAACCGTTGGTTGAATATATCAATTCTTTAAAGTGCAATTTTCTTTGAAATCAATTGGATTTGACTAATCGGACGCTGAATTGAAGGTCTTTTGAAGCACTTCCGGTATCTAAGGTCTTATCATTGTAGAACGTAAAGAATCGACCTTTTGTTTCATCCAGACTATCACTTGTCCAATAATATCCATCTTTGCCTCCTTCTGTATACAACAGATTAGTATAACCGCCTGGTAAAAACATTACATTGTCAGGCTGCTTTCCATAAACGAGTGTACTTTCTCCTTTGCCATATACCATAAACCCACTGACTCCCCTCACCACAGCTGGAATCCATATACAGTTTTGCATTAGTTCTTCCCATTCTGCTAAAGTGGGCAACCGATATCCCTCTTCGTTTATTTTGATTGCATCAGCATGGTTCATTACGCTGCCGGCTCCTTCTATATTGGAAGCGTTGTAATTACAACTTGACCATTTTACGGAAAGCCCCATATCAATATCTTTTTTTTCTATCGGGCTTTTTGAAGTGACATCTATCAGGGTGGACCTTAGGAACCCGCGCCTACTATCATTGAAAACAGCGCTGACTTTATCGTTTTTTTCTGAAGCTACGATTTTCATGTTGAGTGCCTCTACGTAAAACATGGCTGCATCCGAAAACAGGCCTTCTTCTTCATATAATAAACCCATGAGCGCACAAGCTTCCATGACTCCCTCATCGGCTGCTTGAGCTAAAAGATTAAATGCCTGACTGCGCTCGTGCTGATTTTCAGAACCTATATAGGTAAGTGCCTTTTGATACTTTTCCAAAGCCAACATCGCCTGACTGGTTGAAGTTTGAGCATAGATGGGAATATTCACCCATATCATTAACAACAAAAAGGGTACAGAAAGTTTCACAATGTTTTGACTTTTCATGCTGTATATGGTTTTTAGTTTTTTTTGGATGAAAATTTGACTTCGTTTCAACAGACGTTTTCTCGCCAAGCCCAAGTGAGTAAGCTCCCTTGGGTCTTTTGGCTTAACGAAAACGTTCTTAAAGGACAACCCTATAAATGCAAAAAGCGTGGAACCGGGCTGGTAGCACGCTTTCTGCGTATTATTTATGCTGTGTTTCGTTTTCTTTCTCGAAATTTTACTTCACCTCCTCGAAATGCAAACCGTTATTAAACAAGCCATCTGCGTGAGCGTGCTGCAAATGTGCTGCAAATATGGAAATAAGCAACAATAAGCAAACACGCACTCAACTGCTGCAAAGGTAGTGCAAATGAGCGGAATATCAAAACAAATACGAAGTTTTGTTTTGTATTCCCGAGTGCAGCCTACCTTATTGAGAGGTAGTGTTTTTACTTGTAAATACCAAATGTAGTACCTCAAAAACTACAAATGAAATACAGCAAAAAATACAAATGAATTGCCACAAAAGTTAGTTCTAAACTACCACAAAAGTTAGCAATGAAACAACACAATTCATAGTATTAAATATCCACAAATATCAGTTTTTTGCTTGCATATATAACTGAATATCACTAACTTTGCACACATAATCAAATCACGGTTACTATATGAGTTATTCACATAGAATTGCAGACCTTCAACTGGCAGAGCGTCTTGAGGCTTTCGGGGCTGTACTAATAGAGGGCCCTAAGTGGTGCGGAAAGACAACAACTGCGGAACAAATGAGCAAAAGTGTCATTAAGATGCAGGACACGGAGATGCAGGAAGAATACGCTGCAACTGCTGCCTCGAAACCATCATTGTTGTTGATGGGTGAAACTCCTCGTCTTATAGATGAATGGCAGGATGCTCCTGTGCTTTGGGATGCCGTGCGTACTATGGTGGACAGGCGTCAGGTTCCAGGCCAATTCATTCTTACGGGGTCTACTGTTGTAGACAGAAGTAAAATACATCATTCTGGTACGGGTAGGATTTCACGAATGAAGATGTTGCCAATGAGTCTATGGGAGTCAGGAGAGTCTAACGGAAAAATTTCACTTAAAGAATTGTTTGATATTAAAGACTTAGACATAGACGGCATCACTTCAAATATGAAGATTGAAGACTTGATTTATGCTGCTTGTCGTGGTGGATGGCCTGCATTTCTAAATATGAAGAGTGACAAGGCAAAGCTACTTATTGCACGCAACTATGTTGATGCCATTTGTCGTGACGATATCTCAAGAGTGGATGGCGTACAAAGGGATGAACGGACAACTCGTGCAATATTGCGTTCGTATGCCCGTAACATCTCAACATTGGCAAAGAATACCGCTCTGTTAGCTGATGTAACAGCCTCAGGTGAAGTTTCACTTTCTATGAGTGCGTTTGAGGATTATGTAACCTCCCTAAACAAATTGTTCGTTATCGACAACATCGAAGCTTGGTGTCCTGCCGTCCGAAGCAAGACTGCAATTCGAAGTGGTATAAAACGAGCTTTCGTAGACCCATCCATTGCAATTGCATCATTAGGACTTTCCCCAGAAGCATTGATGACGCAGCTCAAAACCTTTGGTTTCATCTTTGAGCAGATGTGTGCGAGAGACCTTCGGGCTTATACTCCAGGTTTTGGCAATCATCTGTCATATTATCGCGACCGCTACGGACTGGAAGCCGACTTAGTGCTTCATCTTGACGATGGACGCTATGCTCTGATAGAGTGCAAACTTGGCAGCCGTGAAATAGAAGAAGGAGCCAAACATCTTTTGGAAATTAAACGACTTATTCAAGTGCATAATGAGACAGAAAAGCAGGTGCCGTTGCGCGAACCCGACTTGATGATTGTCATGACAGGTGGCAGCATGGCTTACACACGCCCAGACGGAATAAAAGTAATACCGCTTGCTTGTTTGAAAGATTAAAAAAGACATGGCATGGATGATATAAGTAAGGACAAGGATTATCAGGAATTCTTTGCAGGAATAAAAGAATTGGCAAAGGGCCTTATGCAAATTCGTGAGAGAGCAGCCATAGAGTATGCTCCCATTGTGGAGGAGTTATGTGCGAGGAGACACGCAACAGCAAATGAAGTAGGCAGGATGCTTGACTATCTGTTTGAGTTTGCCGAAAACTGTTTGGACGCACTAACTTGTGTGCCTTGCGACATCATCCTCATGGCCCCCTTTGTCTCCTTTGACAGCGTGTATATCGGTTGGTTGGTACTAGTACCAACCAACCGATATGAGCAATACCATTTGAGCGATATCTCATTTACTCAAATAGCCAAAAGCAAACACCCAATATACTAGCATCGTGGATACACTTACGGCAGTGAATTTGTATTCATCACAGAGAAGTTCCAAAAGTGAAGCCAAGCAATTCTGCCTTACCCTTTAAGGCAATTGCATTTTCTGCTTGATTTACTTTTTTAATCAATCGTCCATTCTCCTTTCGTTTTATATAGCCCGAAATGTTCCTTCTCTCTATCAGAGATAGGCGATTCTCTGTTTTTGCCCAATCAAGCATCGCTTGCCATAAGTCAGCAGAGATAGCATTTGCTTGGGCTATTATGTTTTCCTCTTCCTCATTATAGTCTTCTTCATTATTATCTTCTGGAGTGGTAAGAGAGACTGGAATAGAAGTGTTGTCAATCCAATCCTTCAATTCTTCCCAGCATTTAGCATTCTTTGTAAATGATCGAGAGTTGTCTCTTTCAAGAAAATTATCTACGGTTTTGACTACACGTTCAATAACGTCCTCTAATTGAGATTGCACTTTCTGATTCTTCCAAATATATACAAGGTTAAGATTCTTTTCAGTAAGATAAGATATTGCAGACATGGTGTAAGCTGTAGTTCTTGACTTGAAGCCTTTTTGACCACACAACTTGTCTACACACTTGTCTATGGTCTTATAGAGAATACTTAATGCAACAACATTATGCCAATATGAGGCATCAATGTTTGTTCCTTCTTTCAATGTCCTCATGTAAGAAGCAAAACACTTCTCTCTACTGTTACAAGCGATATGAGGTTTCATATTCCAAATAACCATCAGTCTGGCCACATCTATTTTAGTCAACATTTGATCTTTGGGGAATTCTTCCTTGAAGCTATCCTTGTCGTATTTTCCCAAACAGGCTAATGTGTCAGCATAAATACCCCGCATACGCTCGAAGAACCATTTCTTATTAGTGATGGGAGAGATTTCTTCTTTGCTTATCTTTTCCATATCAATCAAGTATTTGTCTCCTGATTCAAAGTCTGACTGCTTGATACCTGTTTGGCTATTAGCACATGTAGAAATGTCTTTTACTATTTCAGAATAATTCTCCTTGTTTTTTACCACGCTGACTTTCATCTGTACAAACACCTTGCTTAGGTCACAACCTTGTGCGCTTGCTATGGATGCCGTTGTTTGACCACCATTAACAATTTGCCAATCTGTCAACTTAGTAAGATACAAAGTACGTCCTAAGGGTTTTAATTCCACGTCGCTTGCTGTGGTAGAAATACCATTGTTGTAAGAGAAGAACATTTCAGGTTTATTCTTTATTGTTGCCATTATACGTTTGTTAACCTTGCTCTTATTGCGCAAGAAAGCTCTTACGTTCTTTTCAAGAAGCATTGTGCGGTATTGGTTGTATATCTTGGCAAGTACATCGCCAGAAATGATGGCTAAGTAAGTGTCTACGTATGGATTATCGTCATCAACCTTTAAGCATTGTACTTTCGGTGCTATGAGTTCGTTATTTTTTGAATTCTTGTTTGGCATAAAGTAATTCTTGTCATTCTCAAAATCAATAACGATTTTATCGTTACCCTTTTTGATTTGGTCTTGACGATAAATGCGTGCTATATCCCATATATTACATTCATATACAATTTCTGCCTTATTTTCATCAGAAACTATAAATTCAGGTGGAGATGAAACAAAACCATCTGTTAAGATATAGAAGCGAATAACATTGACTTTTCCTTTTGATTCACGAACGATGTTAATCGCGTCTTGTACTTCACTCGAAAAGTCCTTTTCGCCACCTTTAAATGGAGACTTCAGTTTTAAACATTGATCATAAAACTCTTTGAGAGAGTTTATTCCACTTTGAACTCTGGAATCAACTCTGGATGCTAAAGAGGACACATGAATGAATAAGAACAAGTCAAGAGATTCCGCTTCGTCATTATAATCATAAGCGGATAGTTTGGCTTTACCCTCTGAAAATATACATATTTCAGGGGCACTTACCTCGCCACACTCTTCCATGCAATCCAAATAATATCTGATAAGCTCAGTATTGATGTCTGTATCATTGTTATCTGCCCATTCCTGCACTGAGGTCTCAACATATTGTGCAAAATCCTTGATATTCATATCGTTTGTGTTCATATTGCTAGTTATTTGTTGAGGTTACACTTTCTGTTTTATCAATTATATACCCGTTGGCGGAATTAATTTAAGTTGATAAATATGAGTAAAAGGTTGTATATATCGCTGACTTTTAGTAACTTAGTGGTGTTCAAAACATTAAGTTCAAACCATCGTATGTACAACCTTTATACAAAATTCGTCAAAATACTTGAGATATGCAAGCAATTCTCTGAAAATCTCGTCAATGAATCTGGTAATGTTCCACGTCGTGGTCCTGTTCCCAAGTTTTCGGATT
>JALFCG010000066.1 GCA_022771265.1 Prevotella sp.
CTTCCTCTTTGCCCTCTTCTTTTCACCCCTTTTCCTGGCCATTCCGCCCGTGGTTACAGGTGCCATTCTCTTGGTGGTCAGTTTCCACATGTTTGCAGCCATCAAACACATCAACCTTACCAATCCTGTGGAGGCCATCCCCTCGGTGCTGGTCATCCTGGTGATGGCAATTATCGGAAGCATCAGCGATGGCATTGTCGTGGGTGTGATAACCTATGCCGTGCTCAATTTCACGGCTGAGATGAAGCAGGAGCGGGAACGCCGTAAACGTGGTCATTTCTTCACGATTAACAAGGACGAATAAGCGGCCTGTATCACGGTTGTTCCACGGCTTGTGAGACGGTCGTTCCATAGTTATGGTCACGAGTGTTCCACAGTCATGAAACGTTCGTCTCAACAGTTATGGAACGACCGTCCCAACTGCGTTCCTTGCAGGTTAATAACTAAGGATGTATTCGTCGAAAAGATTGTCAGTGTCATAGCCATACTTTCGGAACACTGCGGCAATGCGTTTCTGATCTTCCTCCGAGATGAGTTTTGTTCCGTTCATGCTGCGGTAGTAGCTGCTTCGCCCGCCGAGTATTCCCTTCACGGCACCTTTTATTGTCCCGTAGTGTTTCACCTTGATTTCGTCGTAGATGTGTGTCGCACCCTTTGCGTAGCGCTTTATCACAGCCTCGGAGAACATGTTACATTCGCCGTTCTCCTTCAGCGACGATGGCATCACAGTGCTTCCGCACTCCTTTTGGTCGCCCATCATCTCGTAAGCCAAGTGTTTCACACATTTGTCTGCCCTTGGGCATCCTTCGAGGAAGCACATAGTGATGTTCGTCCCCAGGTTCTTAATCAATTTTTTATTTTCCATAGGTTATAGAGTTTTTTCCTTGCAAATATAAAACAAAAACAGGGAAAAGCAAGAAAAATTGCAGAAAAATCACTATCATCGTCATCAAAAAGCCCTATCGCGATGCGGTCTTAACCCCTTTTGCAACTTTTTATTTTTTTTCTAACTATTGGTATGCTCATTGAATCTCTTTGGTCTTGAAGCCGCGCTTCTATATCTTCTTAGGGTTGAGCAAATGCGAAACCCTAAGAAGAAAAGATTATGTGCTCTACACCTTCTCCACTGGCACTTGGATGATAGAGAGCCACAGTTCGGGGTTCTCCTGGTTCCAGATGCCGTCAACGTAAGAGCAGCGGGGCTTGCCTGCTATGCGGTAGCCATGCTCCTCAATGTATTTGAACAGTTCGGTGTAAGACTCGTAGAAGCGGTCGTAGGGACCGTAGTGTTTCATACACAAGGCCTCGGGCACGGCGGGAAGCGTCTTGAACTGTACGATGGCAGAGTCCTGTCCCATCTCTTCCACCTGTTCGCAATACTCGATGTCGATGTCGGTAGGCGAGAACTCCTTGTTGTGCTCCACGGTGAAGCAGTAGCCCGGAGGCGGGCACTTGCAGCCAAGGCGCTGCATCTCAGGGCCGATAACATTGCAGCACATCTCTCCGATGGCCTCATAACTTGGTATTACCTCACGATGACTTGCCACGATAATCTCGGGCAGCGATTGAACTGAAAATTTCTCCATTGTTTTGATTTCTTTGATGGAGCGTCTCCAGTTGAGCAGTTTCTCGCGGCGGTCCATAAGCATGCGCAGTTGTCGCTCGGTGTCACGTATCTTTACCGTGAGCTGGCTGACGGTCGGGTCGTGCGAGTCGTCCTCGTAGAGCAAGCCGATTTCGTCGAGCGAGAATCCGAGTTGCTGCAGTTCGCGTATGTTGTTCAGCCGTTGCATCTGTTCCACCGTATAGTAGCGGTAGCCGGTCCATTCATCAACCTCGTCAGGCATCAGAAGTCCTTTCTGCTCATAGTGTCGCAGGGTCTTTACCGTCACCTGCATCATCTGTGAGAACTCTCCGATTTTTAACTTTGTCTTGTCACTCATAATCGCGATTCTTTTTTGTTGTTTTTGCTAAGCGAGTGCAAAGTTACACTATGCCCTAAGGTACGAGTCAAGTGTTTTTCAGGAATTTAACATTACTTTAACGTTTGTGGTAAAACATCATTATATGAACTTCTGCTCGTCAACGACATTGCCTTCTTCGTCCACAACTCTCCAATGCACTATGTTGCGGGCTTCTGACGAGATGCTCACGCCGCACTTCGTCACCTTGCGTCCGTCAGCCTCGTATGGGATAGAATAGCCTTTGGAGTTTATCTGATCTAAGGCATTGTCAACGGAGTCATCTACTTTCAGTTCTAAAACGTAGATGTCGCTCTTTGTCTTTACCACCACATCGGCACGACCGAGGACACTTTTCACCTCGGTGTCAACGATGGAGTTGAGCATGGAGAAAGCCATGTACATCAGGAGTTTGTAGAACGACTCGCGGCTTTCCTTGTCGTCCCATTCCTCCTTGGTGATAATGTCATACGGTATCTTGGCAATGTATGAACGGAGGGCGGTAAGCGCTCCGGGGAGGTTGCCTTTAAACAGCGAGGACGCCATGTTGCGGGTCAGGCTGTTGCCATCGGCAGTACTGCGCTTCAAAATCAACGGCATCAGTCCGCTGACCATACCTTCCCTCACCTCAAGATTGGGGAAATGGAGCGTAAACGTCTTCAGCATCGGGTCATAGGAGTCGATTGTAAGATAACCGCTCTGATATAGCAGCGGCATAGGAGTAGAGGCGTTTTCACACGACACGTTGAACTCATTAATGCCTACTTCCACTCCGTCATACTCCAATGCAGTCTTTATGGGATAATGTTGCAAATGCTCTATAAGCGAAGTCGTAGTGCCCGACTCAAACCAATAATAGTCAGTATTGCCTCCGTCCAGGGCATTCAGCAGACTGAATGGTGCATACACATCCTCGCTATTGCGGGAAAAATGATAGCCGTCATAGTTCTTCTTCAGCAAGGCGTATGCCTCGTCGGTGGTTATTTGTAATGCCTCGGCATAATCCTCCACACAAGGACGAAGGGCTGTGTCAAGTTCCTTTTGGGTGATACCGCAAAGTCCGGAATATTCGTCATACATGGATATCTGCTTCAAGTTGTTCAGCTCGGAGAAGATGCTCATCTGAGAGAATTTTGTCACTCCGGTGATGAACACGAACTTCAAGTATTCTCCCTCGTCCTTCAACACCTGATAAAACTCGCGTAGCATCATACGCATGGCTTCCAGCTGTTCCTTTTCATAAAGCAGACGCATCGCTGGGGCATCGTATTCGTCGAGAATAATCACCACCTTCTCACCCGTCTGCTTTCTTGCATTATGGATAAGGTCGCGAAAACGGTCACCGGGAGTTATAGACAGAGGGTCACGTCCATATCTGTCCTCATATCCACGAATCATGGATTCCAACTTGGTTTTCGCTTCACTTATCTTCAGGTTCTTCAACCCGCTCATAGTGAAGTGGAGCACGGGATATGTCTTCCATTCCTTCTCCAACTCCATTATCTTCAACCCCTCGAAGAGTTCCTTCTGTCCCTGGAAATATGCCTTGAAGGTGTTGCAGAGCAATGACTTGCCGAAACGGCGGGGACGGGCGAGGAAGACATATTTATATTTATCGACAAGGTCAAACATTATGTCTGTCTTATCAACATACACCAACCCCTTTTGGCGAATCTCAGCAAACTGGTCGGTATCTACAGGGTATCTGAATCTTCTCATATTCTCGTTGTTTTATACAATTATTGAAATCTTGCAGCAAAAGTACAGAAAAAAAACGAATAGACCAAGGAAAAGGGAAGAAATGTTATTATTCCGGAGAGCGAGAAAACTTTTCTTAATGGCATAATAGCTGGCATAATGGCATGAAATGTTTACAAAAGCAGGAAACCGTCTCGAAGGCATACCGTAGGCATACCGAAGGATGACCGAGAGAAAAAAAAGGAAAAAAAAGAGGTGGAAAGAAAAAAGTCGGGGAAATGTTTGGCTGTTCGGACTATTATCAGTATATTTGCAAACTGATAAAACAGAACAACGATGACAACAGAAGAGAAGACAAAAATCGAAGAACGTATTGTTGATGTGCTGAAAACAGTATATGACCCCGAAATCCCGGTCAACATCTATGACCTCGGACTAATATATAAGGTAGACGTGAAGGACGATGGCGACGTGGAGCTTGACATGACCTTTACGGCTCCTTCCTGTCCCGCCGCCGACTTCATACTGGAGGACGTGCGTCAGAAGGTCGATAGCCTTGAGGGAGTGAAGAATGCCACGGTAAACCTCGTGTTTGAACCTGCATGGGACCAAAGCATGATGACCGAGGAAGCTCGGGTGGAACTGGGGTTTGAGTAGATTGGACAATTGAACAATTGAAAGATTGAAAAATTAAAAAGACATAACATATTGAAGAACGTTTATTTCCTTTCCGACGCCCATCTGGGTTCCCTTGCCATTGACCATGGGCGAATGCACGAACGACGCTTGGTGCGCTTCCTTGACAGCATAAAGCACAAGGCGGCGGCAATATACTTGTTGGGTGACATGTTCGACTTCTGGTACGAGTACAAGTATGTAGTGCCGCGAGGTTACACGCGTTTCCTCGGCAAGCTCTCGGAACTCACCGACATGGGGGTTGAGATTCATTATTTCACCGGCAACCACGACATTTGGGCTTATAACTACTTGGAGCAGGAATGCGGCGTAATACTCCACACGCAGCCGCTAACGACGGAGATTTACGGCAAGGTGTTCTTCCTTGCCCATGGCGACGGCCTTGGCGACCCCGACAGGAAGTTCAAGATGTTGCGTGCCGTGTTCCACAACCGTTTCTGCCAGGTCTTGTTCTCTGCCATCCATCCGCGATGGAGCATGTGGTTCGGCCAGCACTGGGCTAAGCACAGCCGCTTGAAGCACATGAAGCGTGAGGAACCTGCCTATATGGGTGAGAACCGCGAGCATCTCGTGTTGTTCACCAAGAAGTATATGCAGACTCATTCCAACGTCGATTGCTTCATCTACGGCCATCGTCACATAGAACTTGACCTTCAGCTGACGAAAAAGGCAAGGGTGATTATCCTTGGCGACTGGATTGACCAGTTCACTTACGTAGTGTTTGACGGCGAACACTTGTTCATGAGCGAATATGTAGAGGGCGAGAGCCAGCCGTAGAATAATTTTTGGGCACTAAGCGGATGAACGTCAGGGGAATAGATATTAGGCAATTTGAGACACTCTACCGTGAGAACTACTCACGTATGTTTCGTGTCGCCTTCGACTTCCTGCAGGACAACGAGATAAGCCGCGACGTGGTGAGCGACGTGTTTGCGAAGATCTGGCAGAAAAGGGAACAGATGGACCCGGCGACATTGGAAGGCTATCTCTTCTTGTCGGTCAGGAACCAATGCTACAACATCCTTCGCGACCGTGGGTTCCACGACAAGTATGCCGACTACGTGAAACACTTCTATGACAACATCGAAGTGTTGATGATTGACCAGACCGACGAACGCCTTGCCCAACTGTCCCGAGCGATGGAGAAACTGCCCGACAAAACCCGCTTCGTGCTTCAGCAGTGCTATTTCGAGGAACATACCTACAGGGAAGTGGCAGAGATGCTCGACATAACTACCGACGGAGTGAAAAAACATGTCGTAAAGGCCTTCTCCGTATTGCGTGAGTTTTTTAATGTTAAAAAGAAAACCTGACGTACCCGATGTCGATTATTAAGTGTATTTATTTATAGCAAACAACAAACATGACAGAAGAAAATACATCAAACATAAATAATTTCGACAGCGAAATGCCTACTCAGGAAGAAGTCAACCTCCTGCGAATGGCGATGGGACGGACCAAGCGTGAAGAACCGGACCTGGATGCCGAATGGAAAAAGATTATCGCCAACGATGGAGGTGAGACCGGAAGAGACGATGGCACTGTAGAGACACATGTGTCGTCAAGAAACCGCGTGGTCAGAACCCTCTGGATAGTTGCGGCGGCTGCCGTGGCAGCTGTGGTCATGATGGTCGTCTATCCTAATCATGGAGAAAAGGGGCGCGAAACCGAGACTTTCATGGCTGCTGACGACAAACCACGGCAGGTGACACTGGAAACGGAAGGTGAAACGGCAAAAGTGCTGAAAGAAAGGAAGGCTGACTTTAGCTGCGAGAGAAATGCCGATGCCGCGGAAAATGGTAAAGGTACGCTACAGGCATACAAAATGCTTAGCATAGCAACGTCAAGAGGTATGGACTTCGAGGTGACACTCGCCGACGGCACAAAGGTATGGCTGAATGCAGAAAGCCGCTTGACGTTTCCCGAGCAGTTCAGAAGCGACAGGCGTGAGGTTACTGTAGAGGGAGAGGCCTTCTTCGAGGTAGCCAAGGAAGCAACACGTCCGTTCCTTGTCCACACCAAGTATTTCACTACGAAGGTGCTCGGCACGTCGTTCAACGTAATGGCGCGCCGGCAGGAAACGGCAAGCGTGGTGCTGGTGAGCGGAAAGGTGGAGGTAAAAGCGGCATCGACCCTGACAATGACCCAGGGCGAAATGGTGTCTTTCGACAACGACTGCAAGCTGCGGAAAACCTCGGTTGACACTTATCCTTACGTGCAATGGAAAGACGGTTTCTTCTATTTCGAAAAAGCTCCATTGGGCGACATCATGCGTGAACTGGGACGTTGGTATAATATAAATATTGTGTTTGAGAATCCAAGGAAAATGGACGTTCGAATGCAGTTCGTGGCGGAAAAGACGCAAAGCATCAACGAAATCGTGAAAAGCCTGAATTCCTTGGGAGGAGCTAAGTTGACACTTGGAGATAATGAGATTACGATAGAATAAACAAAAAAAATGTAAGTTTTCAGTACCCGATTGCTTTCGGTCTGTGTATTTAGGTCAAGATACACAGAATAAATGTAACTAAAATAGCGTATTTATGAACAAGAAAGCAATCATTACACTTCTTGTAATCATTCTCGCCGTTTGCACAACCGGTGCACAGGACAAGGCGAAGAACGTGTCGCTAAAATGCCGCGACATGGTTCTCACCGAAGCCTTGCGCCAGGTGGAGCGACAGTCGGGATATTACAAGATCAGCTACAACCACGACGAGCTGGGCAAACACAAGGTCACTGCCGACATCGTCAAGAAATCAGCACCCGTAGCAGTCGATATCCTTCTCGACGGACTGCCATACGAGTCGGAAGTGAAGGGACGACTGATTAATGTCGTGAAGAAGGAAAAGTATTATCTCGTTGACAACAACGTCTTCACCGCAAAGGGACGTGTGATCGACCAGCATGGCGAACCGCTCATGGGCGTGACCATCAAGGACAAAAACGGAAAGAGAGGTGGCATCACTGACGAATACGGACGATTCTCAATTATAGGTGTCAACGACCAGACAACACTCGTGTTCTCCTACATTGGCATGAAGACCCTTGAGCGTCGTGCCTCACGCAATCTCATCGAAGTGATACTCGACGACGAGGGCACTCTGATGAAAGACGTGGTGGTGACAGGTATCTTCCGTAAGGCAAAGGAGAGCTACACCGGTTCGGTATCGACAGTCACTGCCGAACAACTGCAGCAGTTTCGCGGACAGAACCTCCTTCAGACTCTGAAGAATGCCGATGCTTCCATAAATTTCGCCATCGACAACCTCAACGGATCTAACCCGAACAATCTTCCCGACATTAACATCCGAGGAAACTCGTCGCTGCCGATGAGCGTTGAGGAGTTCAATGCCGGACAGTCGTCAAACCCTAACACACCGCTCGTCATCATGGACGGTTTTGAGATTTCGCTGCAAAAACTCATGGACTACAACGACGAGGAAATCGAGAGCATCAACATTCTCAAGGATGCAGCCGCAACAGCCATCTATGGTTCGCGTGGTGCCAATGGCGTAATCGTAGTCGTTTCAAAGCGTCCTGAGCCCGGACAGCTGAAGGTGAACCTTGAGATGGGACTGCAGCTTGAAGTGCCCGACCTCACAAGCTACCACCTGCTCAATGCGGCAGACAAACTGGAGCTGGAACGTAAGGCAGGTCTCTACGACCGCGATGCCACTATGAGCGGCAGCGCCGAGCTGCTTCTGAAACAGGCATATAACGAGCGTCTGCGCGACGTGCTCAACGGAGTTGACACCGACTGGCTCTCAAAGCCTCTACGCACTGGAGTAGGCCAACGCTACAACCTTCGCCTTGAAGGTGGAAGCGAGGAGTTCCGATGGAGTGCCGACGCTCAGTATAACGATGTGGAAGGAGCAATGAAAGGCTCCCACCGCCGCACCTTCAACGGAGCCATCACCCTTATGTATATCTACAAGAACCTCACGTTCCGCAACTATACCTCCATAGGCATCAACGCCAGTCAGGAAAGTCCATACGGAACGTTCAGCGACTATGTTGACCAGCAGCCTTACAATGCTCCTTACGATGAAGAAGGCAAGCTGCGCAAGTTCTTTGACCCTTTCTACAAAATCTCAGCACAACCCGAGAACCCTCTATATAATGCCTCACTTGGGTCATTTGACAAGAGCAGCTATCAGGAAGTGACCAACAACTTCTCCATCGACTGGCGCATACTGCCCGAGCTGACTCTCCGTGGACAGTTCGGCATTTCGAAAACCGACAGCGAGAACAACCGCTTCCTCTCTCCCGACGACACCTATTTCTCCAATTCTTCCACGGGCTCGGAATATCAGACAGGTGACGGTTTCCTTCGTCGCGGACTTTATAGATATGGAAATGGTAAAAATCTAAATATTAGTGCCGATGTTACTTTGTCGTACAACAAGGTGTTTGCCGATGTTCACTCGCTCTATGCAGGACTCAACTGGAGCATGCGCACCTACGACTACGACTATTTCAACATAGCCCTCGAAGGCTTTTCAAACGAGTCGCTAAACAATATTGCAGACGCACGTCAGTATGCGCAGAACGAGATGCCAAGCGGCTACAACACCAAGACGCGTCAGTTTGGCATTACGGGCAACGTCAACTACACCTATAACAGCCGCTACTACGTTGACTTCTCTTACCGCATGGACGGCAACTCGTCATACGGTAGCGACAAGAAGTACGCCCCGTTCTGGAGTGCCGGTATAGGTTGGAACCTTCACAACGAGAAAATCCTTAAGGACAATGGTATAGTGAATATGCTGCGCCTGAAAGCATCATACGGTGAGACCGGTGCCGCTTCTGGTGCTGAGGAGACTGATGCCTATACCTATTATAAATATATAAACGACAACCGCTACATGAGCTGGAACGGTGCCGCCCTCGGTGGCTTCGGCAACCCCGACCTCTCTTGGCAGACCACAAAGGAGATGAACATCGGTACGGAGTTCGG
>JALFCG010000070.1 GCA_022771265.1 Prevotella sp.
ACTGGCATGCAAAGGATCTGACATGCTATAATCAGTTGCTTCATCTCCTGTTTGGACAGATTACAGGATGTGATTACATTCGTGATATTTGCTTGTGTCTTGAAGCTCACGGCAGCAGCATTTATCATCTAGGAATACGCATGACTGTTAATCAATCCAATCTGTGCCGTGCTAACGAGAAAAGAGATTACCGCATCTACGAAGGACTTGGAATGTATCTCATCGGCATAGTCCGACCTATGTACTCCAATACAAAGGTGGCAGAGATAACGATAGAATCAGTACTAATTAAGAATTAAGAATGATAAAAGTGACTTTTCACGGCTGAAAAGTCACTTTTTTCCATTTTGAACGGTGTTTTTCCGTTTTGTCTTTTCTGTTTCCCCTTTTTTCATTAATTTTGCAGCACAATTTTGTAAATAACTTAAAAATAAATTAGGAATGAAGAAAATGGTTCTTTCTGTGATATGGCTTGCGATAGCGGGAGTATTCACAACAATGACAATGTCGGCTTGCTCCGACGACGACGAGAACAACAGCACTAATGGTGGTGGCATTACCATCGAAGGTGTTGACCAGGCGGAGTATTTCCGCAAGAACCTTGGAATCTTTGCCGAGAACGACAGCATCCTCCTTCCAATGCGAATGACTGTCTTGGACGCGCTCACTCCTACCGTCTATAGCTTCTTTGTAGAAGATATGGAGGAGGCAGAGAGGTTGTTCCTTGCTTGGATTCCCGACAAGGCTCTCGATGGCGTGAGCCGCAACGGCAGCACCATAGTCTATGCTCCGCGCGACGCACAGGGAGCGTCACAGGGTACCATCACTTTCCGCGCTGCCCTGCCAACGGAAACGGCTACGCTTGCCGTGGTTGAGTTCAACGGAGTGAACAAGATGAAAGGCATCGACAAGATAAAGTTCCAGCCTGAGTCGGCGATGCCAGACAATTCTCACGTTTATCCCGAGCGTCTGGGTTTAGGTGCTATAGAAAATGGCAATTGGTTTTATCAACAAGTGCCAAAAGAAGAGATTTTTACATGGCATAGTGATAAGGAAAAAATGACTTATTACTATACTTACCCCTTAAAAGTACGCTTAAGTCGAGTATATGATATGAATTTAGTTTGGTCTTCTGTGTGTTGTTTTGTTTGTTTTAAAATTGCAATGGATAATGACCCAAAGTTTAAAGCAGAAGTAATAAAAAGGTTGAGTAAACATCGAATTGAAATATTCGTGGGAGGGGGGCCTATATCGTACCCCGGAGGCATACTTACCTATTTCTACTCTTATCTCTGCGGGAGAGATGAATTTGTTTGGGGCTCAATGTGGTCAATGCGGAATAATTTACCTCCATCTGGTGACTATTGGCTTCTTCGTGGCTATGCTGTTAAGGACGGTGAAACAGTTAGTATTCCACTGATGAATTAACGTGAACTTGATGAAATATATCTTACCAGGGTCATAGGGACAGTACGTAGGTTCGTTATTTGTCGCGAATCAGTGGTACCAGTCCCTATGACCCTATAGACAACTTGAAATAATGACATTTTAGTATAATCACAAATGAATGCTATCATAACGAGGAATGTTATCCGTGTAGTTTTTATAGTAGCCATCCTTTTTTCTATTGTAGGGTGTTCGGATAACGATGAAAACAACACTACACCCTCATTGACTTCCACTAATGTGGTGGAGGTCGTGTTCTCGCCATCCGGCTTCGGTGACTTGGGCTATAACGACATCATACTCACGGGACTTGAGGAGTCGCGCAAGCGGCTGGGCTTCGACGTCATGATGCATGTGCCCGCATCGGTGGAGGACGGTATCGCCATCTACAACAAATGGGCGCAGAAGACCGCCAAGGACGAGAGACGGCTGTTCATCTTCGCCAGCAACCAGTATGAGAGTGCCTTGCGTAACTCCTCGGTGCGCCCTTCGGACGCCAACAGCTCAGTGCTGCTCTACGAGACCCACGAACCCATCGACGGCGTATATACCTTCCGCATAGGCATGTATGGCGCGGCATATCTCATCGGTGCATACACAGCCCTAACCAATAAGGATGAATCTGACTACAAGGCAGCCGTGCTTGCCGCCAATCCCTTCGACCGTAATGTTGACGGAGCCGCACAGGGATTCCGCGACGGGTTCATTGAGGCAGGAGGTGCGGATGCCACCATATCTTATATCTCCGACAGGGACGGCGACGGCTACAACATGCCCGATGAAGCATACGCCCTCTGCACCCGCCTATACGAGTCGGGCCACACCTTCTTCTTCCCTGTGGCAGGCGGCAGCAACAAGGCTGTATATCAGTTCTCGCGCAACCAAGGTGTCTATACTGCGGGTATCGACGGCGACATGTCTGCCTATTCGGGCCTGATGAACTGTTCGCTCGTCAAGAACATCGGCAGTGCCACCAACGACTTCATCGCCCTGTGGCTTGATAAGAAGGAAATACCCCAACACCAGGATTTCCTCTGGGATTCGGGTTATGTCAACGTCATCTATTGTCACGACTGGAAGGAAACTGACGCACAAGGCATAGAAACATTCAAGAACAATATCTTAGGAAAGGA
>JALFCG010000089.1 GCA_022771265.1 Prevotella sp.
CTGGTGAACACGCTCGACTCGATGATTGCCTACCACTCGCCACGCTATCTGCGCTTCGGGACAGTGGCGGCAAGAATGGACGATGTGGCAAACTATCTGCCAGCCCGAATAACGGCATTGCTCATGATATTGGTGGCTTGCCGACCGCGGCTGACAGGTTTTGTTGTGAAATACGGTGGCTGCCACGCCAGTCCCAACAGCGGATGGCCAGAGGCAGCCCTTGCGGGCATTCTCGGTTGCCGCTTTGGAGGACCGCACAAGTATTTTGGTGAGATGTTTGACAAACCTTTCATCGGCGACACCGACCGTGAACTAACTACCGGGGATATGCTTAGGGCGGTGGCAATAAACCGAAGGACGGAAATTATTGCCGTGGCAATAGCAGCAGTTGTTCCATGTTTTTTTTGAAGGAAAAAGTTTGTTTAATTGGAAAAAGTTTGTAACTTTGCCAACAAAATAATATAATGATGGACGAGAAACAGAGAATAGAACAGCTCAGACAGGAGCTGCACGAACATAACCACCGCTACTATGTGGAGAACCAACCCACGATAAGCGACCAAGAGTTTGACGAGTTGATGCACGAGTTGCAGCGACTTGAGGCGTTGCACCCGGAGATGTACGACGCCAACTCGCCAACGCAACGTGTGGGCAGCGACCTGAACAGCGAGTTCAGGCAAGTGGCTCACCGCTACCCGATGCTCTCGCTTGCCAACACCTACAACCAACAGGAGGTGGCTGACTGGTACGACAGCGTGAGACGTGGACTGGAAGGCGAGGACTTCGAGGTGTGCTGTGAGATGAAATACGACGGACTCTCAATAAGCCTCACCTACGAGAACGGCAGACTGGTGCGCGGAGTGACACGCGGCGACGGAGTGAACGGCGACGACGTGACAGCCAACGTGCGTACCATACGCAGCATACCGCTCGTGCTCTCCGGCGACGACTATCCGCAGGAGTTTGAGATAAGGGGCGAGATACTGATGCCATGGAAGGTGTTTGAGCGGCTCAACGCCGATCGTGAGAAAGCAGAGGAACCGCTGTTTGCCAATCCGCGCAATGCTGCAAGCGGAACACTGAAGAGCCAAAACTCGGCTCTCGTAGCCAGTCGCCAGCTCGACGCATACCTTTATTATCTCTTGGGCGAACAGGTGCCATGCGACGGACACTACGAGAACCTGCAGGCGGCTCGCCGATGGGGATTCAAGATAAGCGAGGGAATGAGAAAAGTGAGAACACTCGACGAGATATATGACTTCATAAACTATTGGGACACCGAGCGCAAGAACCTGCCTGTGGCAACCGACGGCATAGTGCTGAAGGTGAACTCGCAGCGCCAGCAACGTTCGCTTGGATTCACGGCGAAGAGTCCACGATGGGCAATAGCCTACAAGTTCAAGGCAGAGCGTGAGCGCACCCGACTGCTTGAGGTGACTTTCCAGGTGGGAAGGACAGGTGCCATCACTCCCGTAGCCAATATGGAACCGGTGCAGTTGGCAGGAACTATGGTGAAGCGGGCAACGCTGAACAACGAAGACTTCATCCGATCCTTCGACCTCCACATCGGCGACTTTGTGTATGTGGAGAAGGGTGGGGAGATAATCCCCAAGATAGTAGGAGTGGATACCGACAGCCGTGAGCTTGACGCAAAGCCGGTGGAGTTTATTAAGACGTGTCCGGAATGTGGCACGCCGCTTGTGCGCTATGAAGGCGAGGCGGCGCACTACTGTCCCAACGACGCTGGATGTCCGCCGCAGATAAAAGGCCGCATAGAGCATTTCATCTCCAGAAAGGCGATGAACATCGACTCGCTCGGTCCGGAAACCGTGGATGACTACTACCGCCGTGGACTAATAAGAAACGTGGCAGACCTCTACGACATCGACGTGCAGCAGATAAACGGCGACGGAAGCCGTGAGAAGTCGGCACGCAAGATTGTTGACGGAATAGCCGCATCGAAGGAGGTGCCATTCGAGCGTGTGGTGTTCGCCCTCGGCATTAGGCTTGTGGGCGAGACATCGGCGAAGCTTCTTGCACGCCATTTCAAGAACATCGACGCACTACAGAATGCCACTCTCGACGAACTGACACACATCGACGGAATAGGCGAGGTGATGGCGAAGAGCGTGATAACCTATTTCCACACGCCGGAGAACCAGACGATAGTGGAACGGCTGAGAGGCTACGGACTGAGGATGAGCCTAAGCGAGGAACAACTTGCAAGCCACACAGAGCTGCTGAAGGGACAGACGATAGTCATAAGCGGAGTGTTCCAGAAGCACAGCCGCGACGAGTATAAGGCTATGATAGAGCAGAATGGAGGCAAGAACACAGGCTCCATAAGTGCCAAGACTTCTTACATTCTTGCAGGCGACAACATGGGGCCTGCAAAGCTACAAAAGGCAGAGAAATTAGGAGTTAAAATAATCAACGAGGACGAATTCTTGGACATGATATGTAAAAAGGCGTAAAAAATGTTAAATACGGGAAGGACGATTAAAATTCTTCATTCTTAATTCTTAATTTTTCATTTTTTATTAGTACCTTTGCAGCCGATTTTCATAAAATAGTTGAATGAAGAATGACAATATAAAGAACCAGTACCGTGTTAATGAACAGATACGTGTACGGGAAGTCCGCATCGTAGGAGACAGCGGCTCAACAGTAGTTCCTACACGCCAGGCATTGGACATGGCACGCGAGCAAGGGGTTGACTTGGTGGAAATTTCGCCAAACGCCAATCCTCCAGTGTGTCGTCTCATCGACTATTCCAAGTTCCTCTACCAGCAGAAGAAGCGAGCCAAGGAGATGAAGGCAAAGCAGGTGAAGGTAGAGGTGAAGGAAATCAGGTTCGGACCTCAGACCGACGAGCACGACTACCAGTTCAAACTGAAGCATGCCAAGGAATTTCTTGAGGACGGAAACAAGGTGCGTGCATACGTGTTCTTCCGCGGACGCTCGATATTGTTCAAGGAGCAGGGAGAAGTGCTGTTACTGCGTTTTGCCAACGACCTTGAGGAATACGGCAAAGTAGAGCACATGCCGTCTCTTGAGGGAAAGAAGATGTTCCTGTATTTAGCTCCAAAGAAAGCCGGCGTGGCAAAGAAAAGCCAGCAGGCCCTTGACCGCGAGAAGAAGGCTTCTGAGCAGAAAGAGGCACGCAAGTCGCAGCCTGAGGCAGAAGAGCCGAACACAGAGATGCCGGCAAACGGCGGACTGTTCGCAAATGCCAAGATGAGTGCGGATGCGAAGAAGAAATTAAATATTAAGGAATAAAGAACAGAAAAATAAGACAAGTGCGTAACGCCCGGTATATGCGTTGCCACGATTAAATAACAATAATTAATTAAAACATTAAAAAAATGCCAAAAGTAAAGACAAACTCCGGAGCGAAGAAGAGATTCCGCTTCACCGGAACAGGTAAGATTAAGAGAGCTCACGCTTACCACAGCCACATTCTCACAAAGAAGACTAAGAAGCAAAAGCGTAACTTGGTTCACGACACTCTCGTTGACAGAACTAACTTGAAGCAGGTTCGTGACCTGTTGTGTCTCCGTTAATCCCTTATTGTCTAACATTTTAAAGTAAGAAAAACTATGCCAAGATCAGTTAATCACGTTGCTTCAAGAGCAAAGAGAAAAAGAATTTTGAAACTTACTCGCGGTTACTTCGGTGCCCGCAAGAATGTTTGGACCGTTGCCAAGAACACTTGGGAGAAGGGTCTTACATACGCTTATCGCGACCGCCGCAACAAGAAGCGCACATTCCGCGCTCTGTGGATTCAGCGTATCAACGCTGCCGCTCGTCTCGAGGGTATGAGCTACTCAGTACTCATGGGTGCCCTGAACAAGGCTGGCATCGAAATCAACCGCAAGGTTCTTGCAGACCTCGCAGTCAACAACCCTGAGGCTTTCAAGGCCATCGTCGAGAAGGTAAGGTAAGAAACAGTTTGGGTAATCATAATTCCCGTAAATATCATGTTTAGAGCTGCAATTCACAAGAATTGCGGCTTTTTTTTGATTTATCGTGGCAGAAAAGAAAAAAAACAAAAGATAATGAACGTTTTCTCAAAAATAATTATTATTTTTGCGTCATGAAGTTGGATAATGTAATAAGAAAATACGGAAGAGAGGTCATGGACGCCTTGAAAAGCTGCCATGACGGCGACACCGTGAAGCAGGTGATAAGCCAAGCCGGGTTCCAGGTGACTGATGGAGAGGCGAAGGACATTGCCGCATTGATGGCCATGGTTACGGGACAACTAAGGGAGCTGTCGCTCGAAGAACTTTCACAGGTGACGGGAGGATAATCTCCATAGGAGAGATTAAAGAATTAAAGTGTTCTGAAATAAGGGGAGTTAATGGAGTCCAGGGAGTTTGAAAAATGAAGAAGAATCTGTTTAGAAGAGAAACTCTTGACGTGTTGGAAAGTCCGGGGCAGATAAATGACTTTATAAAAGTTACAACCCCGCCTTTATATATCGTCATAATGTCGATGCTGATTTGCAGTGTCGTCGTGTGCTTTTGGTTGGCGTTCGGCACAGTGACCGAGCATGTCCAGTCGGTGGCTGTCGTGTTTCCACATGAGACACCTCTACGTGTGGGCATAAATACCGAAGGAGACGTTGACAAACTCTATGTCATGAATGGAGAACGTGTGGTAAAGGGCACGCCCTTGATGGCAGTGAGAAGCAAGGAAGGCATTGACACGCTTTTTGCACAGATGACGGGAATGGTCATCAGCAGCAAGACTGTTGATGAGAGTTTCCGTGCCCATGAGACGCTGATGGAGATAATACCCGAGAAGAACAACCAACTGAACAGGGAGCTGATTACCTACGTGAAATACAAGGACCTTAGGGAACTGAAACCGGGACAGGAGGTGCAGGTAACGCCCGTTGACCTTCACCGCGAGGATTATGGATACATTAGAGGGCACATAACCAAAATAAACCATTTCCCCATCCGTTTGGAAGACGCGCGTAAACAGTCGGTAATAAAGAATTTCGTTGACACCGTTTTCCCCGACGACACTGCTTACGAGGTTCAGATTGTTGTGGATGTGGATGCTGATTCGCCGTCGCATTTGAAATGGTCGCGACTGCAGAGCTGCGATATTAGGCTTAGCTCGATGTCGTTCTGTAATGTGCAAATCATTACGCAGCGAAAGCCGGTGTATAAGATGTTTTTCAGGTTCTGACAAAGAAATAGAGAAAGCTAATGAAGTCCAAAGGGATAAAAAAAGTGCCGGTCATAATGCAGATGGAGACTGTCGAGTGCGGTGCCGCTGCCTTGTCGATGCTGCTTGCATATTACGGTAAGTGGCTGTCGCTTGAGCAGTTGCGTGCCGACTGTGGCATCTCGCGTGATGGTAGCAACGCACGCAATCTTGTGCTCGCCGCACGTAAATACGGTCTTGACGCCCACGGCTGGCACGCTGACATTGACGACCTCGGGCAGATGTCGCCCGCCATTATCCATTGGAACTTTAACCACTTCGTGGTGTTTAAGGGATTCCGCGACGGTATGGCATTCATCAACGACCCCGCCGTGGGAAGTCTTTGCGTGCCGATGAAGGACTTCAGGAGGTCATATACAGGAGTGGCTATTACTGCCGATCCTGGACCTGACTTCAAGAAGAGCGGCCATCAGACGTCTATATTCCACTATATATTGGAAAATATACGTGGAGTGTCCGACGCTTTCCTCTTCACCCTTGTCATGGGAGTGCTGATGGCATTTGTGGGATTGGTTTATCCATTGTTCTCGCAAGTGTTCCTCGACGGCATCATCACTGGCAAGAACGACGAGTGGACAGCACCGTTCTTTGTAATGATGGGCGGGCTTGTAGCGTTTCATTTCGTGCTTGCCCTTCTCAACAACGTCTATGGCCGCCGCTTTTCCGGAAGCATGTCGCTGAAGGGCAATGCCCGTTTCCTTTGGCATGCCATGAACCTTCCTATAGACTTCTACAGCCAGCGTTACGTCGGCGATATCGTTCAGCGCCAGTCGCTTAACGAAACGATAACCACCACTCTTGTCACCATACTCGCTCCTTATGCCGTCAATGTGATGTTGCTCGTGCTCTATGTGGTGCTGATGGCCCAGTACAGTGTGTCGCTTACCGTTATCGGACTGCTGGTGATTGCGCTTAACGCCTACGTAGTCATCGGTGAGCGTGAACTGAGGAATAATCTCAGCCGTTCACTTGAGCAGAGTGAAGGACGTTTCTATGGTATCACCATGTCGTGTATCGACAACATCGAGAGCATCAAGGCCGCAGGAGCCGAGCGTAGCTTCTTTGAGTTCTGGGCAGGTAACTTTGCGCGTCGCAACAACCAAGAGGTAGCCATGCAGAAGAGAACTTTCACCCCCTATATCTTCGGACATTTTGCAAACAGCTTTGTCCTGATTCTCGGTGCGGCACTGATATTGAAAGGAGAATTCAGCATTGGTATGCTCATGGCGTTTCAGGGATTCATGGCAGAGTTCATGAAGCCTGCAATGGGACTGATGCAAGGCTCGACAACGGTGATTGAACTGCGCTCGAAGATGGAACGCATCGATGACGTGTTGGCCTATCCTGTTCAGAACAAGGATGTTGACATCCAGAATCCTTCTGCAAAGAAAGAAGAGGTGAGACAAAAACTTGGCGGGCAACTGGAGCTTCGTAATGTCACCTTCGGCTATAATCCTACCGCCGCCCCGCTCATAACAGATTTCAACCTCAGCCTTAAGCCGGGGAGCAGCGTTGCCATCGTCGGTGCGTCGGGATGCGGAAAGAGCACCATAGCGAAGCTTGTCTCAGGTCTCTATTCGCCATGGAGCGGACAAATCCTGTTTGACGGACGTGACATAGCAGACATCAGCCACGAGGAGTTTGTCAGTTCGGTGGCTGTGATAGACCAGAACGTCGTGTTGTTTAACGACACCATTGCCGAGAACCTGAAGATGTGGGATCATTCCATCGAGGACTTCACTATGACGATGGCATGTATAGATGCCGGTATTCGTGACGACATCATTTCGCGTCCACGAGGGTTCAACACTCGCCTTGTCAGAGGCGGAGGAAATTTCTCGGGAGGACAGAGGCAACGTATGGAGATTGCAACGGCACTGGCACGTGAGCCGGTGATACTCGTACTTGATGAGGCGACGAGTGCCTTGGACACTGCTATGGAGCGCGAGGTAATGCAAAGCATACGCCAGTGTGGAGCTTCCATCATTGTCATTGCCCATCGGTTGAGCACAGTGCGTGACTGTGACGAAATAATTGTCATGGACAAAGGCCGTATCGTGCAAAGGGGAACCCACGACGAACTGATAGCTCAGGAAGGACACTATCGCCAGCTCATGGAGTATTCAGAGGAAGCTGACTAAAAAAGGTAAGAGAAGAAAAAAGAAAGAGAACATGTTATTTGACGACCAGATAAACAAAAGGCGCGAACGCGAAACAGCCTCGTTGAGGGAGGTGTTTGGCAATACCGCCAAGGACATGGGGTTTAAGGTTGACCGAGGGTCAGTCAAAAACTCTGGCAATCACGTGCTTCACATGTTGTTGGAGTACTTGAAAGTCAAAGACTATGTCCTTGACGATGACGGCTTTATGACTCCTGACGAGCAACTTGAACGCATCTTGCGACCTATAGGTATCATGCAGCGTCGGATAAAAATGGAGGGAGAGTGGTGGAAATCTACCGTTGGTCCGAAGTTAGGTCAGGACAAGGATGGAAATATGCTTCTCTTTGTGCCAAGGAAATGGGTGTTTGGGTATAAGTGTATTGACGCTGACGGTGTCGTACGCATTGTAAACAGCGAACTGATGAAGAAGATAAAGCCTGACGCCCTTGACTTTTATCCTACCTTGCCTACGAAAGCATTGACAGGCAAGGACTTACTGAAGTTCGTGTTTAGCGGAATGCCTACCTCAGCCATTACAGCGTTGATGCTCGCAGCTTTGGTTGTCAGTCTTTTCGGAATGTTCATACCGTTCATCAACAAGCAGATATTCAACAACGTCATACCTAATGGAATCCTTTCCGACCTTTATCCGATGGCAGCGCTGTTCAGCGGTGTCGTGGTTGGAAGCGCATTGATAGAGGTGATGCGTAATAAGCTGATTTACCGCGTGATGGACATTTTTAAGATTAATCTACAAACGGCGTTCATGGCAAGGATATTCACACTCGACACTGAATTCTTCTGGAAATATTCTTCAGGAGAGATAACCAATCGAGTGGCGTCCATCCGACGCCTGAGCGCATTTGCCAACGAATCGTTGAGAGGCGCGTTGTTTACGTTGTTGTTTTCTGTCGTCTATGTGTTCCAGATTCTTGTCTATGCCAAGGACCTGTTGGCACCGTCGATGGTGCTGCTGGCTGTGCAGTCGATGCTCATTGCCATATTTGCGGTTCAGATGCACAATGAAGAACTGGAACTCGCTGACCACGAGTCGGTTCTCGACGGAATGGAATATGACTTGTTCTCTGGAATACAAAAGATAAAACTGACGGGATCGGAGAAAAGGGCCTTCACGAAATGGCTTGACCTTTACAGGCGTTGCGCACACATCAGCTACAACCCGTCGATATTGGTGAAGATAATGCCGGCATTGCTGGCTTTGTGTCAGATGGGAAGTGTGGCGGTACTGTACTGGTATGCAGTGAAGGAAAAGGTCGGGGTGTCTGACTTTATCGCTTTCAGTGTGGCTTACGGAATGATTGCATCGGCATTCAGTTCGTTGACCGATACTATTCCAGACTTGGCAAAGGTCAGCCCTATATTGAAGATTGCAGCCCCGATATTGAAAACGGTACCGGAACTGCAGCCAGACGCTCCGCAGGTGCAATATTTGAGCGGAAGCATTGAGGTCAGCGACGTCTCGTTCCGCTACGGAAATGAAAGCAACTGGCTCTTCAGACATTTCAACCTGAGGATTAATCCCGGCGATTATGTCGCTATCGTAGGACCTTCCGGCTGCGGGAAAAGTACACTGTTGAGACTGCTCCTTGGTTTCGAGCATCCGCAGAGTGGAGGCGTGTTCTACGATAACTACGACTTGTCGAAGTGTGACAAGACAAGTCTTCGCAGGCTCATCGGTACCTGCCTGCAGGGTGGCAGCCTCTTTTCCGGCGACATCTTCAGCAACATTACAATAACAGCGCCTGACAGTACGCTCGATGACGCATGGCGTGCTGCGGAGCTTGCGGGCATTGCCGACGACATAAGACAGATGCCAATGCAGATGCAGACCGTGGTCAGTGAGGGCAATTCCAACTTCAGCGGCGGACAAAAGCAGCGCATTCTGATTGCAAGGGCACTCATTGCCAATCCCTCCATACTGTTGCTTGACGAGGCGACAAGTGCCCTCGACAACATCAGCCAGCGTATAGTGTCAGAACATCTTGACAAACTCGACTGTACGAGAATAGTCGTGGCACACCGTTTGAGCACTATCAGAAATTGCAACCGCATAATAGTGCTTGACAAAGGAACAATAGTGGAGGAAGGCAACTACGAAGAGTTGATGGCAAAGCAAGGACTTTTCTATAAGTTGGCTAAACGACAGATATGAAATAATAACAATTTATAATACATGTAGATATGAACAAAGAACTCATTCTAAAAAATGATGTGGCGGAACTGGATAAACTCGCCGCGTTCATTGAAGAAGTGGCTGCGGAACTGGGACTTGACCCGGAGATGGAGATGAATCTCAATCTCGCCTTGGAGGAAGTCGTATCCAATGTCATTCTCTATGCTTATCCTCCAGACGAGGAAGGGACTGTCTCGGTTGTGGCAAAATGCGACGGAAAGACTCTGGTGTTTATCATTACTGACAGGGGAAAGGAGTTTGACCCCACAAAGGTGAAGGATGCTGATGTGACCCTTTCTGCTGAAGACCGTCAGATTGGAGGTCTTGGTATCTACATTGTCAGAAACATAATGAACAAGGTCGTTTATCAACGCCTTGACGGTAGTAATGTCTTGACACTGACGAAATCAATTGTTAACGAATAAAAAAGAGAATAATAATAAAATAAAGGAGATTATAACAATGGCAGAAATTGTAAGAAACGAAAACAAAATTCTTGTAAAGACTGGTGTTAGAATTGACACAATTAACGCTGGAGAATTTGAGCGTGAAATAAATCCGATACTTGCTGAGCAAGGTGTGGATGTGGAGTTTGATTGCTCGGAACTTGACTACATCAGCAGTAGCGGATTGCGTGTAGTGCTGAAGGCACAAAAAATGATTTCAGCTAACAAAGGACAACTGAAACTCACCGGAGTGAAGCCTCAAATAAAGAAAGTGTTCGACATGACAGGCTTCTCAAGGTTCTTGAAGATTAATTAAATGAAGAGTGAAGAGTGAAGAATCGGCTGCGCAACTTGCGTTTATATGATTCTTCACTCTTCATTTTATACTAAGTAGATACTGTCCGTATCCGTTCTTCGCCATGGGTTTTGCAAGCTCGTGGAGCTGGTCGAGTGTTATCCAGCCTTTTTTGTATGCTATTTCTTCAAGACAAGCGATTTTCAGACCTTGACGCTTTTCTATTACCTCAATGAATGTGCTTGCTTCACTAAGGCTGTCGTGAGTGCCGGTGTCAAGCCATGCGAAACCGCGTTGCAAGGCTTTTACTTGAAGAGTTTGATTATCAAGATAGTGCTGGTTGACGGTGGTTATTTCCAATTCCCCCCGAGGGCTTGGTTTGATGTTTTTCGCCACTTCCACAACACTGTTCGGGTAGAAGTACAGTCCTACAACGGCATAGTTTGACTTAGGATGAGTCGGCTTCTCCTCAATGCTCAGGCATTTGCCTTCATTGTCAAATTCTGCCACGCCATATCGCTCCGGGTCGTTGACGTAATATCCGAAAACAGTTGCCAGTCCTTTCTGCTCCGCATTTTGAACACTTTCTCTAAGCAAACCTGTAAAACCGCTGCCGTAGAATATATTGTCGCCAAGAACGAGGCACACAGAATCGTTGCCAATGAACTTCTCACCGATAATAAACGCTTGTGCAAGACCATCAGGGGAAGGTTGCTCGGCATACTCGAAATTGACACCAAACTCTTTGCCGTCACCGAGAAGACGACGAAAAGCGGGCAGGTCATGAGGAGTGCTAATGATAAGAATATCCTTTATTCCTGCCAGCATCAGTACCGATATGGGATAATAAATCATCGGTTTGTCGAAGATTGGTATGAGCTGTTTGCTGATACCTTTGGTGATAGGATAAAGACGTGTCCCGCTACCACCGGCTAGTACAATACCTTTCATTTTCTCTGATTTTTTCTATTATTTTCTACTATTTTTCCGCAAAGGTACAAATTATTTCCAATCTTTAGCATTTTTGTCATGAAAAAAACTATGAATATAAAGAAAAAAATGTAACTTTGCACCCAAAAAACAACATAAATGAGTATATTATCTAAGATTTTCGGACGCAAAACATCCGATGAACAGCAAAAAACGGGAGGCATGGAAGATTTCATGACCCTCATCCGGGTATATTTTCAGGCAGCTATGGCAGCCGATTTGGGAATCACCAACCTTGCGGCATTGCCAGACTTGCGTGTATTCAAAACCACCCTTCATGTAGCTACGGTGAACAATCGTCTTGGCATCGGTGAGCGTACACGCTGCAAAAAGATGCTGAAAGAGATTTATGACATGGACGACATCTTCTTTAAGGAGATTGACTCAAGCATCCGCAAGCGTTGCCGTAAGATTCAGGACGTGCAGGTATATATGCTGCAATTCCAGGGCTTCACCCAAGACCTGATGATGCTTGTCAGCAACCTTATGAAGTTCAAGCTCCGCCTGCCGACATTCATGAAAAAAGCCCTTTACACGATGACGGAAAAGACCGTCAACGACATTTTCAACAAAAACGACTATACCGACCCGGGTGTTCTGAAAACTGTTGTTAGCGTGCGCCAGTATGCTGCAAAATTAGGATTCACACAGCAGTGGACCACGGCTTTCGTGTATAAGGTGGTAATGCTTGCCAAGAAAGAGCCACGTCCAAAAGATGATGAATCCACTAAGAAGTGAGATGACAGGCAAGATACAGTCAGAAGTATAAGAGTTTGATTAAAAAATATTAAAAAAACATTCTCCTTCGTCTGATTGTCAGAAAAAAGCAATACCTTTGTAAATCATTGAGAAGAAGCGGGAAAGAATATGAGTCCAAGCGAAGCAACAATGGCAACTTTCGAGGCGCGAATGCGTCAAATGATTCTCCAGTTTCAGAAATTGAAAGAGGAGAACAAGGAGTTGTATGCAATGCTTGAGAAAAGCGACGAGGACAATAGGCGACTCTCTTCTGAACTCAATGACCTCAAGCGTCAGTTTGACACTTACAAAATGGCAAGGATGATTGAAGTTGCTGATGGAGATATTGAAACGACCAAGGCGAGACTTCAGAAACTAATCCGTGATGTCAACAAGTGTATAACCCTCTTGACGGAACAATAAGTTTAGCATTTTCGATGTATGGCAGAAGACACCAAGCAACATATACGTATCCATGTCTATGACCAGGATTTCGACATAGCTGTCCGTCCGGAAGATGAGCCGCTTTACCGCCGTGCGGCAAAGTTCATCACCGAACGCTACAACAAGTATGCTGAAATGTTCAAGACCCATAAGAGCGACCACACCATAGCCCTTATGACACTAATCGACATTGCTCTTCTTTACGAGAAAGAGGTTGAACGCAATGACGTGAAACCATTTGAGGACATCGTCAAGCGCCTGACCGAAGAAATTGACAAGGCGCTTGAAACTTGACGACATGGAATATTAACATTATTAAATAACTATTTTATATGATTTTGACGATTATTATAGCCGCTGGAACGCTCTTATTAGGTGGCGTGGGTGGATATCTTGTCTTTCGGTACGTACTCAAAGGTAAGTACAACGAGATGATGTCAACCGTTGAAAAGGAGGCGGAAGTAATCAAGGAGAAGAAACTCCTTGAGGTGAAAGAAAAATTCCTTAACAAGAAAAGTGAGCTTGAAAAGGAAGTACAGGTGAGAAACCAGCATATTCAGCAAAGTGAAAACAAACTGAAACAGCGTGAACTGTCGCTTAACCAACGACAGGAAGAACTCGGAAGGAGAAAGAATGACCTCGACAACCAGCAAACACGTATCGACAACGAGAAGAAAATGCTCGCCATCAAAAACGAGGAACTGGAGAAAATGCAGCTTAAGGAACGCGAGAAACTTGAGGAACTCTCAGGCTTGAGCGCGGAAGAAGCCAAGCAACGACTTGTTGAGTCACTAAAGGATGAGGCGCGTACAGATGCCCAAAGTTACATCAACGAGATAATGGACGAGGCAAAACTCAATGCCAACGCACAGGCAAGAAAAATTGTCATTCAGACAATACAGCGTGTAGCCACAGAAACAGCAATAGAGAACAGTGTCAGCGTGTTCCATATTGACAATGATGAAGTCAAGGGACGTATCATAGGTCGTGAAGGTAGAAATATCCGTGCCTTGGAGGCTGCTACTGGTGTGGAGATTGTTGTTGACGACACTCCAGAGGCTATCGTCATAAGCGCTTTTGACCCAATACGTCGAGAAGTGTGCCGTCTTGCTCTCCACCAACTTGTCACCGACGGACGCATCCACCCCGCACGTATTGAGGAAGTGGTTCAGAAAGTGAAGAAACAAATTGAGAACGAGGTGATAGAAACAGGTAAGCGAACTGCAATTGACCTTGGCATTCACGGATTGCATCCAGAACTTGTCAGAATCGTTGGAAAGATGAAATACCGAAGCTCATACGGACAGAACCTCTTGCAGCATGCACGCGAGACAGCCAACCTTTGCGCTGTCATGGCATCTGAACTTGGTCTCAATCCCAAAAAGGCGAAACGTGCCGGTCTGCTCCACGACATCGGAAAGGTGCCTGATGAGGAAAGCGAATTGCCACACGCTCTTTATGGCGCGAAGATCGCAGAGAAGTACAAGGAAAAGCCAGACATCTGTAATGCTATCGCCGCCCACCACGACGAGTGCGAGATGAACACCCTGCTTGCTCCAATTGTACAGGTATGTGATGCCATCAGCGGTGCCCGTCCAGGAGCACGCCGTGAAATCGTGGAGGCTTATATCAAGCGTCTAAACGACCTTGAGGCAATAGCTATGAGCTATCCGGGTGTGACCAAGACTTATGCTATCCAGGCTGGACGTGAACTGCGTGTTATTGTTGGTGCAGACAAAATGGACGACAAGGAAACCGAGGCTTTGTCAGGTGAGATAGCAAATAAGATTCAGAATGAGATGACCTATCCGGGTCAGGTGAAGATTACTGTCATCCGTGAGACCCGTAGCGTTGCTTACGCTAAATAAGGATTACTTAATAAATAGTTAAGGAGTCAAGACGATAGTGAATTAAGCGTGGCTTAGACACTGTAGTCTTGACTCCTTGTTTTTTTGCTATCAGATAAGGAATATGTCGTTGCCGTCGTTACCTATTAGTTCCTCATGGCTCATTTCGGTCATGACTTCGGCGAGGATGGTCGTGTCGTGAAAAAGTTCGAGTAGTTCGTCAACGGGGTGGGGACGCTTGTCGGAGAGCAGTTGCATCACCTTATTATATATGTACTTCCGTTTGTCGTCATCCAGTTTCCCCTCTTTGTTGTCGCAAACGTCACATAGGCCACATTTCGTTTTTGCCTTTTCTCCGAAATATGTCAATAGCTGTATGCTTCGGCATTTCTCGTCGTCTTCCGCGTAATTTACAATAGCTTCAATTCTTTCGGCCGCCTTTTCATATCTGTCTTCGTAGATGTTTCGTGGTATGACGATACGTTTGCCTTCTTCCCTTCTTTGTGTGTATCTGATGTGAGGGATTTTCTTTCTTGGGATATAGTGAAGAATGTTTTTGTCGTTTAGTTGTTTAAGGGTGAAATAGAGATGGGTACTGTCTATTCCTAATAGCTCGGCAAGGAACGTTTCATCGATGAACATGTAATCGACAAACAGTCCGCCGTAGCTGCGTAGAAGAGTCTCAATGAGCTTGTCCTCAAGTGGCGAATTGTTGCGTAAACGATAGAGCTCGTCACGTTCGAGAAGAAATTTGACGCGTGACTTGTTGTCGTCGTCATCAGTGAATTCGATGTAGCCTGCCTGGTCGAGAAGACGGATGGCTGCAAGTGCCCTTACAGGCAGATGGCGGAAGTTGAGGCAGAAAGAGTCAATGTTGAACTCATGACGGCAGTTGTAACCGTCGCCAACGGCAACCTGAAAGAAATAGGCAAGGTCATCATACACCTTCCTTATATAGTCTTTATCTGGAAAATCTGTACGTAGTTGGCTAAGTAGCCTTTTGTGGTCTGACTCGTCATATAAAAGGATTGAGACAGCTTTGCCCCCGTCGCGTCCCGCGCGTCCGGCTTCCTGGAAGTATGCCTCGATGCTTGCCGGACATTCCCTGTGTATTACCATTCTAACGTCAGGCTTGTCAATGCCCATTCCAAAAGCGTTTGTTGCCACGATTGCTTGAACGCTTCCGCTTTTCCATTCCTCCTGACGTTTGTTACGCTCGTTGTTGTCAAGTCCCGCATGATAGAATGTGCAGCTGATACCTTTTTCCTTAAGGTACTTGGTCATTTCTTCTGCCCCGCCTCTTGTCTGTGAATAAATGATAACGCTGCCGTCGGTCTTCAATATCGTTTGTCTGATGAATTCATCTCTGTCATTGGCTTTTCTTACTGTGTATGCAAGGTTGGGACGCAGGAAACTCATACGGAAGACGTTGTCCTCCTTGAAGCCGAGTTGCTTCTGGATGTCTTTGACCACTGGTAGTGTCGCCGTGGCAGTGAGTGCGAGTATGGGAGCATTGGGAAAGTACCGTCTGAAGTCGGATATTTTCAGGTATGACGGACGGAAGTCATAGCCCCATTGCGTGATGCAATGGGCTTCATCCACGGTGATGAAACTGACGTTGGCACGTGATATTTTCTTTATGAAAGTCTCGGAAGTGAGTCTTTCCGGGGAGACATATAGCAACTTGTATGCTCCGAAGATGCAGTTCTCCAACGTTGCCAGTATTTTGTCGTGTGACATACCTGTATGTATGGCAGCGGCCTTTATGCCTCGATGTCTCAGGTTCTCCACCTGGTCTTTCATCAAGGCAATGAGAGGTGTGATGACTATGCACAGTCCTTCTGAGGCTATCGCCGGCACTTGGAATGTTATTGACTTTCCGCCTCCAGTGGGCATTAGTCCGAGAGTGTCCTTCCCGTTTCCGATGCTTTGTATTATTTCCAGTTGAATGCTTCGGAAATCGTCGTAATGCCAATATTTTTGCAGTATATGACGATACACTTCACTGTTCATCCTTCACTTTTCACTCCTCATTCTTCATTATCAGAAGGCATGATGTCCTCTATCTGTAGTTGGACTTCGCCGTGCTTGTAGGCGTTCTCTTCAATGGTATAAACGATGTCGAAGCTACGTTTGCTTTTTATGAAGAGAGCCGAGCTGCTTTGTCCGAAAGCTATTCCGTTCATGACGTTGCTTGACTTGCTGTCAACAAGTTCCAGCTTTATGTGTTCCTGCAATTTCCCTACCACCTTACTTGTGCCGTAGTCATAGACGTTGTGGGTGCAGAACAAAGGCTTGGGATTGCAAGGCCCATGAGGTGCGAATTTCTTGATGTCAACAAGCATTTTTTTCGTTATGTCCTTGAAGTCGATTTCTTCCTCTATATCAAGTATTGCCTGGGTTTGTTCAGGCAAGATATGCTTGTTGACATAATCCTGAAAGCGCTTGCGGAAGGCAGGTATGTTTTCCACCTTCATAGATAGTCCGGCGGCATAGGTGTGGCCACCGAAGTTTTCAAGCAGGTCCCTGCAGCTTTTGATGGCATCATAGATGTCAAATCCAGCAACACTTCTTGCTGAGCCGGTAGCCATGCCATTGACGATGGTCAGCACTACTGTAGGTCGGAAGTAGAGTTCTGTGAGTCTTGATGCGACAATGCCGATGACACCTTTCTTCCAGTTCTCGCCGTAGAGAACTATCGACGAGAGGTGTTTCTGACTTTCCAGTTTCTCGACGATTTGGTTAGCCTCTTCCGTCATTTGCTTGTCGATGTCTTTCCTTAGCTCGTTGTAGCTGTTGATGAGGCTGGCTTCCTGAAGCGCGTTCTTGAAGTCGCGTTCCACGAGCAAGTCAACAGCTTCCTTCCCGTTCTGCATTCTTCCTGAGGCATTGATACGCGGACCTATTTTGAACACGATGTCGCTCATGGTCAGTTCCCTGCCTGTCAGTCCGCAAACCTTGATAATAGCCTTAAGCCCTACCGATGGGTTTTGGTTTAGTTGCTTCAGTCCATGGAAAGCCAAAGTTCGGTTTTCGCCGATCACAGGTACAATGTCCGAGGCTATGCTTACCGCACAGAAGTCGAGTACCGACATAAGCCTTGAAAATGGTATGCCGTTATTTTTGGTAAATGCCTGCATGAACTTAAACCCTACACCGCAACCGGAAAGATGGTTGAACGGGTAGGTGGAGTCCTTGCGTTTCGGGTTGAGGATAGCCACTGCTGGCGGCATCTCCTCATCGGGAACGTGATGGTCGCAGATTATGAAGTCTATGCCTAGAGTTTTGGCATAGGCAATCTCTTCTATGGCTTTTATGCCACAGTCAAGCACGATGATAAGTTTTACACCTCTATCCTTCGCTTCGTCGATACTTTTTTTGCTCACTCCGTACCCTTCTTCGTATCGGTCTGGAATGTAGTACTCGATGTTTGAATAGAACTGTTGCAGCACTTTGTAAACCAATGCCACCGCAGTACAGCCATCTACGTCGTAGTCGCCATACACCATGATTCGTTCCTTACGCCCCATGGCATCGTTGAGTCTGTCAACGGCAATGTCCATGTCGTTCATAAGGAAAGGATCAATAAGTTCGCTCAGCATAGGCCTGAAAAAGCGTTTTGCCGCTGACTCGGTCTTTATGCCTCTTCTGATGAGTAAGTCAGCGAGAATTGGGCTCATGCCAATTTTTTCTGCCAGTTCTTTAGCTGCTTGTTTTCTTTCGGATGAAGGTGTTTCGTAATTCCATTTGAAATGCATTTATATTGTTTTTTATTTTCTTCTGTTGTAATGTGATTGCGCGTATGAGTACAATCGGCGTGTAAAGTTACAAATAAAAAACCATATATTTGCAAAAACAATTACTTTTTTTTGATTTTTTAAATTATAGATAAGATATGAAGAAAGAAGAGTGAGGAATTCTTTTGCAAACGAGAGCAGGGTCAAGCTCGCTTGAGCTATGCCGAGTGCAGCTAAAGAATTCCTCACTCTTCATTTCTTAAATTCCCAACTTCTTGCGGATGTCCTTAGGAATTGCATTTTTGTTGACCATGAAGTCCATGGTGTTGTCGGCGATGTAGGCTTTAGTCATGTACCAGATGCCCTTGTAGTCGCCGGTCTTGCCCCAAGAGTTCTTCACCATATAGTATTCCTTGCCGTTTTGATCCTTGGCGATGCCGTAGATAAGCATTCCGTGGTCGTCGGTCAGTTCCCAATTGTCAAAGCGCTGCTGGCGGCGCTCCTGTGTAGGAGTGATTTCGGGAACGGTGCAACCGAGAGAGTCGATGAGTGCAGTCTTCTTGGACTTCTCTAACCTCATCCATTTTGCCATGTCGCTTCCCTGTAGGCTTTCCATTTCCTTCACGTCGTAGGCATAGGCAAGTCCCTTGCGTGTGAAACCTTCTTCACTTACATCTCCACCCCATGCGATGCAGTATCCTTCAGCGATGGCATTGTCAATGACACGCATCATCTCGTCCAATGGCAGGTTCCACGAATGTGGGAAACGCCAGTTGTCCTGTACTTCTACAGCGAAGCTTGTGTAGAATGGGTGGTGAGTGTAGGAAGTTATTGTTACGTAGTCGTCAAAGTTCAGACCCAGGCTCTTGGCGAAGGTCTCTGGAGTGTATTGCTTGCCTTCATAGGTGAAAGTTTCAGGACATTTGCCGAGGTATGCGTCGAGAATACCCTGAAGTCCCACTTTCCACTGCGTGGAGAGTTTCTTATGGCTGCCCTTGGCAACTGCTGCCACGTATGGTTCCATCAGTGCGAAGAACTCGTTGAAGTTGTTCAGTGAGTCGCCGTAGAGCGAGCCTGGGAATGGCATGGCGTCTTCAGGACAAATGCCATAGTTTTGTAAACAGAAAAGTGGATCGTAGCATGAGCCGCCTTGTGAGAACTGGCAGTCCCCGTGGTAGCGAACTACCTGAGTGGCGCGGTCCATATAGGTTTTGTTGGCTACGAACGACTCGCAAAGGTCGTAGGTCTTGCCAGTCTTTTTCAGAATCTCCGCCTCAAAGTAGGAGAGTGTGGAGTAATCCCAGCATGTACCACTTCGGTTTTGGTCCTTGATACTAGTGATTTTGTTTTCCTTGATGGTGATAAACACTGGTTTGTTGCAGTCTTTTTCACCGTTTTTTTTCTCTTGTGCCGCAGCACCCAATGTCACGAGTGCAGCGAGCGCGATTAATGTGATTTTTTTCATGCCTTTTGTTTTAATGTGTTTTTATTCATTATATTATTCCCTGTTCTTTTCGATAAATTCCTCCACCTCAGCTGGATGGTAAGGAATGCGCTTGCGTCCGAGGAATCGGCAGCCGTCGCTGGTGATGAGAAGGTCGTCCTCAAGGCGAACGCCGCCAAAGTCCTTGTAGGTCTCGAGCATGTCAAAGTTTAAGAACTCCTTACAGTGTCCGTTGGCTCGCCAGTCATCGATGAGCGAAGGTATGAAGTAGATGCCCGGCTCGTCTGTCATCACGAAGTTTTCTTCCAATCGGCGTCCCATGCGAAGGCAGTTGGTGCCGAACTGTTCGAGGTTCGGGCGTGTCTCCTCGTCGAAGCCTACGTATATCTGTCCGAGTCCTTCCATGTCGTGCACGTCCATTCCCATCATGTGTCCCAGTCCATGAGGCATGAACATGGCGTGTGCTCCAGCCCTTACAGCATCTTCTGTGTCGCCCTTCATGAGTCCTAGCTCCTTGAGCTTGTCGGTCATTAGTCGGCATACGGCCATGTGTACGTCCATCCATTTCACACCTGGTTTTGCAACTTCAAGTGCATAGTCGTGGCAAGCCTCTACGATGGAGTAGATTTCCAATTGGCGTTGTGTGAACTTCTTTGCCACGGGGAATGTACGTGTGTTGTCAGAGCAGTAGTCGTTGAGTTCGCATCCGCAGTCGCAGAGTGCCAGGCGTCCTTCCTGGAGTATGTCCAGGCGAGGTATGCCGTGCATTATTTCCCCATGTTGGCTGAAGATGGTCGGGAAGCTGTTTTTCGAGGCATGGGAGAGAGCGACGCTGTCGATGATTCCGCCGACGTATTTCTCTGTCAGGCCTGCCTTAGTTACCTTCATTGCAGTGGTGTGCATCAGGTAGCCAACGTCGCATGCGTCCTCGATGGCTGCTATTTCCTGTGGCTCTTTGGTGGCTCGTTGTTTTACTATAGCCTTTATCAGTTCCAGCGAAGCTGCCTCACGTTGCTGGCTCGGGTGGATGCCGGTGAGGTCCATTATCTGTATCATGATATCATGACGGTAGGGAGGCAGGAAGTGAATCTTGCGTCCTTTGGCTACAGCATCGTCGCAGATGGCTTTCAGCTCTTTCATCGGAGCTGAGTTGGCAACGCCCACTTCAGCTGCCAGTTCTGCCACACTGTTGACGAAGCCTAACCACACGATGTCCTCGATGTCTATGTCGTCGCCGATAAGTATCTCACGGTCGTTGTCGATGTCGATAACTCCTACAAGTCCGTCACGATGCTGTCCGAAATAGTAGAGGAACGAAGAGTCTTGGCGGAACGGGTAGTATGTATTGTTAGGGTAGTTCATCGGCGATTCGTTATTGCCGAAGAAGAGTATGATGCCGTCTTTTACAAGTTCTTTGAGTTTCGCGCGGCGGCTCGCGTAGGTTTCGCTGCTGAACATGTTTGTTAAATTTTGGTGAATATTTTGTTTTTCTATCGCAAAGGTAGTGCTTTTTTGTGAAAAAGTAGTAACTTTGCAACGATTTTTTAATTTTTATAGACTATTCTTATGCTAATTAACAGAAATACAGGCCTTATTCTAGAGGGTGGCGGTATGAGAGGTGTGTTCACAAGCGGCGTTCTCGATGCGTTCATGAAACACCAGCTGTTTTTCCGATATGTCGTCGCCGTGTCGGCAGGTGCATGTAACGGACTGTCTTATGCAAGCCGTCAGCCGCGCAGGGCGCGCATTTCCAATATTGACATGCTCGTGAAATACAACTATCTCGGCATACGGCATCTAGTCACCCAAGGCTGTATATTCGACCCAGAATTGCTCTACGACCGATTCCCCAATGAACTGATACCCTATGACTACGACACATATTTCTCCAACGATTCAACTTTTGAGATGGTCGTTACCAATTGTCTCACGGGTCGTGCCGAGTATCTCGTTGAGAATTCCGGCAACCGCAAACGACTTCTCGATATTGTCAGGGCAAGCAGCAGTCTGCCTTACGTAAGCAAGATAGTTGATGTTGATGGTGTACCCTGTCTCGACGGAGGCATTGTTGACAGTCTTCCTGTAATGAGATCCATTGAGACTGGCCATCACAACAACGTCGTTGTCATGACCCGTAACCGTGGTTACCGCAATACTGGTCGCGACCGTAAGATACCACATTTCATTTATAAGAACTATCCTAGACTGCGTGTAGCCCTGAGTCGCCGCATCAAGGTATATAATGAGCAACTCGAAATGGTTGAACGCATGGAGGACAATGGAGAGCTGGCCGTCATCCGGCCTCTTCGTCCTATGGATGTTGACAGGATTGAAAAGGACCCAGTGAAGCTCGAAGCTCTCTACGAGGAAGGCTTCCGTCTTGGCGAGGAGTTTTGCGTGAAGAACCTATAGCACTTGATTCCTGCAGCAAAGTTTAGACATTTGGAAAAACTTCATCTGTCGTTGTAGTATAATACTATTTTGTTCTAATAATTTGTCGTTGCTGTCAAGCTTTTATGTAGTCTTCTGCAAGGATTCATCTGTTAATAGTCGCGAAAGATATTGCGGAATGCTTCGGGATTTCCCATGTCAAACATCTTACCTTCAATGGTCACTCCTACCATGCCGCTTCTCTTTCTGACAGCTTCGAGTGCTGTCGTGAGTTCAATCTCACGAAGGTCATCGTGGTTCTCGTAGGCTTCGAGTATATCGGAAGCGAGTTGCTCATAAACCTCTGGTGTTAAGATGTATTGCCCGAATACTGCATAGAACTCCTTTTCCCCGTTCTTGCCATCTACTCCAAGGTATTCCTCTGCATATCCGACTGAAGGTTTTTCAGCCATTTGCGCCACGTTCATAATAGTGTGCTGCTTGTCTTCCCATAAGCCACATAGTATCCCATAGCGGCTGACTTCAGTAATAGGTATCGGGTGTATGCTCAGTGTGAGTTTGTTGTAAAGTTCGAATTTTTCAATAAGCTGAAGTGCGCAGGTTTTGTTAGTCGAGCTTTGGTAAATGGTGTCACCCAACATCAACAGAATAGGTTCGTTAGCGGCGAAGTCGCGTGTTTGGTAAACAGCATGACCGAATCCGCGTTTGTCGTTTTGTATCACATACTGCAGTCTTTTGCCTATGTTTGATATGTGGTTTTCGTATTCAAGGTTTTTTGCGCTGAGCTTTGCAATGTGGTCAGGTGGAAGAGGTGTCTCGAAAAAGTCTCGGTAGGCTTGCCTTTCGTCTTCCGAACCAAGCACGAGGCAAATCTCCTCAATGCCGCTTGCCACGAGTTCTTCAAGAAGAATGAGGATGACGGGTTTCACAGTGCCGTCAGGACAGGGTATTGGGAAGAAGTCCTTCTTCAGGCAGCGGGTGGCTGGATAAAGGCGTGTGCCATAGCCAGCAACGGGTATTACAGCCTTGCGTACGGTGTGGACAGGGCACATTGTCAGTTTGTATGCCTGCATTCCACATGAGTTGAGGTAATCGACGAGTTTTGTCTGACACTCCTCGTCACGTGCAAGAAACTGTACCGAACCGTCGCCATGTGACCCGACCCCCTTCCCCCCATATACCAATGGAAGCACGTTTGGGTCTTGTAGGGTGCGTCGAAGTTTTGGTGCCGTGAGTGATTTCGACATTGGAGCGATGTGGGTATTGAAAAGTTCTTCGGCTTCGTTCATCAGCAGTCCAAGTTTCTCCACCTCGCCTTCTGCCATGTATTTCACCGCACGTGCCACGATGTCGCGGTTTTTCTGTCCAAGTGCCTCCTGCTCTCGGTGACCTTGTTCGTCGGTGGCGAAGGGGTAGGCACGGTTGAGGTCGCTGAGAATCTGTATAGTGTCCTTGTCGGAGCAAAGGTCGGCAAACACCCAGTACAGGTGCTTCTTGATGTTCAGGGCCTTCACGTCAATCTCGTCGCCGTCGAAATTCATGAGATTTGGCTTTACGCCGAAGGCGCACGCCTGATCGAGTCGTCCGCATCGCGACTGTGTGCGCAGTTCCCCAAGGTAAGCTATGTTCATCTCACCGAGAGTGTTGAGGTTGAGTTTGTATAGCAGGTTGAAGGCTCTTGCCACGAGCACGCAGATGGCGGCACTACTTGACAGTCCGCTCCTTATTGGCAGTGTCATTGACTTAATGTGGATTTTCACACCTCCCACCTTGTACCATTCGAGCATATATGATGCCACTCCCGCGCAATAGCAGAAGAAAGAACCTGATTTTGCCACGTGCTTCAAGTCTTGCTCGAGCATGCGGCAAGAGAAGTCGTGCCAAAGGGAAGCAATTTCGGGTGCGTCGGAGGTCATTTCGAAGACTGGCGATTTCTCCACTTCCGCGTATATGCCTTGCTCTATACCGGTCACGATAGCCGCCCCAGGCACGATGTCGGCGTTCATTGTCCTATAGTGTCCAGCCCAGTCAGAATGTTCGCCGAATAGGCAAAGTCTTCCAGGGACAAATAGCTGTATCATTGTTGTAGTCGTATTTTAGTTAGATTTTATGGGCACAAAGATAATAAAAAAAAACGAAAAACGGATATTTTTTGTAAGAATTTATTAAAAAATGCGGAAATATTTGGTTTTCTGTAATGAATACGTTAATTTTGCATCAAAATTGATTGTTAAACAAAAAATAAAAGGAGTATCGCCTATAGGATTAATTTTACTTAATGAAACAAAATGATTAAGTGAATGGAAATTCAAAGCATTAGAACAGACGACCGGTTGGTGCTTGACTATCTGTCGGGCGACAATGGAGCGTTTGATGAGTTGTTGGCGCGATACAAGTCTTCAGTGTTTGGGTATCTTATGTCAAGAACGAGCGACAGGAATGTTGCCGAGGATCTCTTTCAAGATGTCTTCGTCAAGGTGGTTGTTAGCTTGAAGGAAGGAAAATACACTCCAAACGGATGCTTCAGGTTCTGGTTAAATACCATTATGCGGCACGTGCTTATTGACAGACATCGTAGGAAATGCATTCTGAGTGAGGATGTCAACGAAGACAATGACCTTTCAGTCATTAAGGACATAAGTGTTATGGAGAAAAGCCACGAGGATGAACTGCTCCACAGGCAGACTGTCGATAGTGCCATGAAACTGATGGAACATCTTCCAGATAATCAGCGTGAAGTTGTTTACATGAAGATTTTTGAGAATAAGTCGTTCAAGGAGATTGCTGAGCAGACCAATGTCAGTGTTAACACCTCGCTCGGAAGAATGCGCTATGCATTGATAAACATGAGGAAGATGGCTGTGAAGTACAAATGTCTGTAAGCCGATTGGCTTACAGACAGTGCAAATCGTGGATGACCGACAACGGGTCTGACGCCTTGAACACATAGCTTCCGCTGACGAGCACATCGACGCCAGCCTCGACAAGCCGTGGTGCCGTTTCCGCCTGCACGCCTCCGTCAACCTCTATTAGAGCTTTCGATCCGCTATTTTGAATTAGTTTTCTCAGCCGTTTAACCTTCCCGATAGTGTTCTCTATAAACTTCTGCCCCCCGAAGCCGGGATTGACACTCATGAGAAGAACCATGTCAACGTCTGCAATGATGTCTTCAAGACAACAGACGGGAGTGGAAGGGTTAAGAGTGACACCTGCTTTCATTCCAGCGTCGTGTATCTCCTGTACAGTGCGGTGAAGGTGCGTGCACGCCTCATAGTGGACATTCATCATCATTGCTCCTAAGCGTGCGGTCTGCTTAATGTATTGTTCGGGATGGACAATCATGTAATGCACGTCAAGTGATTTCTTACACTTTGAGGCAACGGCTTCAAGCACGGGGAAACCAAAAGAGATGTTAGGCACAAATACGCCGTCCATAACATCAAGATGAAGCCACTGGGCTTCACTATTGTTAATCATTTCAATGTCGCGGTCGAGATGTAAGAAGTCGGCTGCGAGTAACGAGGGAGACACTATAGTCATTTGTTTGTCTATTATAAATAAGTTGTTGTTTACTATTAGTTGAGGCATAATGGTATCACCATTCCGTCCTTAAGCCTCTTGGGACGATATGTGCGTGCCAGTTGGCGAATGAACTCCAGCACCCTTTCACTGGGCTGAATCTCTGACGTGGTAAGTTTTTCATCCATAGACAAAGAGTATTGTTACTGTTCCTATTACGATAAACGCATACCATGATAGTTTTATTGTGTCTTCGCCTAAAAAAACTTCCAAGAAATGCATAATTTAGTACACAGAACAGCCATCAGTGTTTTTTTGGCCGTTAAGGAAATCAGCGGCATTCATCCGCTTCTTTCCTGCCATTTGCACTTCCAAGAGTTCAATCATCAATCCGTTACCGCAAACGACCATCATTTTCCGTCCTTCTACAACTACCGTTCCTGCGGTTTTGGTAGAAGATATTGATGTTTTTTGTGTCTTGAACACTTTTAGTACTGTCTCTTTCCCGTCGGAAAGTCTTAGGGTGGTCCAAGCACCGGGGTAGGGGCTTAATCCTCTTACGAAGTCATAAACTTGCTTAGCACTGTTTGTCCAGGGGATGTGGCATGTGTCCTTGAAAATCTTTGGTGCAGGCTTTAGCACCTCACCGTCGGTAAGCATTTCTTCCTGGGCCATCGCCTCGGGATGTCCGTTGGAGTCGATTATGCGTTGGAGAGTCTGTAGGCAGATGTCTGCACCGAGGTGCATCAGTCCGTCATACACATTTTCCACATCGTAGTCATCGTGGATGTCGAAAGGTAACTGCATTATAACACGGCCGGTGTCGATATCGTGGTCAAGGAAGAAAGTGGTCACTCCGGTACGTGTCTCGCCATTGATGACTGCCCAGTTGATTGGAGCTGCACCACGATACTGTGGAAGCAAAGCGGCGTGGATGTTGAATGTGCCGTATTCTGGCATTGCCCACACTACTTCGGGCAGCATTCTGAATGCCACAACCACCTGCAGGTTCGCGTTGTATGACCGAAGGTCTTCGACGAAAGTCTCGTCCTTCATCTTCTCAGGCTGCAGGACTGGCAATTGGTGTTCCAGGGCATACTGCTTCACAGCCGAAGGCTGCAGCACACTGCCGTGTCGTCCGACAGGCTTGTCGGGCTGTGTCACTACTGCGACGACGTTATAGCCGTTTTTTACAAGCGCGTCAAGTGTTTCCACTGCAAAATCAGGTGTTCCCATGAACACTATACGCAATTCTTCTTTCCTCATATATTTTCTTTTTTAGTCTTCACTCATGTCTGCCACCATTTTTCTGTACATGCCATACATCCTTTGTCTTGAGATGTAACCCTTGAGATGGCGGTCGTGGTCAAGTACCGGCAACCAATCTACGTGGGTGTGGTCGAACGCTTTCATCACGTCGGTCATTGGGTCGTCGTCGTTGAGCATTGCAGGAGGCATGGTCATCAGTTGACGTGCTTTGAAATGGTGGTAAAGCTCAATGCGGAATACCACATGGCGAATCTTCGTTATGTCAATTTCACCCAATAGGCAGCCAGCCGCATCGACTACAGGTAGAAAACTGTTACGGCTGCGGCTTATCTTGTGCACGATGTCTCCAAGTTCCATGTCTGGGTCAACGGGCATGTAGTTGCGGTCGATGACGCTGTCAAGGCTCATAAGCGTAAGCACCGCATGGTCGGTATGGTGAGTGATGAGCTGCCCCTTCCTCGCCAGTCGCATTCCATAGATACTGTGAGGTTCAAACATGTAGATGGTGAGGTATGAACAAACACTCACTATCATCAGCGGCAAAAAGAGACTGTAGCCACCAGTTATCTCTGCAATAAGGAAGATGCCCGTAAGAGGAGCATGCATCACTCCTGACATTACCCCTGCCATTCCGAGTAGTGCAAAGTTCTTTTCCGGGACATATACACCTATGTTATATATGTTCCATAGACGGGCAAAGAAGAAACCGCTGAAACAACCGATGAAAAGACTTGGTGCAAACGTTCCGCCACAACCGCCGCCGCCGTTTGTGGCAGAGGTTGCAAATACCTTGAGCAACATGACCAACGCGACATAGAGCACAAGGAAGTCGCCGTTGCCCGCAAACAGGGAGTTGCTCATTACACCGTCCCAGTCTGCCTGGGTCTTGCCGTTAATCAATAGGTTTATCGAACTGTATCCTTCACCGAACAGCGATGGGAAAAGGAATATGAGCAGACTAAGGGTTATACCGCCCATAGCAAGCTTGACGTAGGGTTTGTCCTTGAATTTTGCGAAGATGTCCTCGCAGAAAGTCATGGTGCGAATGAAGTACAGGCTTATCAATCCGCAAAAGATGCCAAGCAGGATATTTGCGGGAACGCGTTCCACGAGCCAGTCGCTGTCGAGATGGAATGTGAACAGGGACGTCGATTCAGTGAAGATGTAGGTAAAACAAGTTGCTGTGACACAGGAGATGAGTATAGGCAGCAGGGAAGCCATCGTAAGGTCAATCATCAGCACTTCAAGGGTGAAGACCAGACCGGCGATGGGCGCCTTAAAGATGCCGGCAATGGCACCAGCCGCACCGCAGCCAACGAGAAGCATTAATGTCTTGTTGTCCATATGGAACAACTTCCCGAGATTGGAGCCAATGGCTGAACCGGTAAGCACTATAGGTGCCTCGGCTCCTACGGAACCTCCGAATCCAATCGTTATGCCGGAAGCTACTACCGACGACCAGCAGTTGTGACCACGGAGTCTGCTTCTCTTGCTGCTGATTGCATAGAGGATGCGTGTTATACCGTGACTGATATTGTCCTTGACGATATGTCTAACAAACAATGAAGTGAGGAATATTCCCACAACGGGATAGATGAGATACAACCAGTTGGCACCGGTTTTGTCGAAAGAACTCGTCAAAAGGATGCCTATCTGATTGATTACACTGTGAAGGAAAAATGCTGCGACAGCTGAGAAAAAACCTACAAGAAAGGCAAGGAACAGTACAAACGCCCTTTCGCTGACGTGTTCCTCACGCCAACGGCAGAACCTCTTGAATAGTCCTTCACCCAATTGTTTTTCCGTAGTGTTCATTTCCTAATAATCTCCACTTCTCCTCCAAGGCCGAGCCTGATGATGCTTGACGGCTTGTGAGGCTTGTGCTCCTGCCGGCGCGTCCAACATACATAGTCAACGGCGTTGATGATTTCTTCCGATATGTCACAGTAGTTTTGTGCTGTTGGTTCGCCCGAGATGTTTGCCGAGGTGGAGACTATGGCTTTCTGAAATCTGTAGCATAACTCCTTGGAAAACGCCTCGTTCGTGATGCGTAAGGCTATGCTGCCGTCCTCGGCTATAAGGTTTGGGGCAAGGTTGACAGCTCCGTCAAGGATGACCGTCGTCGGCTTGTCAACGCAGTCTAGTAGTTCCCATGCTACTGATGGCACCTGTCGCACGTAACGTTGTAGGCGTGCGTCACTGTCAACGAGACAAATAAGTGCCTTTGAATCTTCTCGACGCTTGATATCATATACGCGTGCAACTGCCTCGGTGTTGGTAGCATCGCAGCCGATGCCCCACACCGTGTCTGTAGGGTAGAGTATTATTCCTCCCTTTCTCATTACCTCAACGGCATTCTTTATGTCTTCTTCAATTTTCATTGTATTTTTTCAAAACTCACTCGTGAAATGGAACTTAATGTGCTTAAAATCCTCTTGAGCCATGCTCAGCACATAACCGCTGTCGGCAAGGAACACGTCGCGTCCATCCTTGTCTTTTGCCATGTACTGATATTTGCGTTTCTTGAAGTTCTCGAGTTCTGTCTCGTCGTCACTTTCTATCCAGCAAGCTTTGTAAAGATGGACAGGTTCCCAACGGCACTTGGCGTTATACTCGTTTTCAAGACGGTACTGTATGACCTCAAACTGCAGCTGGCCCACGGTGCCGACAATTTTTCGTCCGTTGAACTGATTGACAAACAACTGTGCTACACCTTCATCCATTAGTTGGTCGATGCCTTTCTGAAGCTGTTTCGCTTTCATCGGGTCGTCGTTTTCAATATATTTGAACAGTTCCGGGGAGAAACTTGGCAGGCCGCGGAAATGGAGTTGCTCGCCGTCGGTCAGTGTGTCTCCAATCTTGAACATCCCGTTGTCAGGCAGGCCGACAATGTCGCCAGGCCATGCTTCGTCGATGGTGCTCTTTCGCTGTGCCATGAACTGTGTAGGCGATGAAAAACGCACGGTCTTTCCTTGACGCACATGCAGATATGGTTTGTTACGCTCAAACTTTCCGCTGCATACCTTGCAGAATGCGATACATGAACGGTGGTTGGGATCGATGTTTGCGGTAATCTTGAAGATGAAGCCTGTGAACTTTGGCTCTTCAGGTGATACCATGCGCTCCTCCGCTTTCGTTGGACGTGGACTTGGCGCAATCTCAACAAAGCAGTTCAGCAATTCCTGTACGCCGAAGTTGTTCAAGGCAGAGCCAAAGAACACTGGTGCCACCTCTGCCTGACGATAACTCTCGACATCAAACTCTGCATACACTCCGTCAACAAGTTCGAGATCTTCCCTTAGTTTAGCTGCATCGGTCTCTCCTACGTGAGCCTCAAGTTCTTCACTGTCGATGTTCACCTCCACCTTTTCCGTCACTCTTTGTTTGTCAGGGGTGAAAAGGTCGAGTTTGTTTTCATATATATTATATACGCCCTTGAATTTCTGGCCTTGGTTGATGGGCCAGCTCAGTGGACGAACCTTTATCTCCAGTTCTTTCTCTAACTCGTCAAGCAGGTCAAATGGGTCACGGCCCTCACGGTCCATCTTGTTGATGAAAATAATTACCGGTGTATTTCTCATGCGACACACGGTCATCAGCTTGCGTGTTTGGGTCTCAACACCTTTTGCTCCGTCCACAACGATGATGGCCGAATCTACGGCAGTCAACGTGCGGAAGGTGTCCTCGGCGAAGTCCTGGTGACCCGGAGTGTCAAGAATGTTGACCTTATAGTCATTGTAGTCAAATTCCATGACCGATGTCGATACGGAGATACCGCGTTGTTTTTCAATATCCATCCAGTCAGAAGTGGCAGTCTTTCTTATTTTGTTGCTTTTCACGGCACCCGCCACCTGTATCTGACCACCGAAGAGCAGGAATTTTTCAGTCAGAGTGGTTTTTCCTGCGTCAGGATGGGAAATAATCGCAAAAGTTCTTCTTCTTTCAATCTCTTTATTCACTATCTTTCAATTTTTCAATTTTCTAATAATTCATTTTTTTTATGCATTCCCTTAACGACTCTTCCCAATAAGGGATGTCTATGCTGTAAGTCGTCTTTATCTTTGTCTTGTCGAGCACACTGTAGTGCGGACGGTTTGCTGGAGTGGGATATTCCGAAGTGTGAAGCGGGCGAACCCGGCAATTGGTTATGCCTGCAACGCGGTGTATTGCTTTGGCAAAATCATACCAGCTGATTGCACCCTCGTTGGTAAAGTGGTAAACGCCGGGGACAATACCCTTGTTAATAACTGCCATGATGGCTTCAGCAAGGTCTCCTGCATATGTCGGTGTGCCTATTTGGTCAAAAATGACACCCAATTCCTCTTTTTCCTTTCCAAGGCGGATCATGGTCTTGACAAAGTTGTTGCCGTGTGGGCTGTAAAGCCATGCCGTGCGTATTATCATCGTGTGTTGGCAGAACTTCTGCACTCCCAGTTCCCCTGCAAGCTTTGTACTGCCATATACACTGTTAGGCGAAGGCGTGTCGTCCTCGACGTATGGTTTGAAGGCGTTGCCGTTGAATACGTAGTCGGTGGAAATGTGTATCATCCATCCTCCTCTCTTTTCAATTGCTGCAGCAAGATAGGCGGGGGCAATTGTATTGAGAGTGGTGCACAGTTCCTTGCTGTCTTCTGCCTTGTCAACAGCAGTGAAGGCGGCACAGTTGACAATGCCGTCAATCTCGTGGCGTGCGACATAGTCAGCTGTTGCCAGCTGGTTTGTTATGTCCAGTTCTGCAACATCAGTATTAAAAAAATGATGTTGCGGATAATTCTTTTCCAGCGATTGGATTTCTTTCCCAAGCTGGCCATCGCATCCTGTGATAAGTATATTCATAATAATTCAATCTTCAACGTTTAATCTTCAAATTTCAATCCTTCTCTCTTCTCCTTGAAATAGTAGTCGTTGAGCATGCCAATAAGAGTAGTAATCTCTTTTACTGCATGAGCGGTATCCGGACTTATTGCTTTCTTTTGGAGACGAAGCATCATCATGCCGTACAGAGAGTTGAAACAAGTCTCTATTTCGTTCTCTTCCTTGTTAGCCCCGCGGTTGCGAAGTTCAACGATATAGGGCAGTACCTTGTAGTATTCCGATGTGTAAAATGGAAATTTCGTGCTACCGAGGAGCTGGGCATGAAGGTCTTCAAGCATCTGTAAGGTAGTCTTGTTGATTTGCAGGTGTCCTTTCTCTCGGCAACCTTCCTCGTTCATCATCCTCAATAGATTGCCGAACCAGTCGGCTTCTTCCTCTTTCTGCTCGTCGGTATAGTCGAACTTTTCGATATACTCACGCCGTATTCTTGACAACGAGCAGCCGAATGCCCTGATGGTGTCTTCGACCTGCCACATATATAATATGTATTCTGCAATGTTGCTGTTGCGTAATTCCTGTGCTATAAACATGATTAGAAAGTGTTATTTGAAAAAGCGGTAAAGGTTGGTCACTGTACCCAGGAACATGATGACTGAGCATAGGACGACGATAGAACCGATGACCTGATTGATAATCTTGATACCGTTGGCGTCAAACTTTCCGCGAATCTTGTCGATAAGCCATGTCAGCCCGAACCACCACAGTAAAGCTCCGAATACAATACTGAGGAAACCAACGACCATCTCGAACGGATGGTTTGGCATCACGAAAGCAAACTGTGCATAACATGCCAGAAACAAGAAAATGATGAGCGGATTGGAGAACGTGACAAGAAAAGCTGTCATTCCATTATGGAACAACGTTCCCTTGCCGTTACCTGAATTATGAATTTTCTTTGTCGGGTCTGACTTGTATGTGTATAGTCCAAAAGCCAGAAGCATGATACTTCCAACAATCTGCAAATACATCTTTGTCTGCTGGTTGCTCAACACATCCATCACGTAACTCATACCATATCCGGTGACAGCAGCATAAATGATGTCACTAAGTACAGCTCCGATGCCTGTGATAAACCCATACCATCTGCCTTTGTTCAGCGTTCGCTGCACACAAAGCACACCCACGGGTCCCATCGGCGCCGATGCAATGATTCCAATTAACATCCCCTTGGAGATGAAATTCAATATGTCTATATGTATCTGAAACGGCATAGCGAGTGCAAAATTGCAAATTTTTTAGTAAACGAGCAAGTTTTTTGCCTAAAATTTTTGATTATCCGCATATTTTTCCTAACTTTGCGCACAAAATCGTAGAACTATAATAAATATTTAAGTCAAATAATGAACGCGCAACCTATTATGAAGCCGTACGTAATCGGCTTGGATCTGGGAGGTACCAACTCAGTATTCGGAATTGTGGATAGCCGCGGTGACATCAAAGCCACTACAGCCATCAAGACACAAAGTTACGACAATGTAGAGGATTACGTTAATGCCTCTATTGATGCATTGCAGATTATTATTGATCAAGTGGGTGGCATTGAAAAGATAAAAGCCATGGGTATTGGTGCTCCTAATGCCAATTACTATACAGGATGCATAGAGCATGCACCTAACCTCGTGTGGGGAAAGGGTGTTGTGCCATTGGCAAAAATGTTCAGCGACAAACTCGGAATACCAGTTGCAATGACCAACGACGCAAACGCTGCTGCCATTGGTGAGATGGCGTATGGAGTGGCAAGAGGAATGAAAAACTTCATCGTCATCACTCTCGGTACAGGCGTAGGCTCTGGTATCGTGATCAACGGACAACTCGTTTATGGTAGCGACGGTATGGCTGGTGAACTTGGTCACGTGACAATGGTTAGAGGTGAAGAGGGACGAATTTGCGGATGCGGACGTACAGGATGCCTCGAAGCTTATTGCTCGGCAACAGGTGTGGCACGCACTGCACGTGAAATACTCTCAAAAAGCGACGAGCCTTCATTGCTCCGTGAGATGAATCCTGAGGAAATAACATCACTCGACGTAAGTATTGCTGCAGGAAAGGGCGACAAGATTGCTAATGATATATTCAAGTTCACGGGAAAAATGCTCGGCGAGGCTTGTTGTGACTTTGCTGCTTTCAGTAGCCCAGAGGCTTTTATCTTCTTCGGTGGATTGGTAAAGGCCGGTGATCTCATCATGAACCCAATCAAGGAGGCGTACGACGCACACGTACAAAAAATATTCAAGGGTAAGGCCCAATTCCTCGTTAGCGGACTTGACGGCGCTTCTGCTGCTGTCCTCGGCGCAAGTGCCATCGGATGGGATATACAATAAAGAGTAGATAAGTTGGCAAGTTGACGAGCTTTAATGTTTATAGAGAGACTCGTTAACTTGTCATTTTTTCATATTTTGTTAATGTCAACATAACCATGGGTGACAGCATATATGGTAAGTGCCGATACGCTTTTTACGTTTAGTTTTGTCATAATATTCTTACGGTGGGTTACCACGGTTGCAAGACCTATGGAGAGCCGGTCGGCAATTTCTTTGTTGATGTAACCCTGCACGACAAGTGCCATCACTTCCGCTTCTCGTTCTGACAGTGTTTGATGACTATCCTTAAGGCTTGGTAGAGGAGGCATATTACGTCCTCCATGGTGGGCATGTTGCTCAAGTGCGAGAAGCGACTTCAACAATTGTTTCTCCGGAACATTGATGCAGAGACAATGGAATCCCGTGATTTGCGACACAGAATCATGTGACATGGTAAGTACAATTGTCTTGTTTCTGTTTGCAATGAAAAAACTCCTGTTCTCCAATACAACGTTCATAGCAACAAAAAAATGAAAATATGCCTCTGGGTTGTTTGCCTGAAGTTCTGCAAACGAACCGAAGATGTCAACCTGCATTACGGGAATAATGTCTTGCAGCAAATTCTTTAGTCCGATAGCGGCAAGCGTGTTGGGGTCGATGATGGAAATGTGTGGGGACATGTTAAGTGAAGAATGAAGAATGAAGAATGAAGAGTGAAGAGTGAAGAATGAAGAGTGAACATTCTTCACTCTTCATTCTTAAGACAGGAATCCGAGGAGGGCACCGGCGGCTACTGCCGAGCCGATAACACCGGCAACGTTCGGACCCATGGCGTGCATGAGCAGGAAGTTGTGGCGGTCGTATTCCAATCCGAGGTTATTACTGATTCGGGCACTCATAGGCACGGCTGATACACCGGCATTACCAATGAGCGGATTAATCTTCTTGTCCTTAGGCAAGAACAGGTTCATAAGCTTCACGAAACAAACACCACTGGCTGTGGCTACCATGAAGGCACATGCACCAACTACGAAGATGAACAAGGTGTTCAGCGTAAGGAACTCGCTTGCCTGTGTTGAGCAACCTACGGTAAGACCAAGGAGCATCACAACGATGTCGTTGAGAGCCGAGCCTGCAGTCTTTGCCAAACGGGTCGTCTTGCCCGACTCTTTCAGAAGGTTTCCGAAGAAAAGCATGCCGAGCAGCGGCAGACCGGAAGGCACGATGAACGTGGTCAGAAGCAATCCGATGATAGGGAAAAGGATACGCTCAGTTTGACTTACCTGGCGGCTTGGCTTCATCTTTATTACGCGCTCTTTCTTTGTGGTGAGCAAACGCATCAATGGCGGCTGAATCAGTGGTACGAGAGCCATGTAAGAGTATGCACACACGGCTATGGCACCCATCAGGTTAGGACAAAGCTTCGATGACAGGAAGATGGCGGTAGGACCGTCGGCACCACCGATAATTGCGATACCTGCAGCCTGGTTAGGCTCAAATCCGAGAGCGAGTGCCACCATGTAAGCACCGAAGATACCGAACTGGGCCGAAGCTCCGATGAGCACGAGTTTAGGGTTGGCAATGAGTGCCGAGAAGTCTGTCATGGCACCGATGCCAAGGAAGACGAGTGGGGGATACCATCCTTGACGCACACCCTGATAAAAGATGTTGAGCACGGAGTTGTCTTCGTATAAGCCTATTTCGAGTCCTGCGTCAGCACGGAAAGGAATATTTCCGAGGATGATGCCCAATCCGATAGGAATGAGCAGCAGAGGCTCAAAGTCTTTCTTGATTGCGAGGTAGATAAGTATGGCTCCCACCACAATCATGATGAGGTTTCCAGCCGTGGCATTGGCAAAGCCAGTGTAGGTAAGAAACTCAGCGAAGTTCTCTGCAATAAATTCTGTGAATCCCATAATTACTTACTTTAACCAATGGTGACCAATGTGGCGCCTTCCATAACGGAATCGCCCTGATTAACTAAAATAGAAGTGACGGTACCGCTGTTTTCTGCCTCGATGTTGTTCTGCATCTTCATTGCCTCAAGCACAACGACAGTGTCCCCGACGTTCACCTTGTCTCCAACCTTTACGTTCACTGAAGAGATTGTACCTGGCAGTGGGGCCTTTACTGGCGTGCCGGATCCGGCTGGTGCTGCAGGTGCGGCGGGAGCGGCTGGGCGGGCAGCAGGGGCAGGGGTGGCAACAGGAGTGGGGACAGCAACCTTCGGGCGGGATATAGCCTTTGCAGGATTGATAGGCTGCTTCAGTTCTACCTCGAAAGGAATGCCATTGACAGAAACCTTTGCGACATTTCCTTCCATTTCCTCTATTTCGACTTCATAGTCAACACCTTGTACTTTATATTCAAACTTGTTCATAATGTCTTAAATACTTTTTTGCTTTAATATTTTTTATACTTCAATTTCCAGAAGATTATTCGTGGAACTGTGTCATCAACGGTAACTCCATGTTCCAGTCAGTATTCTTCGGCTTGATGGTGATTACACCGCTCTCGACGTCATGGACGTTGTCTTGGTATTGCTTCAGGGCCATTGCAATGACAGCCATATATATTTCCTTGTCAATACCCTTGGTCTTAAGACCGTCTTGCAGGATGGTGCTGGTCTTGGAAGCTACTTCTATAGTCTTCTCAACAGTTTTCACACCAACCTTGACAGGTTGTATTTTGGCTACAGCGGAACGATGCCGCATGAAGATTCCAAAAAGAGTGAAGAACACAAACAACAGTGCGAGGCAGAAGAACACGATGCCCATGGCGAGTACTGTTATTCCGAAACCGTGAGGGTCTTCACGCTTCAGTTTTGCAGTTTTGGTCTCCACGATATCTGTGAGATTGGAGATGCCAGGTGTCACTTGTTCTGTATTTTTCACTACCCATGTCTTCGATCCGTCCTTCTGTCGTGCGTATGACACGTTTTCAGCCAGTACAGGTACAGTGACAGAGTCTATGAGTTCTGTCGCATTGCCGCTGTAAAGTCCCACCCATGTAGGCTTTGTGTGGTCAATGTCAACATTTAGATGCAGCGAACCCTTTGAAGGCATGCTGTTACAGAAGAGAATCAAGTGTTGGCGACCGCCCATGGAAGTGCGTGGCTCACCACTTGGAATAGCACTCATGCGCTTCATGCGCTCTGGCACGCTCATCTTTGGATTGAGTACAGAACGGTCGGTGGTTACAAACATTCCACGCACGTTATAGGTAGTAAACGATACGTTGGCAATTTCTATCCACGCCTCACGTTGACCATATTCATCCTGCAGATTAGCCGTGTTGCTTGTCATCACCTCGTTGATTTTGATGCTTTGCTCCACCTGGGCGTGCATCACTGAAGATCCGGCAAGCAACAATGTGCCTAACAGTAATCCGAATTTGTTCATTTGTGTACGATTATAATTATTTATTGTTAGAAGTCAATTGTTATGCTCCGCAGCAGAGAAGGATGATTACCTGTGCTGTGAAGATGCGCAGGAACATGCTCAACGGATACACCGTAGAATAGCCAACGGCTGGAGCCTCGGTGGAACAAGACTGGTTGGCGTATGCCAATGCAGGCGGGTCTGTATATGTGCCGGCGAGCATTCCCATGATGGTAAAATAGTTGAACTTATATTTCAGGCGGGCTATTGTACCTATTATTAATATAGGTATGACTGTAATTAAGAATCCGGTATATACATATTTCAAGCCGTCTCCCTGTATGACTGTCTCAAGGAATCCCGCTCCAGCCTTGATGCCTACACTTGCAAGGAACAGGACAAGTCCAATCTCCCTCAACATCATGTTTGCACTCGTAGTGGTATAGGTGACAAGGTGTATCTTGTAACCGTATCGTCCGATGAGGATTGCGATGATAAGCGGGCCTCCGGCAATACCTAACTTCATTGGAACAGGCATTCCGGGAATGGCAAACGGTAACGATCCGAAAATGATGCCAATCACTACTCCAAGGAATATGGTGGCAATGTTCGGAGCCTCGAGACGTTTGATAGAGTTGCCGAGAACGTCGGCGACACGGCTTACGAGGTCTTCAGGCCCGACAACCATCACGCGGTCGCCGACCTGCAACGGCAGGCGAGGACTGGCGAAAAGCTCCATTCCTTGACGGGTGATGCGTGTTACATTGACTCCGAAAGCTCGTGAGAAGTGCATTTGGCCAAGAGTCTTTCCATTGATGGATGGCTTTGTGACAAGAATGCGCCTTGACACCATCGGTTGGTCGGTCTTCTCCCATTCAACCTGTATCTCTGGTCCGATGAAAGCTATTATTGCCTCGGCATCAGCTTCAGCACACACGATGAACAGTTGGTCGCCAAGTTCAAGTACCGTGTTGCGGTTTGGAATGGTGACATGACCATCGTGAAGCAGTCGGGAACAGACGAAGTCACGGTTGAGGAAGTCATGAATCTGCATCAGAGTGCGTCCGGCGAGGTAGGAGTTTGTCACCTGAATGTGCATCTGGTGAGGCTTGACATGAATGTCCTCGGCATTTGCTGCTTTCAGTTCCTGTTCCTCCTTGTCAAGGCTGACACGGCAGATGAAGCGTATGGCAATCGTCGCACCGATGATTCCCACAACGCCGAGAGGATAAGCACAGGCATATCCCGATGCAATCTGGGGCAGGTTGTCTGTAAAGACACTGTTAAGAGCCTCGTTTGCGGCACCAAGACCAGGCGTGTTGGTGACAGCACCGTAAAGAGTTCCAACCATCATCGGCAGGTTGTGCGGATTGCTTGTGTCGAAGAAGAGATAGTAGCAGGCAAACATCACCGCTATGTTCAGCAATACTGTGCTGGTGGCAAGGAGGTTTAGGGTGACTCCTCCCTTTCGGAAACTTTCAAAGAATCCAGGCCCTACCTGCAGACCAATCATAAACACAAACAGGATAAGTCCAAAATCCTGAATAAACGTAATGATGTTGACCGGAGCCGTCAGGCCAAAATGCCCGGCAACGATTCCGGCAAAGAGGACGAATGTTACGCCCAACGCGATACCTCCAAACTTTATCTTACCCAAGAGCACACCAATAGCTATGACCAAAGCATAAAGAAGCGCAATATGGGCTACTGATTCAGTTGAGGTGAACAGATTAATTAGCCATTCCATAATATACTATGTTTTTTTTTGCGCTGCAAAATTAGCCAAAATATTACTCATTTTATCATTTTTGTGCAACAATTTTTAAAAGAATGCCCAACTTTTTGAATATTTCACAATTTTAGGCATTTTTATTTCGGTTTTTATATAAATACAAAAATTATTCGCTATCTTTGCACCGCAATTTCGTGCCATGTCATACAATGGCACAAATGGTTTATGTCTATTACGACTAAAATAAACTTATATAATAATTTAAAACAACCGACTATGTCAGACATTAAGGAAAAACTCTTTACCGAGTTTACAGCGCCTACCAAGCAGGAATGGCTTGACAAGATTCAGGCTGACCTGAAAGGTGCAGATTTCAACAAGAAACTGGTATGGAGAACTAATGAGGGTTTCGACATGCAACCCTTCTACCTCAGAGAAGACATCGAGGGACTCGCAACCCCGAATGCTCTCCCTGGCGAGTTCCCGTTCGTACGTGGTAACAAAAAGGACAACAACATCTGGCGAGTACGTCAGAACATCGTTGCCGACGATGCCAAGACAGCCAATGCAAAGGCTCTTGACATCCTTAATAAGGGCATCGACTCTTTGGGATTCTCCATCAAGGGCAACGACGTTAGCGCCGAATTCATCGACACGTTGCTTGAAGGCGTCTGCCTCGAGTGCATCGATGTCAACTTCTCTACTTGTCAGTGCCACACTCTTGAACTGGCTCAGATTCTCGTGGCTTACTTCGAAAAGAAGGGGTATGACAAGGAGAAAATCAAAGGCTCTATCGCTTTCGACCCGATAGCAAAGATTCTAATGAAGGGTAAGGATGCAGCATTGATGGTGGCAAAGGCAAAGGAAATAGTAGAAGTACTGAAAGACTATCGTCACTTCCGCTGCATTGCAGTTAACTCTGACGCGCTCAACAATTCTGGAGCATACATCGTGCAGGAGTTGGGTTATGCCCTCGCTTGGGGTAACGAATATCTGCATCAGATGGTAGAGGCTGGTGTTGAGCCAACCCTCGCTGCAAGTAAGATTAAGTTCAACATGGGCATCTCGGAGAACTATTTTATGGAGATAGCAAAGTTCCGTGCCGCCCGCATGCTTTGGGCAGAGATTGTAAGGCAGTATGAGCCAAAATGTGACTGCGCATGCAAGATGATGGTCAACGCTACCACCTCTTCTTATAATATGACTGTCTTCGACAGTTATGTCAACCTCCTCCGTACACAGACCGAAACCATGTCGGCTGCGCTGGCTGGAGTTTATTCAATCGTTGTTCGTCCATTCGACGATGCTTATCAGTCACCAACAGACTTCTCTGAGCGTATTGCTCGCAACCAGCAGCTCCTGCTTAAGGAAGAGAGCCATTTCGACAAGGTCGTTGACCCGTCTGCCGGTTCTTACTTCATTGAGGAGCTTACTAATTCGCTTGCCGATGCCGCATGGAAGATATTCCTCAAGGTGGAGGACGAGGGTGGATTCCTTGCTGCTGCCAAGGCAGGCACCGTACAGGACGACATTAACGCCACCAACCAGAAGCGTCACGTTGACGCAGCCAAGCGTAAGGAGTTCCTGCTTGGCACCAACCAGTTCCCGAACTTCACAGAACTCTCCGAGGGCAAGCGCGCAAAGAAATGCTGCTGCTCTTGCTCTAATCAAGAGGAGACCCCGCTGAAGAAGATTTCTTCCACACGTCTTGCCGCTGACTTTGAAGACCTCCGCATCGCCGTTGAGGAGAGTGGTAAGACTCCAAAGGCGTTTATGCTTACCATCGGCAATCTCGCCATGCGTCAGGCCCGTGCACAGTTCAGCTGCAACTTCCTCGCTTGCGCCGGTTACAAGGTGATTGACAACCTTGGCTTCAAGACAGTTGAGGAGGGTGTTGACGCTGCGCTTGCTGCTGGTGCCGACATCGTTGTCATCTGCTCGAGCGACGATGAGTATGCAGAGTATGCCGTTCCGGCATTCAAGTATCTCGACGGTCGTGCAATATTCATCGTGGCAGGTGCTCCGGCTTGTATGGACGACCTCAAGGCCGCTGGTATTGAGAATTTCATCCACGTGCGTTGCAATGTGCTTGAGACACTGAAAGAATATAACCAGAAGTTGGGAATCTAAATTTTTGAATAGTCATGAGAAAGAATTTTAAAGATATCAATATTTATGCCGGCATCAAGAACGAGAACGGTGCCGAGTGGCAGAAGGCTAACGGTATCGCTCCCAACTGGAAGACTCCTGAGCATATCGAAGTAAAGCCCGTTTATACCAAGGAAGACCTTGAAGGCATGGAACACCTCGACTTCACTGCAGGCATTCCTCCTTATCTCCGTGGTCCGTACTCAATGATGTACCCGTTCCGCCCTTGGACCATCCGTCAGTATGCCGGATTCTCCACAGCCGAAGAGTCGAACGCGTTCTATCGCCGTAACCTCGCCTCCGGACAGAAGGGTCTGTCAGTGGCATTCGACCTCCCCACCCATCGTGGCTACGACCCCGACAACGAGCGTGTGGTAGGTGATGTTGGTAAGGCTGGTGTGTCTATCTGTAACGAGGAGAACATGAAGGTCCTCTTCGACGGTATTCCACTCAACAAGATGTCGGTGTCAATGACAATGAACGGTGCCGTTCTTCCTATCCTCGCCTTCTATATCGTGGCAGGACTGGAGCAGGGCGCAAAGCTCGAGGAAATGGCAGGTACTATCCAAAACGACATCCTCAAGGAGTTCATGGTG
>JALFCG010000100.1 GCA_022771265.1 Prevotella sp.
GATGATGTTAAGCGCAGATATTCTCTCGGCAATCCAAACACGATAACAAAAAACAAACTCGCATTAGTAAAACGCGACATACTTGACAACGACAAGGGCGTTTTGACTTTTGTTGACCCGCTCTATCGTATTTGGTTAAAAGGAGGAGATATTTCAAGTGTCAGAAACGTGTGAATACGAAAGGTATTCCGTATAGCGGGACATTCGTGAGCCATTCTTGGTCGATATATCCAGACATGGAAAAGCGAACGGCTTTCAGGTCGGAATGGGAGGACATAAATGCCTTGAGCGACTTGGAACGTAGATTTTCCTCTGCTTTTACCTCAACAGGGATAACCTTGCCGTGATATTGCAGGATGAAATCAACCTCAAGCTTCGAATCCTCACGCGAATAATAATATGTATTCATATCATCTATGCCTTTCATCTGACAGAGCACATAATTCTCGGTCAATGCCCCCTTGTATTCTTTGATGGCATCATTTGACAATAGCATCTGTGCTGGTTCAATCTCACTCATTGCACCAAGCAGTCCAATGTCAAGGAGATACAGCTTAAAGGCATTAAAATCCTCGTAGAACTTCAAGGGCATAGCTACATCGCGCACTCGTGATATGCGATAAACGAGACCTGCATCCACAAGCCACTGTATTGCCATCTCGAAATCCTTTGCCCTTGCCCCCGCCTTTACGGCACCGTAGATGAACTTTTTGTTCTCGCGTGCCAACTGTGAGGGTATTGATTGCCAAACCATACTTATCCTTGTAGCTTCCTTTGATGTCACGTGTTTGGACATGTCGGAACGATAGATGAAAAGAATATCATTTTGCACTTTCCTGACGGCATTGGCATCCTGCAACTTTACACTTTTTTCTACGAACTTCCAAGCGATTTCTACACTTTTTTCCACGAACTTTCAAGTAAAATCCACACTTTTTTCCACGAACATTCTTTGTTTCTTCTCTACATATGCAAGCTTTTTGTACTAAATCTCACTTTTTTCATGCGATTTAGTACAAAAAGGTGGCATAAACGGGATTGGAGGCGAAACATAAAAAACCGTTATTTGAAAAGATCGTCTATTGTCAGACGACCTTGAATAGAAGACACTCCGCGACTGTCTATAAGCCGTTGACTATTTGACCTCCAGCATGTTTCCGTTTACAACAGCCTCCAGCCCCCCAAGCTCATAAAGTCGCTGAACCACATTGGCAAGCGGCTCGTTGCGGTCGGCAATAAAACGCACACGCATGTCGAGAGTCTCGGGATGAGGGCAGATGACGCAAACATTGTAGTTTCGCCCTATGGCGAGCAATATATCATGTACGGTGGCGTTGTCGAAATAGAAATAACCGTCGCGCCACTGTACATATTGTTCGGTATCGACATCGTTCACCGTAAAGTGTCCGTCGTCATTCAGCTCAGCCATTTTTCCTGGCTTGAGCACAGTCTTTGCCATATCCTTTTTCACTTCCACCTTTCCGCTGACAAGCGTCACGTTAGGTTTCATTCCCTCGTATGCCGAGACAACAAATTCGGTGCCGAGGACTGTTGTCTGCATGCCGTTGGCAACAACCATGAAAGGCTGTTCGGTGTTTCTCACTACAGAGAAATAAGCCTGACCCTCGAGCACCACCTCACGTTTGTCTGCCGCAAAACGATGCGGGAACTTCAGCCTACTGTCGGGATAGAGCCACACCTGGCTTCCGTCGGGCAATGTCAGATGGGCGCTTTTGCCTAATGGCACCTGAAGCGTCACGCGCTCGTCGGGCTCGCTTTCGGCAAGGAGATTGTCGGCATCGATTTCTGTAAATGGTGCAGTGGGAGTTTTCTTAACCGTGGCAATGGTCTTGTCGCTTGTCGAGAGCGTAACGTCATGGTCAGTCATATCGGCAGTGAAGATATGTCCCGGAACATCATGTTGCGGTTTGGTTACTTCCGTTGAAGGGCTCCACATCACTATGCATGCCACTGCCGCGGCCACTGCAGCCACTGCCGACCACATTGCTAATCTCTTTCGTCGTAGTCTGCCGTTGTGTCGCTCGTTAAACTCGGCAAGTTTCTTTTCCGTGTCAATAGTCCTGCCGCTTATCACTGCCTTAGCGGCATTTAGCATACGGAAATCGTCGGCAAGCTCAGAGTCATTAAGGATATCCTCTGCCTGCTTTTCGGTCAAGTCATTTCCCGCTTCGATGATGTCGAGCAATGCTTGGTCATGTTTGGTTGTTTTTTCTATCGTGTCGTCGTACATATAATAAAAAAGTATTTATCTATAAACGTACTTTAATAGAAACATGGTATGGTTTTTAGTTATTTTTATGATTTTCACGTGACTGTCGAAGTATTTTAAGTGCTCTGACCACATGTTTCTTCACCGTTTCTGTACTTATCTCGAGTTCCTCAGCCACTTCCCGGTATTTTTTCCCATCCACATAGCAGCGTGTAAAAATCGTCCTTGTGTTCTCTGGAAGTAAGTTTAGTTGTCGCATTGCTTTCTCCATTCGCTCCTCTGTTTCCAGCGGGTCGATGTCGTCAGTGGAACGTTGTGCCAACTGTAGTTGCAGTTTGGCGTAGAAGCGATGGCTTTGCTGATGACGCAGCCAGTCGAGACACTTTCTCTTCACGTTGACGAAGAGCCATGTCTGCGCGGCTTTCCTTTCGATGTCGGCAAAGTGCCTCCAAGCGTCCTCGTAAGCCGAAGACACTATGTCGTCGCACTCGTTTTCGTCATCGACATACTGTCGGGCATAGAAAAACAACTGCGAGTAATACAATCGGAATATGTCGTCAAATTCTAACTTGTCTTCCATCGATTTCTCTTCTCGGCGACAAAGTTACTCAATAATAGCGAGAAAAAAGGCTTTTTTCTTCAAAAAAACAACTTTCCACCATTTTTTTCGCAAAAAACGTAACCTATTTTGCTCATCATACGTTCAAAATGAAACAATATTAACAACATAACAACAAAGCATGAAACAATTACGACTACAGCTGCTTGTGATTGTGCTGCTGCTTGCGGCATTGCCAGCCATAGCACAGCAAAAGCCAATTACGCTCAGCTTCAACGACGAGAGTCTGCCTTCGGCTTTGAGAAAGCTCGAAAAGGCTTCTGACTACAAGATTTCGTTCGCTTATGGAGACGTGGAGAAATACCACGTCAGCGGACAAGTGAAAAACAGCACCTTTAAGGCTGCGCTCGATTTCTTGCTCAAGGGAAAGCCTCTGACCTACGACATCAACGGCAAGTTCGTTGACATCAAGAAAAGCGGCGGAGCACCTGCGAGAAAAAACCGCGACATCACAGGTATCGTGCGCGACGAATTCGGCGAGCCGCTGCCTGGTGCCACCGTCATAAGCACAGGAGCAAGCCAGTCGCGAGAGACCTCGGCGGTGGTGACCGACATGAACGGACATTTCAAACTCACCGTTGCGAGCGACGCACGACAGTTGGAGGTGAGCTATGTGGGATTTGAGACCCAAAAAGTGGCGCTCACTGCCGACCTTTCCTACGACATCGCACTGCAGCCAGACTCTAAGACCATCGACGAAGTGGTGGTAACCGGTGTCTTCACCCGCAAGGCAAACACTTTTACCGGTGCCGTAACCACCATCAAGGGCGACGACCTGAAGAAGGTGGGAAACGCCAACATCCTTCAGTCGCTGAAAAACATCGACCCTTCGTTCATGCAGGTGGAGAACCTCGGCATGGGTAGCGACCCTAACTCCCTACCCGACTTCCAGATGCGCGGTTCATCGACCATTTCCGGAGTGCAAGGCGAATATGCCTCCAGCGCCAACCAGCCCTTGTTCATCCTCGACGGTTTTGAGACAGAGCTGACAAAGATTATGGACCTCGACATGAACCAGGTGGAGAGCGTCACCACACTGAAGGACGCCACCGCAAAGGCAATCTACGGTTCGAAGGCTGCAAACGGTGTCATCGTCATCGAGACAAAGAAGCCCGAAAGCGGCAGACTGAGAGTGACTTACACAGGAAACGTAAGCCTCGAAGTGCCCGACCTGACGAGCTACGACCTCACCAACGCTGCCGAGAAACTCGAGGTGGAGCGTCTGGCAGGACTCTATTCGTCAGACAACGCCATGAGCCAGATAGCACTGGAACAAAGCTACTCGCAGAAACTTAGGGAAGTGCTTGCAGGAGTCAATACCGACTGGCTCGCACAACCAGTACGCACTGGCGTGGGAACAAAGCACAGCCTCTACATCGAGGGTGGCGACAAAGCAATGCAATATGGAGTTAACCTTTCTTATAATAATATAGAAGGAGCCATGAAGGGCTCTAACCGCAACACCCTTTCCGGAGGCATCACACTGAGCTACCGCGTGAAAAACCTTATCTTCCGCAACAAGCTCACCATCGACTACAACAGCAGCAACAATTCGCCTTACGGTTCATTCGACCAGTACTACAGCATGAACCCATACAGCCGACTCTACGACACAACGGGCAATTACGTGCGTACATACAGCTACACCGACAATTCGGGTAACTCGGCACAATACTACAATCCGCTATACAACACCACGCTGAACACCATCGACAACTCAACGTACACCAATATCACCAACGACTTCTACATGGAGTGGCAGATACTGGAAAGCCTGAAGATGACAGGACGATTCGGCATTGTACGCAAGACCACCACTGCCGACATCTTCAAGCCAGCCAACCACACCGACTTCGTCAACACCACCGACGAGTTCCGCCGTGGTTCTTACTCGCAGTCGAACGGCAAGCACACCGACATCAGCGCCGACCTCGGACTGCAGTGGTCGAAGCAGATGGACAAGCACCTCGTGTTCCTCAACGGGCAGCTGAGTATGTCAGACAATTCCTACAACACCGTAGGCATCATGGCAGAAGGTTTTCCTAACGACTTCATGGACGACATATCCTTCGCCGTACAGTATGCCAAGGACAGCAAGCCAACAGGCACCGAGGGCATCTCGCGCAACTGTGGCGGTCTGCTCTCCGTCAACTACTCTTTCGACGAGCGTTACCTCTTCGATGCCAACTACCGACTGATGGGAAGTTCTGAGGCTGGCGCGAAAAACCGATGGGGCTCGTTCTGGTCGGTCGGAGGCGGATGGAACGCCCACAACGAGAAGTTCCTCAAGGCTGCGAAATGGATTAACCGCCTGAAGCTCCGCGCTTCCTATGGTTATACTGGTAGCCAAGGCTTCAGTTCCTACGACGCCTTGCCCACATTCGTTTATTACAGCAACCTCTCCTACAACGGATATATCGGAAGCTACGTGAAAGGCCTTGCCAACGAATACCTGCGCTGGCAGGAGAAGTACGACACCAACTTCGGCGTTGACTTCAGCCTCTTCAACAACCGCCTCACCGGTCGCTTCGACTACTACATTGCCAATACCAAGGGAATGGTGACCAACGTCACAGTGCCCTACACCACAGGTTTCACCACCTATGTAGATAACCTCGGCGAGACCGAGAACAAGGGTTTCGAGGCATATCTCAACTACAAGGTGTTTGACGCGGGACGCGACTACATCAACGTCTTCGGAAGCGTTGCCCACAACAAGAACACACTGAAGAAAATCTCCAACTCTCTCCGCGCATGGAACGACGCGAAAGACAAGGACATGATAGCCAACGAGACAACCTCGCCAAGCGTGAAATACTACGAAGGCTGCTCCATGTCTGCCATCTGGGCAGTGCCGTCGCTCGGCATCGACCCACAGAACGGAAAGGAGATATTTGTGAAGAAAGACGGAACCGTGACCTACGACTATGAGATTGCCGACCAAGTGGTGTGTGGCGACACACAACCAAAGTTCAACGGCAACTTCGGCGTCAACGGAGAGATAAAAGGCTGGGGATGGAACGTCACCATGAACTACAAGTGGGGCGGACAGATCTACAACCAGACTCTCGTTGATAAGGTTGAGAACGCACAACTGCAGTTCAACGTCGATCGCCGAGTGCTCACCGACCGCTGGCAGAATCCAGGCGACATCGCCCTCTACAAGGCAATCACCGACCAGAGCGTCACCTATCCGACGTCACGTTTCGTACAGGACTACAACACCTTCACCCTCTCGTCACTCACGCTCTACTACGACTTCCGCAACTGCCGTTGGGTGAAGGACTCTTTCCTCGAGCGTCTGAAGGTCAGCGCCTACACCAACGACCTCTTCGTAATCTCGTCAGTGAAGACCGAACGCGGAACAAGCTATCCCTACGCCCGCTCCTTCTCACTGTCGGCACAAGTAACGTTTTAATTGAATACAGATATGAACAAGATAAAAACAACATTAGCGACACTGATAGCTGCCATCTCGCTCACCTCGTGCAGCGACTGGCTCGACGTCAGCCCGAAGTCGCAGATAAAGGAAGAAGACCACTTCAGTCGCGAAGGTGGCTACAAGGACCAGCTCACCGGCGTATATACTGCCATGAGCCAGCAGTCGATGTATGGCCGCAACATGGGCATCGGCTTCGTTGAGGTATTGTCACACAGTTACGATGTCGATGCCAATGGCAATTGGCGCTACGCCAACGAGTTCGACTACAAGAACTCCTCGGTGGAATCGACCATCAGCACCATCTGGAAGCAGACCTACAACTGCATAGCCAATCTTAACATACTGATCAAAAACATCGACCAGGCAAACCCCAACAGCTTCTCAGAAAACAACTACGACATCTATCGTGGCGAGGCTTACGGGTTGCGCGGTTTCCTCCATCTTGACCTCATGCGCCTCTTCGCCTGCGCCCCGTCGATGGACCCTAATGCCAAAGGCGTGCCCTATGTTACGGAATACTCAACCGAAGTTGTCGGACAGAAGACAGTGAAGGAAACCATGCAGATGGTGATCGACGACCTCACCAAGGCTCGCGAATACCTCTCCACCGACTCTCTCAAGGAAGGCTATTCACGCTACACTCACCGTTCTTCGCGCATACCATATTTTAACTACTATGCAGCCACACTGAGCCTCGCCCGCGCCTGTCTCTGGAATGGCGACAAAGAGAACGCACTGAAATATGCCAACGAGATTATTGATTGTGTGGAGGACTCCACAAGCGCTAAAATGAACAGCAAGCCTTTCTATTGGGTTCACTACACCACCATGCAATCTACCAACCGTAACGAACTCGACATGGCTTTCTCGTGTGAACATGTTTTCCACCTTACAATCAACAAATGGGAAGACATTGCCAACTACTACTTCACGTCGAAGGCAGGCAGCGACGCTCTCACGCCGTCGGACGACACCGCACAAGACATCTATGAAGTGGCATCAGGATATGGTAACGACTATCGCTACCTCAAATGCTATGAGCAGGATGGAGAGAAACGCTTCATGTGCAAGTTCTGGCACATGGAAGGTGGCCACTACAACGACATCTACCCTCTGCTGCGCATGACCGAGGCTTACTACATAGCAGCCGAGTGTCTGAAGGACAGCAATCCGAAGCGTGCCATAGAACTGCTCAACCGGGTGCGTGAAAACCGCAACCTCAGCCTCTTCCCACTCCCCGAGACTCTCACTGCCGACGAAATACAGAATGAGATTTACAAGGAGTACCGCAAGGAGTTTGTAGGCGAAGCTGGCCAGCTCTTCTTCTACTACAAGCGTCTCAACGCGTCGAGCATCAAGGGAGCATCAGTAGTTCCTGGAAAGAGTGTCTATGTGCTTCCTATCCCAAGCAACGACGTCGAGTTCGGTGGATATATCAATTAAGTCAACTCGTCAACTAAAAAAGAATTTATATGAAAAAAGCAATATATTTAGCAACAGCGGCATTGATGACTCTGGCATCATGCAGCAGCGACGAAGACTTCTTCTATCGCGACGAGGCACGCATACGCCTCGTGGGACCCGAGATATGGACTGTAGGCAGCGACTCGCTCACCTTCTCTTTCGTGACAACAGCAGCGGGAACGACCGAAATGCCTATGGACGTGGAGGCTCAGATTATGGGGCCTGTAGCTGACCGCGACCGCACAGCAAACATCACCGTGGTAAGCGACAAGACAACGGCTTCTGCCGACCTCTACCAACTGCCTACGACAGTGACCATTCCTGCAGGACAGGCAAAAGCCACATTCCAGGTAGTGCTCAAGCGAGCCAGCGTGTTGGAAACAAAATCGGTAAGGCTGCATATAGCTGTTGAGCCATCTGCCGACTTCCAAAAGGGAGTGAACGAACAAGACCATCTCACCTTCATCTGGAACGACCAGATAAGCAAACCCAAGAACTGGGCACAGCTCGAGGAATTCTTCGGTGAATATAGCGACACTAAATACCGCTTCATGCTTGAAAACTCTGGTGGCATAACAGAGTTTGACACCGACACGATGACATGGGCGGAGCTACAGAGCCTGAAAATCACCTTCCAGAACACTCTCAACGACTACAATGCCGCTCATCCAGGCTCTCCGTTGACCGATGAGAACGGTAATCTTGTAACTTTCTAACATTTGCTACAATGAAAAAGACATTATTACTTTCAGCAATTGCCTCTCTGCTGCTCATGCTCCCATCGGCATGCAGCGAGGACGACGGCAATTACAGTTACCTCTCCGACGAGGAAGCTGGAATAATCACTATTGACACCGTGGGCGTTGAAAACCAGTATGCGCTCTCTTATTCCCTTTCCCCGGGACAGCATGTGGAGTTTGAGCCACGCGTCAAGTACAAGTATCCTGAACGCCTCCGCTACAGATGGTATTATCTCACACTCACAAACTTTCAGTACCTGCCTGTCCAGCAAGGCAACTCGCTCGTCTATCCGCCTGCCGACACTATCTGTCATACAAAGAAGCTCGACTGGACCGTTGACCTCAACCCTGGTCAATATCGCTTCTTCCTCATGGCGGAGGACACCATTACCGGCATGAAAGGATTCTATCAGGCTGGCAATTACACCACCGTGGCTTCAGGCGGGACACTCGGTGGCCTGTACCTTCTTACAGAGCGCGACGGACAGACCGACCTCGAGGTGTTCACCTCAGGCCTGATGCTTATCTACGGCGATCAGAGCTGTCACTACAAATACTATTCCGAGTCCATGGGAAAGTATCTTGACGGCAAGCCGAAGTTCATTCGGGGAACACACACTGGCAAGACCTCAAAGAACGGCTATCTCGTGTGCACCGACAAGAACCTCTACCGCATTGCTGCCGACGGACTGCAGACGATGAACGACTGGAGCACAATGTTCTATCAGACACCAGAGAACTTCAACCCGCAGAACGCCTTCTACACCAATTCGTGCGACTTCCTCGTCAACGACGGAAAGCTCCACGTGCTCTATGCCGACAAGGCTAACGACCGCAAGTTCTCTGCGCCTGTCGCAGGTGACTACACTTCAGACTCCTTCCTGATGAAGAACACCCGCACCACATGGCGACCAGTAGAAGGGGCTATCGATGCATGGCAGGTCATCTACGACAAGCAGAACCGGAAGTTCCGTCCTTACTTCTCCCAGGCTTCGCAGGTGAGCAGTTTCAAGTCAACCTCTTCCGACGCTGTGGTTGATGCCAACAATGTACAGGGCAACGTGAAGGCTGTATTCCAAAGCGGAGGCAACTACACCACGGTAATCACCGAAATCGCCGACACCATCTTTGCCCTTCGCTACAACTTCTACAACGTCATCGACAACGGTAACCTCTCAGCTGAAGGCTCGCGCTCACGCCTCAACCTCAACGGCTGCAAGGACATACGCAACGCCCGCCTCTTCTGTTCCAACACCGTAGGTATGGCGTTCTACTACGCCACCGACAAGACTGTTTATTCCTTCTCTGCATCAAGCGGACAGACCACTGCCAACACCCTTTATGAGTGTGAGTCTGGCGAAACTGTCACCGCCATGTATGCCTGGGGAAGCGCAGGTGGCGGATTTCCAACGAGCAACTGCGCCCTGTGGATAGGCGTGTGGAATGATCAAAAACAGGAAGGCAAGCTCATACAGTATGAGATGGACGTAAACTACGGTATGCCTAATTCCTTCTGGGGACCGATGTTCGGCGCTCCCGACAATCCTGTCATCACCACAGGATGGGGCAAGATTGTTGATATGGTTTGTCTCAGTGCTGAATAAATAAACTCGTCAACGAAAAAAATTATGAAAAAAACAATTCTCTCTTTAATTATCCTTTTGGTTATGGTTCTGGGCGCAAATGCCCAGGGCTATAGCCTCAAGGCTACTGTCGAAGGCATTGCCGACGGCACAAAGGTTGTGCTCGTGCCGATGAGCCACGACCAGGAAGACCCTATAGCCGAAGCTACAGTCAGCGGTGGCAAGTTCTCAATCTCAGGCAAGGTGGAGTTTCCACGTGCTGTCTTTCTCATGGTTAAGAACACTTACGGCGTCGCAGAGTTCATGCTTGAGAATGCCGACATCACTCTGTCTGTCAGCGCATCGAAGGAAAAGACACAAGACGGCAGCGACCGCTATTCGTTCTCAAACCTGAAAGTCACAGGTTCTCCGCTTTCCGACCGCCTCTTCACCTATCTTGCCAAGCGTGATGCTCTCGACAAAATTTATAATGACAACAGTACACGGTTTGCCGACATCAGTAAGAAGTTAGGCAACGCACGCATGGCAAAGGACAAGGCTCTCTACGACTCGCTGAGCAACTCGGAAGAAGGCAAGGCAATGTTAGCTGCCGAAAAGCAGTTCTTCAAGACTGTGGAAAAGACCTACACCGACGCCATCAACGAGAATCTCGACTCCTTCTGGGGACCACTGCTCACTCTCAACTTCTACTCTTATCTCACTCCCGAACAGCAGTCGCTCTACAACTCCTTCTCCGACGAGGCGAAGCAGAGCTGGTATGGAAAGAAGGTGAGGAGTGAGGTGTACCCTGGAGCTGACGACGGCGGAAAGGCAAAGCCCTTTACCGTTGACGACAATGGCTCGACAAAGACCCTCGCCCAACTCTGCCAAGGCAAGCGTTATGTGCTGGTTGACTTTTGGGCGTCCTGGTGCGGACCCTGCCGCAAGGAGATACCAAACGTCAAGCGCCAGTACGAACTTTACAAGGACAAGGGTTTTGAGGTCATCAGCATCTCCATCGACAAGAGCGAGGCAGCATGGCGCAAGGCTGTGGAGGAAGAGAAGCTTCAGTGGCCCAACTTCATCGACAAGACCAACATTGCGAAGACTTACAGCGTCCGTTCCATACCCTCGATGTTCCTCATCGACACCACGACAATGGACATTATTGCCAGTGGCGATGCCGCGCGTGGCGAAAAGCTCGCTGAAAAACTCGCCTCTTTATTCAAATAAACATGAGAAAAATTAAACACTTTGCAACGGCATTGCTATGCTGCCTTTTTTGCGCAAGCATCACTGCATGCTCAAGCAATGAGGCAACAAAGACAAAAGTTCCCGAAGAGGATGCTTCCCAGTTTGTGGTGCTCACCGATGTAGTGCCTGACGTGATACTCGAAATCCGCTACTACAGCACCTACAACTTCATCGGTCGCCGCATACCAGGCTACGAGGAACCGATAGCCATGCTCACACGCCAGGCTGCCGACTCGCTGAAGAAAGTGAGCGACGACCTCATAAAGCAAGGGTACCGACTGAAGATATTCGACGGTTACAGACCGCAGAAAGCCGTTGACTACTTCATGGAATGGGCAAAGGATGTGGAAGACACACTGATGAAGCAGTATTTCTATCCCGAACTCGACAAGTCGGTGCTCGTACCGCAGGAATACATCGCAGAGAAGTCGGGACACACTCGTGGCAGCACAATAGACCTCACTCTCTTCGACATGACATTAGAGAAGGAAGTGGACATGGGATGCACCTACGACTACTTCGGCGTGGCATCACATCCCGACGTACAGCCCGGACAGCCCATAGGTGCCTACAAGCCTATCACCCAACAGCAGTACAACAACCGAATGATTCTCCAGAAGGCAATGACCTCACACGGTTTCAAGCCCTACGACTGTGAGTGGTGGCACTTCACGCTTTT
>JALFCG010000116.1 GCA_022771265.1 Prevotella sp.
CTATCCAGAACTTCCTCAAGGACTACAACAAGGCAAAGAAGTACGACCTCATCATCTCAAAGGCTGGCGACAACATCCTCTATGCCGACAAGCGTCACGACATCACACAAGATGTCATCAACGGACTTAACAACCGCTACAAGTCAACCACCAAGGAAGCAGAGAAGAAATAATCCGGCGGAAGGCAATATTTACAATGCCTTAAGCACAATAATTCATAAGGAAAGCCGTTTCATTATACAGATGGAACGGCTTTTTGTTATTCGCAGTATATGAAACACTTCTTGCTCCTTGTCATGACCATGGCGGCAGTAATGCTCTCTGCCTGCTCCGACGACTCGTTTTCCACGAGCCGCTCTGACCGCCTGTCCTTTTCCGTCGATACGCTGACCATGGACACTGTGTTCAGCGGAGTGCCTTCGCCTACTTATTCCTTCAATGTCTATAACCGTAACAGCTCAGCTTTACGCATCAGGCAAGTACGACTGTCGAGAGGAAACCAAAGCGGCTTTAGGGTCAATGTCGATGGCATCTATCTCGACAACTCCAACGGCAGTCAGGCAAGCGACTTTGAAGTGCGTAAAGGCGACAGCATCCGGGTCTTTGTCGAGCTCACCTCCTTCGCTTCGGGCAGCGACACTCCACAACCCGTTGACGATCGCCTCCTCTTCCTGCTCGAAAGCGGCGAACAGCAAGAAGTGCCTATCAGGGCGTGGACATGGGACGCACTGGCAATCACTAACCTCACCGTCAGTCGCGACACTGTCATAAGCACCATCAAGCCCATCGTCGTCTATGGGGGAATAACCGTCGATAGCGGAGCGGTGCTCACCCTGAGGTCGCCTGCGCGCCTGTTCTTCCATTCCGGTGCAGGCATCGACGTTGGAGGAACCCTTCGCGTGGAAGGAGAGAAAGACAATGAAGTGGTGATGCGCGGCGACCGCCTCGACAAGATGTTCTCCTATCTGCCCTACGACCGCGTCAGCGGACAGTGGCGTGGCATCAACATCCTTGCCTCATCCTCCGGCAACGACTTCTCGTTCTGCGACATCCACAGTGCCTGCGATGCCATCGTTGTCGATTCCGCAGACTACGATCCACAGTGTCCGCGACTTATCCTCCGCAACTCCACGGTCCACAACAACCGTGGCAACGGCTTGCGTGCTACCAATGCCTACGTGCGCCTTGTCAACTGCCAGCTGACCAATGCCCTTGGCGACTGCGTGGCAATGCAAGGCGGTCGTCTCGACCTCATCTATTGCACCCTTGCCCAGTTCTATCCCTTCGATGCCTCACGCGGATTGGCATTGCGCTTTACACCCGCCGTAAACCCGTCGTTCCGCTCCCGTCTTGAAAGTGTCAATACCGTTGTCACCGGCTATGCCTCAGATGTGCTCTCCTGCGACACCACGGGTGTTGACCTCGTCTTTAGCCATTGCCGTCTTCGCACCCCGTCGCCGTCCGACTCTTTGGTTCTTTCCCGCATCTTTCCTTCCACCGTCTTCGAGTCACCTTCCGACAGCATCCAGGGCGACGCCCATTTCGTTTCCGTCGATCTCTCTCTTCAGTACTACGATTTCCATCCCGACTCCCTCTCTCCCCTCCGTCGCAAGGCAACACCGCTCGAAGCCATTCGTGACGACCGTGAAGGCAAGCAGAGAAGCGAGCAACCCACCATAGGCTGTTATGACTAATTACTTTATTGACTTCGTAGAGGGTTAACTTATTAATTGGAAACAGAACTGGGCAATCAGTTGTGAACTGAATAGGGCAATCAGTTGTGAACTGAACAGGGCAATCAGTTGTGAACTGAACAGGGCAATCAGTTGTGAACTGAACAGGGCAATCAGTTGTGAACTGAATAGGGCAATCAGTTGTGAACTGAACAGGGCAATCAGATGCAAACTGTGTAGAGTGAATGTAAGGTGAATGTAGGGTTGAGAGGCACCCTGCATTCTGTAACACGTTGGAGACAAGACATTTAACCCTATATAATGTAGGGTGTAGGGTTGTAGCAACATCCATCTCACACGCAATATATTGTCTTTTTTAGCTCTATTAATTGTAAGCCGCTTCTCCGTTAGTTCTCCGTTAAATCTCCGTTAGATTCCCGTTCATTTCCCGTTAGTTTCCCGTTAGCCCTTCGTTCGAACTTCGTTCCGTCTCCGTTATGGAAGCGAGAAGAAACGGAGAGGAAGCGAGGGAAGAAACAGGAAAATTTCACTTTTTAATTGCTCTACAACAAATAAAAATCAAGAATTGTTTGGCGGTTTGCAATTAATTCCTTAACTTTGCCTCGTCAAAATCATTCCCCACGCTTTGGCGGGAGGGCATGAAGAAGACAGACATATTAACAAAGGCGTATTTCGCGCTTTGGTTTTTGACTCCTTGAAATCCGCTAAATTTCAAAAGTCCTGTCAGAAAACAAGGCAACGATACGCCCTACGGGTTATGTATATGCATGCCCTAAATGCGCCTTGGCGAAAGCCATGGCGCACGATGGGTGTATAGTACATATCGGCGTGGGGTCACTGGTCGTTGCTCGTCTTGACAGGAATGGCTTTTAGCGGAGCCTCAAGGAGTCGGACGAGTGACGGAAGAGGCTCCCGCTTTTTGTATATATGTCCCTCAGTTAACGAGGATGCAGGCATATTGTCTGTGAAATCTAAAACGAAACCTGCCAAAAGTCCAACACACGGAGCCTCAACGGACATATAGGAGACACGTATCTTGGACATAACCAATACACTTCTCGACAACTCTGAGAACCTAAAGATGGTAGATACATTGCGTAAATGTATCGCAGACAAAGACATAAACATCATCCGTATAGCCACTGGCTATTGGGATATTCCCGGTATGGCTCTTTTGAAAGACGAACTAAAGGAATATCTCGATAGGGAAGGCACAACGCTTAAACTGCTTATTGGCAAAGACCCCTATGTCTATGCCAATATGGTGAAGGAACCCAAATATGCCTCCCAACATTATCCCGAAGGTTTCATCCGAACTGGCATTGATGACCTTGCCGACAACCTGCTTGACGAATACAAGGATTCGCTAAACCTGTTGCTGGAACATTGTAAGGGTGATAATCCCAAGTTCCAAATACATATATATAAAAAGTATGAAGACGACAACGGACAATTTATGCACAGCAAATGCTATATCTTCACATCGTCTGATGCCAGAAACAAACCTACTTGCGCCATAGTGGGTAGCAGCAATTTCACCAAGAAAGGCTTGGAGGGAAATGCGGAACTTAACTATGTGGAGTCGAACGCATATGTTGTGCTCCAACCTGAAGTGCCCGAAATAAAAGGCCATGTGACATGGTTTGAGGAAAAATGGCAGCAGAGTGACGACTGGACAAGGGAATTCCTTGAGCAGGTTCTTCTGGTTTCAAAGCCAGTTCAGAAGATGGAAGAAGAGAAAATGGCCATTGTAGAAAAAGAACCGCAAGAACCACTGACCCCATACGAGCTATATATCAAACTCCTTCACTATAACTTTGGAGACATGATAGACGTGGATACCACAAAGGTGATATCCAGCTATCTACCCAAGCAGTATTCGCCACTCGAATACCAGCTCGATGCTGTGAAGCAATGTTTCTCGACAATGAAAGCCCATGGAGGATTTATGCTTGCCGATGTAGTTGGACTTGGCAAGACCAT
>JALFCG010000130.1 GCA_022771265.1 Prevotella sp.
TGTGGAGCCTTCGCGCCTCAATGCGGTGATAGTGCAGAACAAGTCGGGCACGAAATACGAGAAGGCAATCAACTGGTCCGATTTCCAGACGTGCTGGATTAACGCCGCCGGCGAGCCCATCCTCGACGAGTTCCTTCACCGCTGGGACAAGCGTGACCTGTTTGATTGACATGGGTCTCTGTCAACTCGTCAACTGAAAGAATGTGTTAATCAGAAAAAAAACGATGATGAAAAAAGATTACAATGTGAATAATGGTTTCGTGCGCAAGTATGAGTTGGCAATGGAGTATTTCCCCTACTCGCCGTCGAAAAAAGCCGCTACCGACAATCTCGCGCGTGCCATCGACCGCTGCAGTCCGCTGAAGAAGGCAATGGAAGAAAGCAAGTCAGGCTACAACGCCAGCAACAAATACTTCACGCCCCTGCAAGTGCGCCTCATCCTCGACTATCTCGGTGAGCCGTGAGTTGATGGGGGAGGGGAAAGATGTAACTTTTTGGCTTAAATTGGCTGATATTGGCGTACGACGGCGTACGATGGCGTGAATGGCACTTGCAGGATGTTGTAACTTTGCACTGCGGATTGGGAGAGGCGCCTCCGTTAGTGTTCCGTTCGACTTTCGTTCGGTTCCCGTTCGGTTCCCGTTAGAAGTCCGTTCCGTCCTCGTTCAATCTTCGTTCCGGCTCCGTTAGGGAAGCGGGGAGAAGGGGGTGAAGAGGCGGATGTGCAACTTTTTTTGTTTCATTTTTCAATATCCAACAATTATGGCATTTTTCAAGGGAATTATTTCAAAGATGAATGGATCGGTGGGTAACCTTACATTCAAGCAGTGTGGAGGACAGACCATCGTCAGTGAGAAAATCACGCAAACCACCGACGCGAAGACCGAGCAGCAGCAGAAGCAGCGAATGAAGTGGGCTAACGTCATACGCGTCTATCAGGTGCTGCGACCTTACATGAAGCTCGCCTTCGGCGGGTCGCAGAACGGCAGGTCGGACTACAACAAGTTCGTGTCAGCCAATCTCGCCCTCACGCCGGTCTATCTCACAAAGGCTGAGGTAAGCGCAGGCGCGTGCATCGTCGCGCCCTACAAGGTCACCCACGGCAAGCTCAAGAGTATCTCCGTGACGGGCAAGGGAAAGGAGGCAGTGACCAGCATAGCCCTCGGGTCGCTCACCATCACCGGCACGACCACCGTGGCAGACTTCTCCAATGCCGTGGTGCAGAACAACAAGTTCTTCGACTATGGCGACCAGATCACCTATTTCCTCGTGTTCCAGAGCGTCAACGAGGTGACCAACACGCCGATAGCCGATGTCGATGCGTGTTGCGTGGTGCTCGACAAGGGCAACGACGCGAAGCTGCTCTCGCTCATCGACCCACGCGGCTTTGCCGTAAAGGACGGGTTCCTGGCGGCACAGGCCGACGCCGACTTCGGCGACCACGGCATGGTGTGGATTCACTCGCGCAAGAACAGGACCGACGGCTCGACGGAGATTTCCGCACAGTTCCTCGTGTGCGACAACGCCATGCTCCCGCAGTATCAGAGCAAGGATGCCTACGACACTGCCGTCAACAGCTACGGAGGCGTCAACAACGTCTATCTCACACCTAACGGCGTGCTGAACCCTGAAGCTACGGAGGAGGCCGGCAGCGGTGGCTCAGACACTGAAAACGGATCTGACAGCGGCGGTGGTTCTGCCGGCGGCGGCACTAACATTGACGAGGGAGGCAACGGCGATATAGGAGAGTGAACCAAGCGCGCCTTGGCGCGCTTGAACTTTAAGAGTTAGTTTTATGAACAATAAGATACAACTATTGACAGCCGTTGCGCTCGTCGCTTTCGGCGTAATGCTCATCGGTGCGGCATTCTTCGTGCCGCCCATGGGAGTCATCGACCCTACGGTGCTCACCGCCTTCGGAGAGATTCTCACCTTTGCCGGTGCCGTTATCGGTGTTGACTACAAGTCGAAAGTGAAGAACTAAAATAACTGAACTTTCCACCCCTTTCCATGCAGTTGAGTAACTTGTTCCCCCTCTAAGATAGAGGGGGTGTCACGAAGTGACGGGGGCGTATGACCTTCCAGCAGAAGCTTCCTGCACAAGCTTCCAGCAAAAGCATTTGTCAAGCGAGATAGTGCTGACGTTTTCATACTCCCTCCCCCCTTCGGGGGACTCCCCCTATCTTAGGGGGAGAGCCAAATTACTGTCATGCAGTGGAGGTGCTCTGATAATACCATATTGCAATGCTATTCTAAAGGGTGGGAAAGTTCAATAAAATAACTGGAAAAAAAACTTTTTATGCGAAAAATAACATTGATAATAGTACATTGCTCGGCGGTGAGACCTTATCAGACCTCTACCGCACGACAGATTGACCAGTGGCACAAGGCCCGGGGATGGAAGGGCATCGGCTACCACTACGTCATACTTCGCGACGGTAAGGTAGAGACCGGACGGAAGGAAACGGAAGTAGGCGCTCACTGCGCCGGACATAACAAATACAGTATCGGCATCTGCTACGAAGGTGGACTCGACGCCAACGGCAATGCCAAGGACACCCGCACCTACGCACAGAAACGCGCGATGCGGTCGCTACTGAGTGAACTAAAAACCCGCTATCCCAATGCTGTCGTCACGTCACACCACACGTTCAGCCCTACTAAGGCTTGTCCTTGCTTTGACGCTGAGCACGAGTATGGCCGGCTGTAGCGTCCACCGCCATGGTTGCGCCGACCCCGTGACCGCCGTCAGCCGTGACTCGTCGTATGCCGCCACCTTCCACTACGACAGCATCTACGTGTACGAGAACCACACGTCTGACTACCGCCGTGGAGTGAGATCCGGTATGGAGTCGCCCTGCGACATACCTGACACGGTGGTGGTGAAGGACGTGTCGATAGAATACCGCTACAGGTACTTGCGCGACACGGTGAGCGTGGTCAGAATCGACTCCATCCCCGTGGTGCGGGAGGTGGAGGTGGTGAAGGAGAAGGTGCGTTTTCCATGGACCGCTATGCTGCTTGCCGCTTTTCTTGGTTTTGCGGCGGTAATCCTGGCAAGGCGAAATTAAAGGCATAGGTTGAGGGCGTAAGACAGGTGTTATGGGTGTTCTGCCTATAGTAGTTATGGAACTGTGATAATAAAAAATGTGAAATGCTTGCAGATGTTATTTATATTTGCTATCTTTGCAGTCTAATTAAAAATAATGTAACAATGAACTTAAAGAAACAGCTTGGCTGGATTATTCCGGTCGCATTATTAGTAGTGATAATCATGTGGGCCGTTAGCGGCTATAACGGAATGGTGTCCATGGACGAGAGCGTGCAGGGAAAATGGGCTGACGTGGAGACGCAGTACCAGCGCAGGGCTGACCTCATTCCTAACCTCGTCAGCACCGTCAAGGGCTATGCCGCCCATGAGAGCGAGACTCTCGAGAGCGTGGTGAAGGCACGCAGCGAGGCTTCGTCGGTGAAGGTTGACCCGGAGAACATCACCCCGGAGAAACTCGCCGAGTACCAGAAAGCACAGTCGGGAGTGTCGTCGGCACTTGGAAGACTGATGGTGATAGTGGAGAAATATCCCGACCTGAAGGCTAACCAGAACTTCCTCGAACTGCAGTCGCAGCTGGAGGGAACGGAAAACCGCATCAACGTGGCACGACGTGACTTCAACGAGGCTGCAAAACAGTATAACACCTCCATACGCAGGTTTCCGAAAAACATCATCGCAGGAATGTTCGGCTTCGAGAAAAAGGCTTATTTCGAGGCTGAGAAGGGTGCGGAACAGGCTCCGAAAGTGGAGTTCTGAGAATAAAGAACTGAGAAATGAGAAAAATAGTCCTCTTGGCTGTTTCCTTGCTCATGGTGGCAATGGCTGCCGTGGGCAAGGAATATAAGGTGGAAGACGTGCCGAACGTGCAGCTTGCCGACTCGCGACAGAGGGTCAGCGACCCGGAAAACCTGCTCAGCCCTGCGGCACGCGACTCCATCAACCTCATGCTTGCCCGACTGAAGACGACGACGGGCATCGAGGTGGGAGTGGTCATGCTGCCGTCGATAGGCGAGGCTGACGTCATGGACTTCGGCAACAGGCTCTACCGCGCCTGGGGCATTGGCAACAAGAAGACCAACGCCGGCATGCTCATTCTCTACGTGGAGGACATTCACCGCGTGAGGTTTGAGAACGGCTACGGGCTGGAGGGTGTCATGACCGACGCCATGAGCAAACGCATACAGGTGAACTACATGGTGCCGCGATTTAAGGAAGGCGACCGCGACGGGGGCATGACAGCCGGAGTGAAGGCGGTCACACAGGTGCTCGATGGAACGATGGAGCCTGAGGCGGCAGAGGAAGAGGAGGACATACCGTGGTATGTGGCGGTGGCTATATTGTCAGCGCTCGTAGCGGCGTTCATGCTGATAGTGTGGATGGTGGATTACTTCAGCCGACGTTGTCCGCACTGCAAGAAAACGGCACTTAAGAAAATGACGTCGAACGTGATAAAGAAAGGTAACAGGACCTACCGTCGTGACACCTTCATCTGCGGCAACTGCGGAAAGGTGGTGACACGCGACCACGACATCACGCCTCCCGATGACAACGGCATCGCCAAGGGAATAATCATTGGGTCGATGCTCGGCGGAGGACGACGCGGCGGAGGCTTCTCCGGCGGCGGAGGCTTCTCAGGCGGTAGCTGGGGAGGCGGAAGCTCGGGTGGCGGTGGAGCCACGTCGGGATGGTGAGGCTCAGTGCGAAAGTTAAGTTAGTAAAACAATATATTAATATGGCAAACATTCCAGAATTTAAGTATGCCCCAATGTTCCAGTTGGGCGAAGACAAGACCGAGTACCGCCTGCTTACCAAGGAAGGCGTGACGACAGGTGAATTCGAAGGAAAGACAATCCTCAAGGTTTCAAAGGAAGCTCTGACACAGCTCGCCCAGCAGGCGTTCCACGACGTGGAGTTCATGCTGCGCAGGGAGCACAACGAGCAGGTGGCTAAAATCCTCACCGACCCGGAGGCTTCGGAGAACGACAAGTACGTGGCACTGCAGTTCCTGCGCAACGCGGAGACGGCATGCAAGGGCGTGCTGCCTTTCTGCCAGGACACCGGTACGGCAATCATCCACGGAGAGAAAGGACAACGCGTGTGGACGGACTTCGAGGACGAGGAGGCTCTATCGCTCGGAGTGTATAACACCTACACACAGGACAACCTGCGCTACTCGCAGAACGCTCCCCTGAACATGTATGACGAGGTGAACACTCGCTGCAACCTGCCGGCACAGATTGACATCGAGGCTGTGGAGGGTGACGAGTACCGCTTCGTGATGGTGGCAAAGGGTGGCGGTTCAGCCAACAAGACCTATTTCTACCCGATGACAAAGGCAACGATACAGAACGAGGGCACGCTGCTGCCGTTCCTCGTGGAGGAGATGAAGCATCTCGGCACCGCTGCCTGTCCGCCTTACCACATCGCGTTCGTCATCGGTGGCACATCGGCTGAGAAGAACCTCCTGACCGTGAAGCTCGCCTCGATAAAGTACTACGACAGTCTGCCTACGACAGGCGACGAGACCGGACGCGCGTTCCGCGACATCGACCTGGAGGAGAAACTGCTGAAGGAGGCTCACAAGATTGGCCTCGGCGCACAGTTCGGCGGCAAATACCTTGCCCACGACATCCGCGTCATCCGTCTGCCACGCCACGGCGCAAGCTGCCCGATAGGTATGGGTGTCAGCTGCTCGGCTGACCGCAACATCAAGGCGAAGATCAACAAGGACGGTATATGGCTTGAGAAGATGGACGACTGTCCGACAGAGCTCATTCCTGAAGAGATGCGCAACCCGGGCGAAGGACCGAAGGGCATAGAGATTGACCTCGACAAGGGCATCGACGCCGTTCGCGCCGAACTGACGAAATATCCTGTCAGCACCCGTGTGAACCTGAAGGGTACGATCATCGTGGCACGTGACATCGCCCACGCTAAGCTCAAAGCCCGCCTTGACGCCGGCGAGGGATTGCCCGACTACTTCAAGAACCACCCGATACTCTATGCCGGACCGGCAAAGACTCCGGAGGGCTATCCTTGCGGATCGATGGGTCCGACGACAGCCAACCGCATGGACCCGTACGTTGACGAGTTCCAGGCTAACGGCGCGAGTCTGGTGATGATTGCCAAGGGCAACCGTAGCGACTGCGTGACTGAGGCCTGCAAGAAGCACGGTGGCTTCTATCTTGGAACCATCGGCGGTGTAGCTGCAGTACTGTCACAGAGCTCCATCAAGAGCATCGACTGTGTGGAGTATCCTGAACTTGGCATGGAGGCTGTATGGAAGATTACCGTTGAGGACTTCCCTGCCTTCATTCTCGTTGACGACAAGGGCAACGACTTCTTCAAGCAGCTCAAGCCCTGCGCTTGTTGTAAGTAAGGTCCTTAAGTTTCCCACCCTTTCCATGCATGACGGTAACTTGACTCTCCCCTATCTTAGGGGGAGAGTCAAGTTACCGTCATGCAGTGTCATGCTTGCTCCCCCTCTAAGATAGAGGGGGTGTCACGAAGTGACGGGGGCGTATGACCTTCCAGCGCAAGCCTTCAGCAAAAGCATTTATCAGGAAACGAGTGCTGACGTTTTCATACTCCTATGCTCATCTTCAACAGCGACAATGCGTTCAGATTGAAACACGACTGGCAGATAGAGCTGAACTCGCAGTTCTACAGCAAGGCCCACTACCGCAACGTCCGCCTGCTGCAGGCTTACTGGAACCTCACAGCCGCCGTACAGAAGTCGTTTCTGAAGGACAAGTCGCTTGTTGTGCGCTTCTCAGTGTGCGACATCTTCGACACAGCTCATCAGGACGTAATAATCGACCTTGGCAACTACACGCTGCTCAAGGGAGAAGTGTTCGGTCAGGGTCGTGGCAACTACAGCTTCAACCGTGTGGCCCTGTCGGTGCGCTATGCCTTCAATGCGACGAAGAGCAAGTATAAGGGCAAGGGAGCTGGACAGGACGTGATTAAGAGATTGTAGAGGGATTCTTGATTTTCTCCTTGACTTCAGTAGAATACTGCTTCGACACGAGTACTGTTTCATCAATATCCTTCATCACAAGGGCTATGCCACTGTTGCGACTCTCAACCTTTGCCACATGGAGCAGGTTGACGATATAAGCACGGTGGCATTGCATTATGTATGGCCGACGGCAGAGCAATTCCGATACATTCTTCATGCTCGTGCGTATGAGCATGTCGTGGGGTTTGTCATCTTTATAATAATAGATGTGTACGTAGTTGCCCTCGGAAGTGGCAAATATCACTTGCGACGGATGCACATCAAGCGACTCCTTGGTGGCTCCGCTGATAGTTATCACGGCATCGTCGCTTGACGGGGTGGGAGAGATGGCGTCATTCGTCTGTTGTTCTGGATGAGCATCACGACGTTGTCTCTCCTGAAGCATACCGTTGAGCAGTTGGGCTTCCTCGAGTTGACGGATGAGATAGTGTTTCTTATACACACTTCGCCAATAGACGTGTATCACGACCGTGGTGAAGCAGTTGACCGCAATGACATAGCCGAGGGTTTGCCAACTGTAGTGATTGTTAACTGTGGCATTGTTGGCGAATGCATCGAGGAAGATACACATCAATATCACGCTGAGAAATATATTGAGCGTCTCAAAGCGTATGTTGCGCTTGATGATATACTTGCTGCCGCGGGATATGTCGTTGGGCATACGGAATAGTTTCTCTACTGTCAGTTCGCTAATCAACACGCAGAACGCGATGATGAGCCCTAATCCAGCAAGCAGGACCCACTTTGTCCACCCGAAATGGTTAAGACCGAAGGGTAGGAAGACAGAGATGAAGAGAATGGCTATAAGCACACTCTGTAGTCTTTCTTTAATAATGGTTGTTTTCATAAGCTCTGCAAAAGTACGAATTATTTTCAATATGTGTTTTTTTTCTTTAGTTTTTTTTCTTAAAATTACGCTAAAATCTGCCGAATAACTTAAAATGAGCTATTTATGAGTTTTTTACCTTAATGGAGGTAATGATTTGGCAACAGTTCTAATTTATGCAATCTTCATAGGTTTGCTGTCAAACAACTCTTTTCGGGTTGCAAAAATACAATAATAATACGAAACAGCAAGGACTTTTAGCAACTTTTTACGGTTAATTTTCTGTAATTATATAATGTGGTTTAATCGTAATCGCAGAAAAAAATGTATTTTTGTAGGCAAATTGTATAAAAAACAAGACCCGATAGCTTGACGAATCAGAGGCTACCGGGAATCAACGCTACAAAGATAGTGTTTTTTCTTGTTACAACCAAGTAAACGAACAAATATTTATGGAATATTTAGAATTTGAGCGGATTTTGTCTGCCAAACGAATACAGAGATACAAAGATGCTGCGAATGGTGACACTCGCAAGGCTATGGCTTTGTATCGTTACAACTTGCGCTTGTCGCAGGAGATGTTCACTATCGTTAGTTGTTTTGAAGTTGCTTTGCGTAATGCGATAGATAGCCTTTTAGTGCCGAGCTTGGGAGAGGATTGGTTGAAAGATTCCGTTCAAGACAATGGAATATTCTCCAATGGGCGCATGAACGAAACACGGAAAATCATAGAAAAGGCATACAACCGTTTGAATAGACAAGGTAACTATTCTCATTCCAAGCTGATTGCCGAAATGGAATTTGGAGTTTGGAAATATATGTATTCTTCACTACAGTATCGTGCAACAGGACAATGTCTATTGAGGGCTTTTCCTAACAAACCTCGCTCATCGGCTGCTGTTCAATACAACAACACCTACATTTTCAATGAACTTGACAAGGTGAACAGTCTGCGAAACAGAATTGCTCATCACGAACCGATATGCTTTAGACTTCATGAGGCTGAGATTGATACAAGTTACATTATCAACGAATACCAGAAAATTCAAACCTTGTTTTCGTGGATGGGCATTGATTCACATTCAATGCTTTATGGACTTGACCATGTGCAAAGTGTCTGTGCCAAGATAAATAGTTTAAAAGTGTAATTATAGAGTCTGCTTATGAGCAACGACAAAAATGACTTCTTCCTCCATTCCAATGAGGTAAATCACATAGCGAAGGAGGATTACGACAAGATAGAATTGTTGGTGAATACGGCAAAGGCTTTTGCTCGCAGCACCTACCAGTGCGTCTATATCATTGACTACTTCCACCAGGGTTTCATCTATGCCTCTGATAACCTGGCGTATCTCTGCGGCTTGCAACCTGAGCAACTCTTGGAGGCTGGCTATCAGATGTATATCGACCATGTGCCAGAGCAAGACTTGCAGATGTTGTTGGAAGTAAACAAGAAAGGTTTCGACCTATTCAACGAACTGCCTGTGGAAGACCGGCTGGAATATACCATATCGTATGATTTCCATCTAACCAACGGCAAGCATAGCCGACTGATTCATCATCATCTCACCCCGATTCTCCTTTCCGATGACGGCAGGATATGGCTTGCCTTCTGCACCGTTTCGTTGGCGGCGACCGATGAGTCAGGACATATCATCATGCAGAAGAATGGCGAGCGTGGGTATTTCGAGTATTCCACAGACCGCCACAAGTGGGAGAGGAAAGAAGGTATAACCTTGAGCGAGGCTGAGAGAGAAGTTTTGAGACTGTCTGCCCAAGGCTATACGATGAATGAAATTGCCGATAGAGTGTGCAAGTCGGTGGATACCATCAAGGCTTGCAAGCGAAGCCTCTTCGCCAAATTGGGTGTGAAGAACATTGCAGAGGCTCTATTCCATGCGGTCAACTATCAGATGATATAAACTATACCTCTTCCAGCAGTGGCGAGAGATAGAACTTAGGGAAATACTTTACCTCCTTGCATTCCGCAAGTCTGCAAAGGATATTCACGCAATAGCCTGCGACAATATATGCCCCAATGCTCAGTTGTGGGAAAGATTTCTCTGAATAGTTCTTGATGGCTTCGTCTATCCAAGGTACAGGCTTCTGCCAAAACATACCATACTGCGAGATGTACTTGCCAAGCTTTCTTTGGAATATATCGGCATTCCAACTATCAAGAGCAATCCTATCTTCATGCTTTTCGATAGAATCCTCTTCATGCTTCCCAATAGAACCCTCATCTGAATTTCGCTTTTTTACCTCGCTGAAAGGATAGCCTTTCGGTTTTTCCACGGCGAGGAAAGCTGCCTTGCCAAGGTTGACGGCATGGATGACAGGAATGCCCTGCTTCTTGCATTTCTCATCGAAGGCAAACGAGGCTTCTGTATCGTGCAGCGTGGCATTCACGACATACTCTACCCCCGACAAATCACATTGCTCTACATCTTCCATCGTCAGCGTGTCCTTTTCGAGACGAGAGATTCGGAATCTATCTTCTTGCAGAAGACGATTCTGGAAGTCATAGTGCAAGGCACAGGAAGCTATCAAGCCTCCCATGTCTGCACCTGCTATCATAACATTAACTTGATTATTCATATCGTTGAGAGATTAGAAACGGTTTATTTCCTCATTACCTGCACCTTTACCCTTATATCGGTTTCTTGAAGTATTGAAGTTGTACTGCAATGTCAAGAGCAAGGCACGAGTATCACTTGTCATGTTTTGCCTAAGTGTAACATCCTTGTTGTAGAATGTAACATTACGGTAGCTCTTGTTGAAAATGTCATTGGCTTCAAGCGACACGGAGAAACGATTTTTCCAGAAAGCCTTGTAAAGTTTGGCATTGAGGTACGAGGAAGAACCGAGTTTCATGTTGTCCTTGTTGCCACGGCTATTCCATTCCATATCGATGTTCATCCAAATGTCTCCAGGCAGATGGATAGCATTTTGGAACTGTACAATTCCCAAAGGATTGCTAAAGGATTTGCGTTCACCCATATACTCGCCTGTGAACCACTGTTTGATGATGCCAGCATTCACTTTGGGTTCCCAAATACCAACCTTAAATTGTGCGCCAACAAATGCTTGTAGTTCATCTATCTTTGGAGTGTTCTCCATGGTGATCAATTTCACCTCTCCGTCCTCGCAATACGATTTCGTAGTCTGGATAAAGGCATCCTTTCTATGTTCGTATGAAATCTTCGCAAAGAATTGCTTCCATGCACCCATCAACTCCACAGAATGAATCTTCATAGGGGATAGGTAAGGATTGCCACTTTCCAAGGTCAAACGATTGACATAGTTGACTGTTCCATCAAGGTCATCGTATGAAGGACGCTGGGTCTTGCTTGTATAGCTCAATGACAATTGCGTTTTTCCAATCTCTGTAGAAATAGACAAAGAAGGGAAAACGTTGTTGTAAGTCTTGCTTTGGTCTTCCTTGAGTTGGCTATTTTCCGTGTATTTGAAGTTGACATGCTCGTAACGAAGTCCTGCCTCTACGGCAACCTTTCCGAACTGCTGACCTATGGAGAGAAAACCAGCCATGTTTTTCTCATCGCTCTTGGTGTTGCTATTTCCGATAGTAGCCATATTGATGTTGAAATCATTCAATGTCTGTGAGGCGGTGTACTCATTGCCCACTTCAAGTTGTCCTTTCCACAGAGGATAGCTCAAAACTATCTTCTCGGCAAACATTCGTGAGTGCCCGATACCATTGGATGTAATCGAATTGTCCTCATTGTTGAGGTTTATCTCCGACAGATCGGAAGTCTTGCGCTTTTTTCTCCACATGTAGTCCATGTTGAAGTCAACGCCAAGTTTGCCCACTTCTCCATTGTAATAGATATTGGCATGATGCTTAGGCATGGCATGTGTCCTGTTGAGTCCTACGGTGGAAACCATATCTTTCAGAGTTCCATCTGCATACGAAGTGGTTTTATAATCAGGATGTTCCTTTTGCAGTCCCACTCCATTCACATAATAAGCGCCAATGGAATGATGCTCATTGAGCATCCATGACAATCCAAACTTGCCGAAGAACTCATTGTTTCGCATACGACCGATGCTTTCTATGTTCTGAAGCCAATTGGTAGAAGCTTTCGTTTCCAGGTCCGTGACTCCATAGCTATAGAATTTGCCGGTATAATAATTGAGATTGGAGAATAGTTCCAAGCCTCCTTTACGATATTTCAAGTTTGCTTGCTCCATGCTCGAAAAATAGTGTCGGAAACCATTTTGGGCACGAAGTGTTCCACCAAAGCCTTCACCTTGCGATGGTTTGGTACGAATACGAATGACAGACTTGACTGAAGCATCATACTTGGCACCAGGATTGGTGATGACTTCCACATTCTTGATGTCTTGTGAGTTGAGTTGTGCAAGCTCGTTTTTGTCTTGTACGACACGCCCATTGATATAGATAAGTGGTGTACCCTTGCCAAACACCTCGAAGTTGCCGTCTCTTCCTGTAACCATTGGCACTTGGCGCAACACATCATTTGCTGTGCCAGCATGAGAAAGTTGGGAGTTGGCTACAGTCGTAACCAAGGCATTGCCTTTGATGGCAATAACAGGGCGTGATGATTTCACCACCACTTCGCCGAGCATCTTACTGTCTTCTTCCATCTTGATGATGCCTACATTCTCACCTGTGCAATCCTTACAGACGGTCTTATAGCCTACGGATGTCACCTTGATGATTCTGCCGTTG